>CAWEHT010000031.1:0-4915 GCA_963808455.1 uncultured Chloroflexia bacterium | reverse complement strand
CGGCGGTTGACTACAGCGCCGGTACTAACGTCTATTCGGTGGTGATCGGCGACTTCAATAACGATCACATTCCGGACCTGGCGGCGGCCGTCAATGACGGCATGAGCAACTGAAACGAACGAGCGGCGCCCGGCGGTGATGGTCCGAGGTCGGCCCGCCGGAACGACCTGCATCTTCGCAGTGGGTCACATTCACATCAATCGTTGGCAATCAATGATAACGCACTAGAAATGAGCGAACCAAGGGCAATTATAGTCGAGATCGACAAATACGTCAATGGATGCCGCCAGATTATTGACAACAGCGGCACAACCCGCGGGAAGCATCGTGACGGGAAAAGACGATCCTCCTTTTTTCATCTTGCTCCAAGATGCATTTGCGCTTCCCCCGCCCGCAGCGGCGGCGGGGCGGGTGGCTCAATTGCGGCAAAAGCCAGAGGTGGATATACTGGTTAGCTGGATGGCGGACCCGCCGATCATCCTGTCTGCTGCGCGAGGTGCCTATGCTTCCCAGAGAGCGTCTGTTGGCTGCCTTGGCCCACAAAGAGCCCGACCACGTGCCTTATGATCTGAGCAGCAACCAGGTCACTGGCATCTCGGAGGTGGCCTATCGTCGCCTGCGCGGTATGTGGGCTTGCCCGAGGTTGACGTGGCATTGTGCGACCACATCCAGGGGCTTGCCTTGCCTGACGAAGACTTGCTGCAGCTCCTTCAGGCCGACGTGCGGGGGTTATATCCTTTGACCAGCCACAACTGGCAAGTGCGCCTCGAAGACGCGGGCGAGCGCTGGGCATACTATGACGAGTGGGGCATCACCCATCATCGTCCCAAAGACGGCGGGCTCTATTTCAGCATTGTGCACGTGCCCCTGGATGACCCCGAGCTGACAGTTCAGGATCTGGATCGGTATCCATGGCCTGATCAAGGCGACCCTCGACGCATCGCCGGGTTGCGCGGCCAGGCTGAACGGCACCGGGCGGCCGGGCGCGCCACCTTGCTCAAGGAGCCGTTTGCCGGCATCTTCACCATGGCCCAGCGCTTCCGCGGCATGGAACGCCTGATGCTGGACCTCGCAACTGGCGCGCCCCTGGCCGAAGCTCTGTTGGATAAGGCCTTGGCGCTTCAGGTGGCGTATTGGGAGATGTGCCTGCCGGCCTTGCAGGATGTGGTGGACGTGATTTCGCTGGGCGACGATTTTGGTACCCAGAGCTCGCAGCTCGTTTCGCCGGCTATGTTTCGCCGCCTCTTCAAGCCCCGGCTGGCGGCGCTCTTCAACATTATCAGGACCCTGGCCCCCACGAGTTACGTCTTCTTCCATTCTTGCGGAAGCGTGCGGCCCATCATTTCCGATTTCGTCGAGATCGGCGTACAGATCCTGAACCCCGTCCACATACGTGCGGCGGGAATGGAGCCAAAGGCGCTGAAGCGGGATTTCGGCTGCGATCTGGTCTTTTGGGGGGGCGGAGTTGACACGCAGGACGTTTTGCCCTACGGCTCAGCTCAGGACGTGCGCGACGACGTCAGGCGGAACATCGAGGCGCTGGCTCCGGGCGGGGGCTATGTCTTCAACACCGTCCACAACATCCAGGCCGACGTCCCGCCCGAAAACATCATGGCCATGTGGGAAGCCTGGCGAGAATATGGGGCGTACTGATCTCGCGGGCACCCAACCTACTGGGCTGCACGACTACCGGACTCGTCCAACCGGTACGCGCGTTTGGCCAGGCCGTAGGCCATCTCGTGTGCCATGGCTTCGGCATCCTGCCGGTCGATGATGCCGCGCACCACCAGCCCCGCGAGCCAGTTGGCGCTGGCCCGGCGCCAGAGATCGTGGCGAGCCGGGATCGACGGCAGCGCTCGTGTGTCGTCGTTGAACCCGGCGGTGTTGTACAGTCCGGCTGTCTCCATTACCCCGTCGAAGTAGCGCGCCATGCCGTTGGGGCTATCCTGGAACCACCAGGGCGGGCCGAGTTTAAGGGCAGGGTAGTGGCCCGCCAGGGGCGCCAGCTCGCGGGTGTAGGTAGACTCGTCCAGCGTGAAAACGATCAGTGCCAGGCGCGGGTCGTTCCCGTACTTCCCCAGAAGCGAATGCAGCCCCTTCGTAAACTCCGCAGAGATCGGCATATCGCCACCCCGGTGCGGGCCGAATTGTCCGTACAACACCGGATTGTGGTTGCGCCACGAGCCGACGTGCATCTGCATCACCAGGCCATCCTCAATGCTCATCCGGGCCATCTCCATCAGCATATGGCCGGTGAAGCGAATCGCCTCCTCGTGTGAGACGTGACCTGCCAGCGCCGTCTGGAAAAGGGCCTCGGCCTCGCCAGGCGACAGCTCGTCCGTGCAAGCGATGAAGACGTCGGCATCGGTGGCCTTGGCGCCGAGCCGCTTAAAGAAGGCCCGCCGCCCCTTGAGAGCCGTGACGAAACAACGATAGCTGTCGATCTTGAGGTTGCATGCCTTTTCGAGCGCCCGCAGGTTCTCGCGCCAGCCTGCAATTTCCAGGTTGATGACGGCATCGGGCCGGAACGTTGGGATGATGCGGGCCCGCCACCCTGAATCCTGGATGGCACGGTGATGCGCCAGCGGGTCGGCGGCCTCGTCTGTCGTTGCCAGGACCTCGATGTTGAACTGCTCGTACAGACGCCTCGGGTTGTACTCCGCAGACGACAGCCGGTCCACCAGGTGATCGTATACGCGTTGGGCAGACTCGCCCGTCAGCTTCTCCCGGACGCCGAAGATTTCGATCAGCTCGTGGGCCAGCCAGACGCCGCTCGGCGTGCCCCGGAAGAGATAGAAGTTCTCGGCGAAGGTCTGCCAGATGCGTCGATGGTCGTTCTCGGCCGGTGCACCATCGCGCCGCGGGACGCCGAGCGCCTCGAGAGGGACGCCTTGGGCGTATAAGGTACGCAAGACGTAGTGATCGGGCGTGATGAGCAGGTCCACGGGCGTGCCGAACCGGAACTCGGGCTCGGAAAACATGCTCGGGTTAACATGCCCATGCGGGCAGATCAATGGCAGGCCCGCGACGCCGGCGTGGAGCTCCCTTGCGAGTGCGCGTTGCTGCGGCTCGGGGCTAAAATAACGATCCGGTGAAAGCTGCCAAGTGTCAGGCATCTGTGCCTCCCATGCGCGCCGGCACGGCGCGCATAGTCAGGACCCGCACGCTGATGAATTCCGCACCCCCCGCCGCGGGGCAACCTGCAATTGCACCTTGCAGCGCCTTGCCCTCGCCGCAGGGCGCCAGGGCCTGCGCCAAGCCGCCG
The DNA here is from genome assembly GCA_963808455.1 of uncultured Chloroflexia bacterium. GTDB lineage: Bacteria > Chloroflexota > Anaerolineae > CG2-30-64-16 > CG2-30-64-16 > CAWEHT01. The sequence continues at coordinate 1,650 of CAWEHT010000031.1, read as the reverse complement.
CCAGGCAACTCGCAGAGCATACCCTATACGTAGCTGATCGTAGCGGATGAGACCGCGACGCGGACAACCTCTGTCCCCGGCGTGGGAGACATTATATCACGGCCTCATCTTTTCGGCCCCTGCCGGGAGCTTTCGACCGGGTTCTGTCCTGTGCTTGCGCCCCCTGGGCCCGCGGCCAACCGGCGGACCGCAGCGGCGCGGGTGATCGCAGACCACGTCTCTGGGCTCGATGTGACGCAGGTTGACGTTCAACGCTTCCGGAAGGGCCTCGCGCTCGCTGAGCCTGAAGCGGGCCTGGGGAACCTGCTAGACCTCCGGCTGCGCGCCGAAGTCCATAGGCACACGATCCAGCGCCTCGTGGTTGATCGCCGCCAGCACCCGCTCGCGGCAGGTAAGAGATTTCATTGCTACGACTCCTCAGCCTTTGCCAGGCAAGCGGCAAAATACTCCCTGCCGCGCCCCACCTGTTCCAGGATCTCGTCGGCCGGCACACCGCCATAGTTGACGTTAGCGTAGCCGTTGAAGCCCACGCTCACCAGGCTGCGGAAGACTGCCGGGAAGTTGACGTTGCCCCGTCCGGCTGGCAGATGGTAGGAGAAGCTACTGTCATTGTCCGCCAGGTGGACATACGTCAGGCGTTTTTTGAGCTTGGGAATGACCAGGTCGAAGTGTTCCTTCGTGGCATGGCAGTGGGCCAGGTCGAGCAGGCAGCCGGCATTCGGCTCGCCCGCATCCTCGATCAGCTTGAGCACGCCGTCGCTCGTGCTCACGAAATCGCCCACGCGGTTCTCAATGATCAACTGCTGGCCGAAAGAGGCGTTGACGCGCGCCATCTGCCCAAGGCGATGCGTGGCGTTGTCCCAAAAGGCATCCCAGCTGAACCCTGCCGGCACACGCACCTGCATCGGTGGGCTGCCGCGATACGGCTCGGTGCCCGCCACGCCCTCGATCTCCGGAGGCATGTAGGCGCAGATGCAGACATTGTCGCAGTTCACATGCCGTGCAAACCGGCATAGGCGCTCGTAGAGCCCCAGATAGCGGTCGGCGACCTCCGGTTTTTGCGAGAAGCCGCCGTTGACGACGCCGATGATGGACGAGATGGTCATCTCGTTTCGCTGGAGCGTCGTCTCTACCTCTGCCCTGCGGGCCACGTACTCTTCGAGGTCGAGATCGACGTTGATTTCCAGCTCGCAGGCGTCGAAGCCGGCGCCATGCAGTTCGGCGACCGCCTTCAGGTAGTTGTCGAAACTGTACGGGAACCCATAACGGGTGATCGGGTAAAGGGCCGCGCAACCGATTCTGATGGTCATCTTATGCCTCTGCAATCATGGTTTGTAAGCGCTCCGCCGTCTTGCGAGCGGCGGTGTCGGGGTCGAGGGTATAGTCCCAGCTCAGTACGGCGTACAAATAGCCATTGCGGAAACCATAAGTCGCCGCGGACTCACAGATACGGTTCAGTCTGAAACGATATCGAGAATGCCAGAAATGTCGACTTGGAAGCCAACGATTCCGATCCTTGGTGGACCACACTGTTGACAACGGAGCCCTTGCTGGGTATAATGGTGTTGTTGAACTGCTTTACTGTCCAACTGTACAACAATACTATCCTATCACCGCCTGTCAGGTCTGTCAAGTAATCGCACAAGACAT
>CAWEHT010000030.1:0-10423 GCA_963808455.1 uncultured Chloroflexia bacterium | reverse complement strand
TTGGGCTCGACCTGCATGCCCGGCAAGGTCAACCCCGTTATGCCCGAGTTCCTGATCCAGCTCTGCTTCCGCGTCATGGGAAACCATGTGGCCTGCGCCAGCGGGCTGGATCACGGCGAGCTCGACCTCAACGTCTGGGAAAGCTCGATGGTCACGGCCATCCTGGAGTCGTTCGAGCTGCTGGAAGACGGCGTGGGGGCTTTCGTTGACCGGTGCGTGTGGGGCCTGGAGGTGGACGCGGCTTGCAACGAACGACACGCCCGGACGCTCATCCCGGCGCTGGCCGCTGCGTCGAAGGCCCTGGGCTACTCACGGGTCACCGAGATTTGCCGCCAGGCGGGCGGCGACCGGGCGCGGACGCTCGACCTCTTAAAGGAAGCAGGCTTCGAGGCCGGCGACGAGATTTAGGACCTGTACGGGCGTTAGCTTTCAAGAAATTCCTGGTACGGATTCTTCGCTGTGGCTCGCCGGCGACAGTGATTGTGGTTTGACCCGCTCAGAATGACAAGCGGGGGGTTTCTTGCCATGCCATGTGCCGCCGCGGCGGCAGGGGGGACTCCGGATGACAGTCTAAGGGTTTCTTGGGTGCCTCTGTGCCGCCGCAACGGCATGGGGGACTCAGGATGACAGGTTAAGGAAGTTATTCCCTTACCAGCTCCCAGGCCCCGGGCCGGCCTGGCCCCAATGGCGATGCCTCGCGGCTTCGTTGCCGGGAGCCACACCCATATACGGCCTCCCCCAACAAATATATTCGAGCTGCCATTTCCTACATTGGGCTTGACATTTCGTGCGTCAGATGGTATGTTGCGTATGTGCCGTTGGGTCGCCGGCATATGCCGCGACCAATCGCCAGGTCGGGGAGTCAACTAATGGCTGAATCCGCTGCTGACGGCACGTCGGCGAACCGCATCTACGTGGCCTTGAGCCGCTCCATCACGCTTGGGCAGTGCCGAGGTGGCGAGCGACTCAGCCCTGATGAGCTGGCCAGGAAGTTCGGCACCAGCGTCACGCCGGTCCGGGAAGCGCTGCAGATGCTCAGCAGAGATGGCCTCGTGGAAAACCGCCCGCACTCGGGCTTCTTCGTGACCTCTATGTCCCTCAAGCGGTTGCGCGCCCTGCTCGAGGTGAGGGAGATCCTGGAAGTTGCCGCTGTCGGGCTGGCGGCCGGCCGGATCACCGAGCAGGAGCTCCAGGAACTGGAACGCGTCCATGCTGGCTACACGGGCGATGATTACGAGGCGAGCATCCGCTACATCGCGGAGAACCGCAACTTCCATTATAGAATTGCCCTGGCGTCCGGCAACGAAGAACTTGCGGAGATGATCGACCAGGTGCATGCCAAGCTGGCGCGGTTTACCGTCTTCGTCCATCCGCTGCAGGAAATCCTGGTCCGGCACAAACGCCTTCTGGAAGCCTTGCGGGGCCACGATGTGGCGCTCGCCCAAGAAGTGATTACGGCCGAGGTTAGAGAGACCAGGGATATCACGCTGCAGCACGTCATCGAAGGGCAGGGCGCACACTGGGATGTCGAGCTGGGCGGCCTGGACCGGCCGCTGCCATGATCCCACCCTGAGATCTGCCTGGGGCACGCCGTCCGGCCTGCGCCGATGAAGGCCCACCGGCAGCGTTGGTAAAGTCAACGACGACCAAGCACACAAGGAGCGTGTGAATTGAGCCAACCCTTAGCCTGGACGCCGCGCCTGACCCTGGCCGGGCAGGACTGTCTGGAGCAGATCCACGCGGCCGCGCTCTGCATTCTCGAGCAGACGGGCCTCAACGTCCATCACCCGGCGATGCGCCGCCGCCTGGCTGCGGCCGGCGCGCGGCTGGGCGACGAACCGCGCGTCTTCCTCCCCCGACCTCTCGTCGAGCACGCGCTGAGCACCGCACGGCGCGAACGTAGCGATCTTCGATCGGCTTGGCCAACCGGCCATGTCCCTCCGGCCACACGGCATCCACTTCGGGACCGGTTCCGATCTGCTTTACACGCTCGATATGGAAACGGCCCACCGGCGCGAGTCGGCGCTGGAGGATGTGGCGCAGGCAGCCCGCGTGTGCGACGCCCTCACCGAGATCGATTTCGTGATGTCACACGGCATGCCGGCAGAGCTGCGGGACGGGCGAGCCTGAGCCTCGGCAGTATTTCGCCCTGGTGAGCAACACCACCAAGCCGACGATCATGACCAGCTTCTCGGGCCCCGAATCCCTCGAGCGCTTGCACGAGATGGCGTGCCTGGTCGCAGGCGGGGACGCGGCCTTCAGGGAACGCCCAAACTACATCCTGTACGGACAGTTCGTGTCACCGCTGCAACACGACCGCAACGCCGTTGACCGGCTGATCTTCTGCGCCGACCACGAAGTGCCGCTGATCTACATCCCGACGATCATCGCCGGCGCCAGCGGGCCCGTCACGATGGGCGGAGCTCTGGCGCTGGCAGTTGCCGAAGCGTTGGCGGGCCTGGTGATGCATCAGGCGCAACGGCCCGGCGCCCCATTCATCTTCGGCGGCTGCACGGGCCCGCTGGATATGCGCACCATGCTTTTCCCCTATGGTTCACCCGAATGGCGCCTCAACGACCTGCTGATGGCCGAGATGGCGCGCTTCTATCACCTGCCGGTCTTCGGCACCGGCGGCGCAACCGACAGCAAGCTCGTCGACGCGCAGGCGGGCCTGGAGTACGCCAACAGCCTGCTGGTGGCGGCACTGGCCGGCACCAACCTCATCCACGACGTCGGCTACCTGGATTCGGGCCTGACAGGGAGCCTCGAGAGCATCGTGTTGGGCGCCGAGCAGATCCGCTGGGTCAAACGGTTCATCGCCGGCCTGACGATTTCGGACGAAACGCTGGCCCTGGATGTCGTCCAGGCCGCCGGCCCCGGAGGGGATTTCCTCTGGCGGGATCACACGCTGCAGCACCTGCGCCAGGATATGTGGCTGCCGGTCGCCGCCGATCACCTGAACTTCGACAGTTGGGCACAGGCCGGCTCCAGGGATTACGCGACGCGCGCCCGAGAGCGGGCGAAGGCACTGATCGGTTCGCACCGGCCTGCCCCGCTGGACGGCAAACTGGAGGATGGGCTGCGCGATATCTGTGGGCTCGCTGCCTGAGAGGGAGCCTGGCGGCTTCCTCCACGGCCGAGCGAGGCCTCTCGTGCCGGAGCAGCCAGAAGTGCCGGCAGCTGTCGATGCTCACGCGGACGGTAGCGGCCAGGTCCGTGGGGAGCGAAAGGAGGCGCAGAAAGAGATATCCAACTGATCCATTGGATGGTGCGAGACGCTGCCAGAAAAACCATTGGTCCACGCCCGGCAGGGAGGAGTACCCAAATGAAGTCACGATCGAACGTCATCCGTCTCATTGGCCTCTTGTTAGCGCTAAGCTTTCTGTTTGCCGCATGTTCGGCCGGCGCCCCCAAAACCTACAAGATCGGCCTGCTCGATGCCATGACCGGCGATTCCGCCGTCTGGGGGCAGAGTGATCAGAAAGGCGCCGAGCTAGCCGTTAACGAGATCAACAAGGCCGGCGGGGTCAACGGCACCCCGTTGGAGCTCGTCACCGAAGACAACCGCATGGTAGCAGCCGACAGCGTCACCGGCTTCAAAAAGCTGGCAGAGGTTGACAAAGTGCCCGTGGTGATCGGCGTCAGCGGCAGCACGATTTCCTTCTCCACGTGCCCCTTGACGGCGAACTACAAGATCGTGGCGATCACCACGAACGCGACCAACCCCAATCTCGGGTCCAAGTGCCCCCCTTACTTCTACCGCATGATGCCTGACGACAATGCGCAGGGGCCCGAGATGGTGAAGGTGCTCGAGTACTTCAAGCAAACGCAGGCACCCATCCTCTACATCAACAATGACTACGGCATCGGGGTTCGCGATGCGATCGTCAACGCGATGAAGGCCAAGGGATACCAGATCCCGCTGATACAGCCCTTTGCCTGGAACGGCACTGATTTCCGCACCGAGATCCTGAAGGTCAAGGACCTCAATCCGCAGGCCACTTTCCTGATCGGCTACGTCCAGGAAATCGGCCTGGTCCTCAAGCAGTCGAAGGAGCTCGGCCTCAACACGCAGTGGATCGGCGAGGTCGATGCCGTGACGCACGAAGTGCCCGACGTCGCCGGCGCGGCTGCCGAGGGCTTCGTCGCCCTTTACCCCGGCTCGCGCACCACCGACGCCTACAAGCAATATGGGACTGCCTTCCAGGCCAAGTTCGGGACGGCACCCACCGTGTGGTCTGAGTTCGCGTACGATTCGGTCAAGCTTGCCGCCATGGCGATGCAAAAGGGCGGCTACAGCGGCGATGGCATCCAGGCCAATCTGCGCACGGTGGCCGCCAGCTACACGGGCCCCTCCGGCCCGAAGGCGTTCCAGCCGGACAACAACGTTGTCACATCCTTCTACGAATGGGACATCGTCAAGAACGGCCAGTGGGTAATCTTCGACCACTAAGACCGGTTCGCTGGTTGCTCGAGGGGGCGGCGGGACAGCAGCCTGCCGCCCCCTCCCTGGAGATGCAGATCCGATGAACAACTTCCTGCAGCTGGTGGTGAACGGCCTGGTCGCCGGCAGCGCCTACGCTCTGGCGGCGATCGGTTACGCCATGGTCTACAGCATCCTGAAGTTCGTCAATTTCGCCAACGGCTCCCTGGCAATGGTGGGCGGCTACCTGGCATTCGTCAGTCTGACCCAGTTCGGGCTGCCGCTCCCGGTCGCCGTGCTGGTCAGCCTCGCCGGCACTGCCATTCTCGGCATCGTAATCGACAAGGTGGCTTATCGCCCGCTGCGCACGGCACCGAAAATCATCTGCCTCATCACGGCTATGGCCGCTTCATTCATCCTCGGGGCCATCGTCCTGTTGTGGATGGGCGCCGAGTGGAAGACGTTTCCCTTCCCCGTGGTCCAGGGCATACAGATAGGCCCCGTCAGCATCACCGGCGTCCAGCTGGGCATGATCGGCGCCGCGCTCTTCTTCATGGTGGCCCTTTATCTTATGCTGAACCAGACTCGGGTCGGCAAGCAGATCCGCGCGGTGGCCGACAACGCCGAGCTGGCAGCCGTCAACGGGATCAACTCGGAGACCACGATCTCGGTGGTCTTCGGTGTGGGCTCGGCGCTGGCGGCCGTCGCCGGCATCCTGATCGGCATCAACACGCTCCTCACGCCTTCCATGGGCTTCGACATCACGATGCGCGGCTGGGCGGCCTGCGTGCTCGGCGGGATGGGCTCCGTCGAAGGCGCGATTGTCGGCGGCTTCGCCATGGGGCTGGCCGAGAATCTGGGCGTCTGGTACGTGTTCGCCGGAGATGCCCGCTGGAAGCTCACGATCGCCTACATGATCATGATGGTGATCCTCGTGTTCAAGCCCGCCGGGCTTCTGGGGCGCAAGGAAGAAGCGATGGTGTTCGGATGATGCCAGCCGTCGCCACCGCCGCCGAGCCCCATGCCGGCAGGGAGAGAGCAAAATGCCTATCGGCGTAATCCTGCACATCCTGATCCTGATCTGCATCTACGGCGTCCTTTCGATCGGGCTGAACCTGATCATGGGCACTGCCGGGCTATTCACCATCGCCCATGCGGCCCTCTTCGGAGTGGGCGCTTATGCTGCCGCCATCCTGGCGCTGGACGGGTTCCCGTTCTGGTTCGCCTTTCTGGCCGCCATCGTGCTGGCCGGCTTCATCTCTTACCTGATCGGCCTGCCGACGATCAACCTGAAGGGTGACTACCTGGCGGTTGCCACGATGGGCGCCGGGCAGATCCTGGTGGCTGTGTTCACGAATTGGGACTCCGTCACGCGGGGGCCCATGGGCCTGCCGGGCATCCCGCCGGCCTCGCTCTTTGGCTTGCGGTTCGATACCGACCTCAGCTTCCTTGGCCTTTCGGTCGTGTGCCTGCTGTTGGTCTATCTGATCTCAGAACGCGTGGTGCACTCGCCATTCGGCCGCGTGCTGAAGGCCCAGCGCATGGACGAAGGCACCACCCAGGCCTCGGGCAAGAACACGTACAATTTCAAGATGTGGGTCTTCATCGTCGGTGGCGCGTTTGCCGGCATTGCCGGGTGCCTCTACGCTTACTACATCAGCTACGTCGATCCGAACACGTTTACCCTCGAGTTGTTGTTCTTTCTCTGGCTGATCATCATCCTCGGTGGGCTCGGCAATAACCTTGGCACTATTCTGGGCTGCATCGTGTTCGTGGCGTTGAGGGAAGGCTTACGCTTCGTGGGCCTGCCCGGTGATGTGTCGTCTGCCATTCAGCAAGCTCTCTTCGGCGTACTGCTCATCCTCATGACCGTGTTCGCGCGCGCCGGGGACTGCTTCCGGAGAGCAAGTATGTCAGGGAATACAGCCGCACTACTTCAGGTCCAAAATCTGACAAAGGACTTCGGGGGGTTGAGGGCGGTTGACGCCTGCTCCTTCGACGTCCCGCAGGGGACCATTTTCGGCCTGATCGGGCCGAATGGCTCGGGGAAAACCACCACCTTCAACCTGATCACGGGCTTTCTGAAGCCTACCGGCGGGCAGATCCTGTTCGAGGACAGGCCGATCACCGCCATGGAGCCTTATCAGGTCGCCCAGAAAGGCGTCAGCCGGACCTTTCAGGTTCTCCGGCTCTTCCCCGACCTCACGGTCACCGAGAACTTGCTGGTGGGCTATCAGAACCAGAGCGGGGAAAACCTGATGAACGCCTTGCTCCGGACACCGCGCATGCGCGTCGAGAGGGCCGAGTCTGAAAAGAAAGCCATGGAGCTGCTGGATTTCTTGGGCCTGGCCCAGCTCTGCGACGAATACGTGCACAACCTGGGCCACGCCGAGCAGAAGCTCGTGGACCTTGGCCGCGCCCTCATGATGGACCCGCGCATGTTGTTGCTGGATGAGCCCACGGCGGGCATCAATCCGACCTTCATCAACCGGATCCTGGGGCTCATCCGAGAGCTGCGCGAACAGCGGGGCGTGACCGTCTTGCTGGTGGAACACGACATGCGGGTGATCATGAATCTCTGTGAGCAGATCGTGGTGCTGGACCACGGCCGCAAGATCGCCGAGGGAACCCCGGAGCAGGTCTCCAAAGCGCCACAGGTGATCGAAGCCTACCTGGGAGTATGACAACATGGCTGATCCAATCCTGGAGTTGCGCGACCTGGCGGCCGGTTATGCCAAGGCCGAGATCTTGCATGGCGTGTCGCTCGAGGTCCATCCGGGCGAGATGGTCTGCATCATCGGGCCAAACGGCGCCGGCAAGACCACCACGCTGCGCAGCATTTTCGGCCTGACGGACATCCGGCGGGGGCAGGTGATGCTTGCCGGCGAGAACATCAACAAGGTAAAGGTCTACGAGCGGGTGACCAAGGGCATTGCCTTTATCCCGCAAGAGAACAACGTGTTCCCCTCGCTGACCGTCGAGGCCAACCTGGAGATGGGATTCAAGGCCGGCAAGGTAAGCCGGTTCGGCGATGCGCTGGAGAGCGTCTATCGACAATTCCCCAGGCTCAAGGAAAGGCGCAAGCAGCGCGCGGGCACGCTCAGCGGCGGCGAGCGGCGCATGTGCGCCGTGGGCATCGGCCTGATGTCGAATCCGAAGCTCCTGCTGCTTGACGAGCCCTCATTGGGGCTGGCGCCCATCGTCGTGCAGCAGCTTTTCGAGCGCATCCAGGAGATCAATCGGGGGGGCACGACCATCCTTCTGGTAGAACAGAACGCCAAGCGAGCCCTCGCCATCGCCGATCGCGGCTACGTGCTGGAGCTTGGCCAGATCAAACACCAGGGCACCGGGCAGGGGCTGGCGAACGACCCGGAGGTGCAACGGCTCTACCTTGGTGGTGTGGGATAGCTGGCTGCCAAGGTCTCGTGAATGAACAACTTCCCGAACCCGTCTCCCTAAGTTTTCCATTCCGCCCAGGTGGGACGCGGCTACGCAAGAACCCCTTGGACTGTCATTCTGAGCGGCCGTACCAATATGGCCTGTCAACGGCACGCCACAGCGAAGAATCCGTACCAGGGGTTTCTAGGCGGGCCGGCTCCCTGACCGCGCTTGACGAGCCGGCGTGGCAGGCCGAAGCATCCGTTCCGGGAGTCCAGCGACGGATTCTTCGCTTTGACTCGCCGCAGCGTAAGTCTTCTCGTAAACCCGCTCAGAATGACAGCGGCGAGGCGAGCGCGGAGGGAGTTTCCAGGCATGCCGACTCCCTCACCGTGTTTAGCGACTGTGCATGCCAGGCCGAAGGATTTGAGTTGCCCACGTTGGGCACAACGGATGCTTCGCTGGCGCGCCGCCGCGGAGCTGGTCGTCTCGTCCATTCGAGCTTTGCACCGCGGTCAGAATGACAGCGGCGGGAGTCGTTGCTTTACCGGTCGCAAGAGGAAGTTGATGAAGAACCACCAATCTCAAAGGAGAGGGATGTGATCACGGCCAGCCAGGTTGTCGCCCCGCAGTTCGGCCTGATGTCCGCAGAAAGTTGCCGGGAACTGCACCGGGCTTCTCTCGAGATCCTGCGCCGCACGGGGGTGCGCCTGCACCACGAGGCAGCGCTGGCTCTGCTGCGCGAACATGGCGCCATCCTCCGCGATGGCAGCCTTGCCTTTCTGCCGCCGGCCCTGGTGGAGTGGGCGCTGCGGCAGGCGCCGTCGAGCATTGCCCTCTGCCGGCGCGGCAGCGATGAAGTGGCCGCGCCGCTCGAAGGCCGGCGGGTGAGCTTCGGCACCGGCTCCGACTGCCCGCGCTACCTCGACCCCCGCACGGGGGAGCGCCGGCCCTTCACGATGGCCGACGTGGAAGACTGCGTACGGGTGGTGGATGCCGTTCCTGAGCTGAGTTTTTGCATGTCCATGGGCATCCCGGCCGATCTGGGGCGGCCCAACCATTACCAGTGGCAATTTGCCCGGATGATCTCGAACACCACGAAGCCGATCGTCTTTGTCTGCGACGATCGGGCCGACTGCGAGGCCATCGTGGAGATGGCCGCCGCGGCCGCCGGCGGCATGGAGGAGCTGCGCAAGAACCCCACCCTCCTGTTGTATTCGGAACCTTCGTCGCCCCTGCGCCAGTCAGAAACGGCCCTGGACAAGCTCATGTACATGGCCGAGGCCGGGCTGCCCGTGGTCCACTCACCCGCCCCGGTGCAGGGTGGCACGGCCCCGGTGACCCTGGCGGGCGCCCTCGCGCAGGCGAATGCAGAGGTGCTCTCCGCCCTGGTGGTGCATCAGCTCACGCATGCCGGTGCCCCCTTTGTCTACGGCTGTGGCATGCACCAGCTCGACATGAAGACCACCATCAGCGTCTACGCCTCTCCTGAGTTCGAGCTGGCGCGCGCCGCCGTGGCAGAGATGGGCCGCTTTTACGGCCTGCCCACCTGGGGCTACGCCGGCGATTCCAACAGCTGCGTGATGGACGAGGAGGCCGGCGCCGATGCCGCCTTTTCGATCCTGGTCGCGCTGCTGGCGGGCAACAACCTGACGCACGACGTGGGCTATCTGGAGGCCGGCCTGACCACGTCGCCGGAGATGATCGTTTTCTGCGGCGAGGTCATCTCGATGGAGCGGCGCTTCGTGGAAGGCTTCTCGCTGGACGAAGACGGCCTGGCCATGGCGACCATCCACGAGGTGGGGCCGGGCGGCAACTATCTCTCGACAGACCATACGCTGCGGCACTGCCGGGACCTGTGGCGGCCGGCGCTGTTCAACCGGTTCCGTGGGGACCGCTGGGCCAGGGCCGGCGGAAAACGCCTGTCGGAACGGCTGCGGGAGAAGACGGTCGCGATCCTGGATTCGCATCGGCCCGAGCCGCTGCCGGGCAAGGTCCAGGATGAGATCGAGCGCGTGCTCGGCAGGGCGTAGCGCGCGCGAAACGATCCGGGCTGAGGAAACTTGCCGACACGTTTGGGATAAGGACCTGCAAAGCAATAACTTGCGCTGCTGTCATGCCGACCGCAGTGTAAAGCTCGGGTGGACGAGACCCCCAGCGCTGCGGCGGGACGCCGGCGAGGCGTCCGATGTGCCCAGCAGAGCCAGCACGGATCCTTCGGCCTGACCCGTTGACATGCAGGGCCGCGAGCGGCTGTCGTTGAGCACGGTCAGGGAGTCGGCCTCAGGATGACAGGTTCGGGAGGCTATTACTTCACGAGCCCTAAGGTGGTTCGTCCGCCAAGCTCCTGGTAGGCCCGCCGAGGGTTGAAACCCGTCGGCTGATACACCAAGCCTGTTGAAACAGGCTGAGATGCCGGTCGTCAGTGCGCCTCGGCGCGCTTTGTGTGCCAGGCGGCGAGCTGATGCCGAGCCACGAGGGCAGCCCCTGCGGGGGCCTGGTCTTCTGCGCGCGGTTGCTTCAGCGCCGTGCTCCCGGCGCCGGCGGGCCGCCCTGGTGGCATGAACTTGCCGGATGGGCCACAAAGCTCCCAGCAAACGAACTTCTGTTACTGCTCAACGA
>CAWEHT010000029.1:0-7327 GCA_963808455.1 uncultured Chloroflexia bacterium | reverse complement strand
ACAAGCTGCCTGATCGAAGATTGACAACGCGCCGATCCTATGGTAGATTTCGGCGCCTGAGAGCTGAAGTTCTGTTGTTCTGAGGTTTGCGAGAGGAGGAAGTCACACTTGGCAACCCAGACCATCAATCTCACAGCGCGGCATCCCGCCGGCAGAAGTCTTCCCCGTGGATGACCTGGTCCGCTCGGCGGAGGCCTCGCTCCGCAGCGATCCCCGGGTGCTGTTGCAGTACGGCCACTCGCCCGGCTACGAGCCCCTCCACGCGCTGCTGGCCGGCTGGTACGGCGTCGGGCCCGACCAGGTCTTGGTCGGCAACAGCTCCCTCGAGATCGTCGAGTTCATCGCCCGCACCCGGGTCGGGCCCGGGCGCCGGGCCTTCGTCGAGAATCCCGAGCTACGACCGGACGATCACCACCTTCCGCCGGACGGGCGCGGACGTCGTCGGCATACCGCTGCTCGACGACGGCGTGGACCTGGATGCTTTCGAGCGCGAGCTCGGGCAGGGCATCCCGGAGCTTTTCTACCTGGTCGCCGACTTCCAGAATCCCATGGGCACGACGACGTCGCTGGAGAAGCGCCAGCAGCTGGCGCACCTGGCCGATCGCTACGGCTTCTGGATCGTCGAGGACGCGCCATATCGCCCGCTCCGCTACGTGGGCGAAGAAGTGCCCACCCTCTACTCCATGGCCCCGCATCGGGTCTTGCATCTCAGCTCGTTCTCCAAGACGCTGGCGCCCGGGCTCCGCCTGGGGTACGCCGTGGCCACGCCGCAGGCGATCGACGAGCTGGCGGCCTACGCGGTCGATACCTACATCGGGCCGGTATTCCCCACGCAGGGGCTGGTCTACGAATACTGCCGGGCGGGCCTGCTCGCCGCCAATATCGCCAGGCTGAAGGAACTGTACGCCCCGCGGCTGCGCGCCACGCTGGCGGCGCTCGAACGGTGTTTGCCGAGAGCCGCGTGGGCCCACCCGGAGGGCGGGTTCTTCGTGGGCGTGACCCTGCCGGCGGGGGCCAGCATCACCCGCCTGCTGCCCAAGGCCGCAGCGGCCGGGCTGCGGCTTTCTGACGGGCGCGGCTTTTTCACGATCCCCGCCCAGGGCGAGCGGTTCCTGCGGCTCCCGTTCTGTGGCGTCACGCCGGAAGACATGGAGGATGCCGTCGCGCGCCTGGCGGAGATCATCGACTGAAGGCGGCACGCCGGCCCGGAACGATGGGCCGCGCCAGAGAGCTGAGGGGCAAGGAGGGTAGATGCCCATGGAAAGCACAGGACATGACCCGCGCAAGGAAATCGTCGTGGGATCGGCAGTCCCCGGGCTGCCGTTTTCGGCGGTCGTCGGCTTTGGGGACCTGCTGTTCGTCTCCGGGACCATCGGCCACGACCCGGAAACGCACGAGATCGTGCCGAACGACGTGGCGGCGCAGACGACCCAGGCGCTGCGCAATATCGAGGCGCTGCTCATGCGGGCCGGCTCATCGCTCGATCGGGTGCTCAAGGTGACGGTCTTCATGATCGACATAGGGCGTTTCCAGGAGATGAACCGCGCCTACCGCGAGCTCTTCCGCAACGCGCCGCCGGCACGCTCGACGGTCGGCGTGGCCAGCCTGCCGGATGCCGAGGCGCAGGTGGAGTGCGAAGTCATCGCGGTGAGGTGAATCGCCTCGCGGGCGCCCGAGTGCAGAAACAGGGAGCCCTTTCGGTGGCACCGCGACGGATTCTTCGCTGGCGGCTAGCCGTGGGGCAGGCCGGCTTGCATACCCGCTACCAAGAAACTCCCCGGCGACGGACCCTTCGGCCTGGGCGACCCTGCTCGTCAAGTGCGTCACGGGACCCGGCCTCAGGGTGACATTGGCGGGTTTCTTGGCCGCCCATGTGCCGGCGCGGCGGCATGGGGGACTCAGAATGACAGGCGCCGCTACAAAAGATGTTCCCTGCGCATGCACTAGGGGCCGTCGCCGGGGACGCTGCGGACGGCAGCGCTGCCGTCCGCAGCGTCCCCGACTATTCGGCGTCCCCGGCTATTTGATCGGCTTGGCCGGCGCGGAGGCGTACCGGCCGCGCTTGCTGTGCCTCAGACCCAACGCGGCCATCATCTCGGCGGTCTTCAGGCCGATCGGGCTGGGGTCGAGCACCACCAGGCCCAGGCGGCTTTCGACCTCGGTGGCGTAGCCGGCCAGGCCCGCGCAGCCCAGGATGATGACCTCGGCGCCGTCTTCGGCGGCCGCCGCGCTCGCCACCGCAAGGATGCGTTCCTTCGTCCGCTCCGGATAGGCGTCCATCTCCAGCACGCTCATGTCCAGAGGCCTGGCCGAAGCCAGCCGGGACTCCAGCCCCCGCTTCCGCACGTGCTCGATCTTGCTCGGCACCCGCTCGCAGCGCGAGGTCATGATCGAGAACTTGAAGCCCAGCTGCGCCGCCAGGTGCAGCGTCGATTCCTCGATGCCCACCACCGGGATCGAGAGCAGCTCGCGGGCTGCATCCAGGCCGGGGTCGGCGAAGCAGGCGATCACGACGGCGTCATAGCCGTCCCGCTCGGCTTGCCTGGCCAGCTCGAGCGTCGGCGGGATCGCCAGGGCTTCGTCGAATTCCAGACTACGATCGAGACCGGCCCGTGCTCAGGGTTGACCACCGCCAGCTCGGTGCTTTCGCCCTTGAGCGGCATGAGCGTCCGGCGCAGGTGCTCCGTCATGCTCTCGGTCGTGTTCGGGTTGATGACCATGATCTTCATGCTGCCACCTCCGTTTCCGGCCCGGCGGCAAGCTCCGAGCCGGCCAGGGCCTCGCGCCCCCGCCAGAATCCATCCACATTCAGATCGGCCGCCTTGGCGGGAACACGGTGCCTGATGACGTCCACCCAGACCTGGGGATCGATCTCGGTCAGCGCCGACAGCGCGCCCAGCAGCACCACGTTCAGCACGCGGGTGTTGCCCAGCGCCTGGGCCACGTCGAGCCCCGGCACCACGTAGACATGCCCCACGGCCGCCCGCAGGGCGGTCGCCGTCGCCGGCCCGGTCGGATATTTCGCCAGCCCGGAGCTCACCAGCACCGGGTAGATGCGCTGCCGGTTGACGAGGACCGTGCCGCCGGGCCGGAGCTGGTCCAGCCAGCGCAGCGCTTCCAGGAACTCGAAGCTCAACAGCATGTCAACCTGCCCTTCCGGCACGATCGGCGAGCGGACCTGGTCGCCCCAGCGCACGTGGCTCACCACGGCGCCCCCGCGCACGGCCAGCCCCAGGACGTCGGATTTCTTGACATCGTAGCCGGCAGCCAGGCCGACCGCGGCCAGGATGTCGCTCGCCACGATCGTGCCCTGCCCGCCGACCCCCGTCACCAGCAGGTTATACGGTCGCATGTCAGGCCCCCTTCGCCGCCACGGCGGCATCCGCCGGCAGGTAGATCGCCTTCCGCGGGCAGATTCTGGCGGCACATGTCGCAGCTGACGCATAGCACCGGGTCGATCCCGGCCTTGGCCCGGCCGGTGCGGGCGTCCAGCTCATCGCTGCGGAAGATGGCCGAGCAGCCCAGCCGGAAACACAGCGTGCAGCCGTTGCAGAGGCCGGCGTCCACCTCGAACGGTGCCTTGCGCTCGAGCTCCACGAACACGCAGGGGCCGTCCATCACGATCACCGAGAGGGCGTCCCGGGCGGCCGCTTCCTTGAGGCTCTTCTCGACCGCCTTCATGTCGAAGGCGTCGACCTTCTGGACGTCGGCCACGCCCATGGCCCGGCACAGGTCGGCGATGTCGACGCGGCCGCCCTCCTCGCCGTCGAGGGTCTGGGAGATGCCGGGGTGGTCCTGGTGGCCGGTCATGGCCGTGGTGCGGTTGTCCAGGATCACGATGGTGCCCTTGCCGTTGTTATGCACCATGTTCAGCAGCGGCGCCATGCCGGAATGGAAGAAGGTGCCATCGCCGATCACGGCCACGGCCGGGTCGGGCAGGCCGGCCTTGTCGAGCCCATGGGCCACGCCCACGCTGGCCCCCATGGCACCCATCGTATCCGTGGCGTCGAAGGGCGGCAGGGCGCCCAGGTTGTAGCAGCCGATGTCGCCGGCCACCACGTAGCGGAGCTTGTTGAGCGTGTAGAAGGTGCTGCGATGCGGGCAGCCGGGGCAGAGGATGGGGCTGCGCAGGGGCAGGTCCCTCGGCGCGACCTCGCGCGGCTGCGGGATGGAGCCGGCCGGCAGCAGCCCGGCCGCCACGGCGCAGCGGGCGATGGTGGCCGGGAGCAGCTCGCCATACGAAGGGAAGATCGTCTTCCCTTCCGCCGGCACGCCCAACAGCCGCACCTGGTCCTCCAGGAAGGGGTCGAGCTCCTCGATCACGATCACGCGCCGCACACCCGCCGCGAATTCGCGCACCAGCCGCGGCGGGATGGGATAGACCATGCCCAGCCTGAGAAAGGACGCCTGCGGGAAGATCTCGCGCGCATACTGATAGACGACCCCGCTGGCCACGATGCCCAGGTCGCGGTCGCCCCATTCGATGCGATTGTAGGGGAAGGTCTCCGCGAACTCGGCCAGCTTGCCGATCCGCTCCTCGATCAGGGGCCGGCGGGCGCGCGCCCAGGCCGCGGTGGCGACGAACTTGTGCGGGTCCCGCTTCATCTTCGGCGTCGGGCTGGCGTCGTCGCAGCAGCGCTCGCCCAGCTCGACCGGTGAGGAGGAGTGCGACACGCGCGTATCACGCTGCGCAGGATCACCGGCTCGTCGAACCGCTCGCTCAGGTCCAGCCCGGCCCCGACGAAGTCCTTGGCCTCCTGGCTGTCGCCCGGCTCCAGCATCGGCATCTTGGCGAACCTGGCGTAGTGCCGGTTGTCCTGCTCGTTCTGCGAGCTGAACATGCCGGGGTCATCCGCCGTGACGATCAGCACGCCGGCGTTGGCGCCCGTGTAGGTGCCGTAGAAGAAGGCGTCGGCGGCCACGTTCATCCCCACCTGCTTGGTGGTGAACATGGCCCGGCGCCCGGCGTAGGCCGCGCCCATGACGCCGTCCATCGCCACCTTCTCGTTGATGGACCACTCGCTGTAGATCTGCCGGTAGCGCGCCACGCCCTCGAGGATCTCCGAGCTGGGCGTGCCGGGATAGCCCATGGCCACCTTGACGCCGTACTCATAGGCGCCGCGGGCGATCGCCTCGTTGCCGGTTAGCATCACCTTCATGGCTCTCTCCCCATCTGAACTGGTGACTCCCCTCTCTTGACGATCAGCGCATCGGCGGCGACGACGCCGTGCCCTTCCGGCAGGACCATGAGCGGGTTGACGTCCACGGCCAGCACCTCGTGGCGCAGATCATACGCCAGATGCGAGAGCCGGCACAGGGCATCGGCCAACGCCGCCACGTCGGCGGCCGGGCGCCCACGGTAGCCGCGCAGCAGGGCCGCGCCCGCGTCGCCGCGATCATCTCCCGTGCTTCGCCGGGGCCAACCGGCGCCAGGCGCAGGCTGGAGTCCTTCAGCAGCTCCACCAGCACCCCGCCCAGCCCGAACACGACCACCGGCCCGAAGTCCGGGTCGTTCGACGTGCCGGCGATCACCTCGACGGCGCCGGGCGGCACCATTGCCTGGACCAGGACCCCCTCGACGCGTGCGTCGCCCTTGTAGCCGGCGGCGTTGGCCAGGATCAGCTCGAACCCGCGCCGCACGTCGGCAGGGCCACAGAGGTTCAACAGCACGCCCCCGGCCTCCGTCTTGTGCGGGATATCGGGCGACTCGATCTTCAGCGCCACCGGCCCGCCGAACCCTGCGGCCAGCTCGACGGCCTCTTCCGCCGAGCGTGCCAGGGCCTCGCGGGTCACCGGGATGCCGTAGGCGGCCAGGACCCGCTTGCCGGCGCGCTCCGTCAGGGTGGGCGGCTCGGCGGCCAGCCCGCGCTTGATCCTATCCAGCGCAGCGGCTCCGGCCGGGCTGGGGGCGGCGGCCTCGGGTGGGCAACGCCGCAGGGCGGCGTAGCGGATGAGGGCCTGGATCGCCCGCAGGCTGGCCCGCGTGCCCTGCAAGAGCGGCAGGCCCGCCGCGTCGGCCCGGCGCTTGACGGAAGGCTCGATGCCGTTGGCGATGTTGCTAAACACCAGCACCGGCTTGCCCGTGGCTGCCGCCACCTCGGCGGCCGCGTTGACGATCACCTCGGATTGCCTGATCTCCTGGGGGGCGATGCCGGGCGAGCTATCGCGGACACGGCCAGGAGATGGACGTCGGGCTGGCCGGCCAGCACCCGCATGCAGGCCGGGTAGGTCTCCTCGAAGTTTCCCGCCCCCCACGCATCGAGCGGGTTGGCAATGGCGCTGTACGGCGGCAGCACCTGGCCGAGCGCCTCGCGGGCCGGCCCCGCCAGCTGCGGCAGCACCAGGTCGAGCCCCCCCATGAGGTCGCCGATCAGCCCGATCTGGCCGCCCGACAGCGTCAGCAGCGCCACGCCCTCTCCGGCGGGCAACGGCGCCTTGAGGAACAACTCGGCCGCCTCCAGCAGCTCGTCCAGGCTGTCCAGCCGCGTCACGCCGTGCCTGCGGAACACGGCGTCGTGGACGGCATCCGAGCCGGCCAGGCTGCCGGTGTGGGCCAGCGTGGCGCGCTGCGCCACGTCGGACCGGCCCACCTTGACGATCAGCAGCGGCTTGCCCGCCCGGCGCGCCCCTGCCGGCGGCCCAGACGAATTTTGCCGGGTCCTTGAAGCCTTCGATGAAGGCGATGATCACCCGGGTGTCGGGGTCGTCGACAAGATAGGAGATGTAATCGGCGTTGTCCAGGACCGCCTCGTTGCCGCTCGAGATGAGCGTGCTGAAGCCGAGGTCCCTGGCCGAGTTGGCGATGCCCAGGCACACGGCCCCGCTTTGCAGCACCGCCCCGACGTGGCCGGGCCGGAGATCCTGCGGCAGCGCCACGCTGTAGGCTGCGGCGCGCGCGTGCAGGTTCACTACGCCGATGCAGTTGGGGCCGCAGAGCGCCAGATCGAGCGCCCTGGCGCAGCTGACGAGCTCGCGCTGGGCGGCCTCGCCCGCCGGGCCGGCTTCGCCGAAGCCGCTGGCCAGGACCCAGGCCGCCCTGGCGCCGATCCTGGCCGCGTCTTCCATGACGCGGAGCACGCGCGGCCCACCCACCAGGATGGCCACCAGGTTGACCGGCGCCCCGATCTGGGCCAGGTCGCCGTAGCAGGGCCAGCCGCACAGCTCCGTGTACTTCGGGTTGACGGGGTAAACGGGGCCCGCGTAGCCCAGCCGGCGCAGGTTAGCCAGCACCAGCGAGCCGGCACCGGGCCGGTCGGAAGCGCCGACCACCGCGATGGCGCGCTGGGCTCAGCAGATGGCGCAGCGCCGGGACGTGGAACTCGGGGGT
>CAWEHT010000028.1:0-21263 GCA_963808455.1 uncultured Chloroflexia bacterium | reverse complement strand
GCACAATTGACGAGATCTACACGCAGTATCCGTTCTATGGCTCGCGGCGCATCACGGCCCATCTGCATAAGTACCAGCAACTGATGGTGGCCCGCGAGACGGTGCAGCAAGCCATGCGCGAAATGGGTATCGCCGGGATCGGACCGGGTCCCAATCTGACCAAACGGGACCTGGCCCACAAGATTTACCCGTATTTGCTGCGGCATGTGACGGCCTCCTATGCCAACCACATCTGGGGCATCGATATTACTTACATTCGGTTGCGTGCCGGTTGGCTGTACCTGGTGGCCGTGCTGGACTGGTATTCGCGCTACGTGATTAGCTGGCAGCTGGACCAGACGTTGGAAATGCCTTTCGTGTTGGCTGCCGTGCAACAAGCTTTGGGCCAGGCCCAGCCGCTGATCTGGAATAGCGACCAGGGCAGCCATTTCACCAGCCCGCAGTACACCCAACTGCTCTCGGACGCCGGCGTCCAAATCAGTATGGATGGCCGCGGTCGAGCCCTGGATAACATCTTCACCGAGCGCCTCTGGCGCACGATCAAGTACGAAGAGGTGTACCTGAAAGAGTACGACAGCCCGCGCGACGCCCGACGCTCCCTGGCCGACTATCTCGGCTTTTACAATCACCGGCGGCTGCACCAGGCGCTGGAGTACGAGACGCCTGCCGCCCGCTACTATGGTCGAGAGCATCGCGTGTGACTGCCACGCCCGTTCTGCCAGAGGCGGGTCACGCGTAAGACCGGGTTGTGGACAAGTGCAAAACCGCAAAAAAGAGTGCGGTTTCACACTTGACCACAACCTCTACTACGACAATTACGCCTACCGATCCCTATCATGCTGAAAGGAGTTTGACACCTTAGCTAAGGCCCTTTGACTGTCTTGACAAACCCATCCACCTTACAGAGAAGTTGGCCACATTGGCTCATTGAGAGAAGCTCTGGGACCGCCATTGGTGACATCTTGAAGCCGCTGCGCGGCCGGAGCCTCCGGGGGTACGATGCAAGAACAACGCGGCGTCGAACAGCCGAGTAGTGAAAGATGGACCATGGGGCGGAGGGTGGAGGCCGTCTTGACGGGCGACAAGCCCGATCACCTGCCCTTTATCGATCGCCTCGAACTGTGGTACAAACACCACATGCGAATGCGCACGATGCCCACGCAGTACCAGGGGTTATCGCTCAATCAAGTACATCGGGCGGTCGGTATGGGGCAAGAGCGGTTCTGTGTTCCCTACGGCTTCAGGCTTCGTGGGGTCCAACTGACCTGCACTTTTGAGGATCAGGTGTTGTACAGAGAGGAAAACCCGATAACGAATTACTTCCCCAGTTTGGCAGAAAGGGCAGTTGATGATAGGCCGGGCGTGACCACTTTGGAACTCCTGACGCCGGTCGGAAAGTTGAGAGTGCAGCATGAGGTGCTCCAGGAAATGGTTGACATGGGCGAGGCGCCATATCAGAAGGAGCACCTCATCAAGGATCCAGACGATCTTCGTACGGTCGAATACATCATTGAGCACGCGGAGTACGTATCCCGATACGATACGCTTTGCCAGGAAGAGAAAGAGGTCGGGGAATTCGGATATGTCGTGCTCGAGTTGCAGCGCATCCCCTTTCAACAGGTTCTGCTCGAGTACCTTGGCGAGGTGGCGACGTTCTATACGCTTCATGATTCGCCTGGGTTGTTCAATCGTTTGATTGCCCTGGTGGATCAGCAGATGGTGGACGTCTTGCATCACTTGGCTGCCCTCGATCGTCTATACGTCGAATTTGCCGACAATCTGCATGGTCCGATGACTAACCCCAGGCTCTTTTCAAAGTATTGTTTGCCCTATTATCAGCGCTACGCAGACATCTTGCACGCCCAAGGTAAGCGCATAGGTAGTCATACAGATGGCGACATCGTGGGATTGCTGGCTCTGCTGGCCGAATCGGGCTTGGATGTATGCGAGTCCTTCTCCCCTTTCCCTTTGACCTCATGTACCTTTGAACAGGCATGGCAAGTGTGGTCTGGACGACCACTCATTTGGGGCGGCATTCCGTCGCCGATGCTCGAACAACGGACCAGCGAGGGCGTGTTTCGGGACTACATACGGCGTTTGCTAGACCTGATAGACGGTCAGCCCATCATCCTGGGCGTAGGAGACATGGTGATGGGCAACAACATGATCGAACGTGTGCGTTTGATTGCTGAGCAGGTAGAGCTTATTGCCAGTGTACAATAGGTTCTCGGTGTCCGCCCCCCCTTGGCCCGGAGCGGTCGTCCCTGAGCCTCCGTCGCGGCGTGCGACTTTCAGCTCCGGGCGGGCGACGACACCGGGCGGGTGCCCTATTTCTGTGTTGACACACTATGCAAACCCCGTCCAGATTTGAGCGAACCGTGAGCTGCGAATTTGCCTTTTTCCCAGCTTCGCGGCCCTGCCGGCTCGCAGGATGGTTGGGCTTGCTGGCCCCGCTCGAAGATATTGGCCGCCCCGCGGATGGCTCTATAATGCGTCGGGCCGCTTCGAGCCCTTTGACAAGCCGCCGTACCATGTCGGCGGCGTGATAGTTCTGGCTGAGGCTACGCAATACTGGACTAACAGGCAATCAGCCCCGTCGGGAAATGATCCACGCTTCGGTGCCCGCCGCCCCCCTGGTACAGTCCAATTATAACCTCGACGTCTTGTTGGCCTGCGCCGAGCGGGAAGTGCCTGTGATCTAATACCCGCATCCGGCACTGGGCGGCAACAGCCCGTGTTCGATCCCCGGGACATTTGCGGCCCTTCGAGCGTTTGGGGATGGAGGCTGGCATGAATCAGCAAAACATGGAGCGTCTGGACGAGCATCTCAAGTCGCTGGGGGTCCGCGCGGCATTGTTGTCCAGCCCATGGACCATCACCTGGCTTACCGGCTACGCACCGCCTATACAGACCGGCCCGAGCCCCTTCGAAGGCGGCCCCGCCCTGGCCTGGTGGTGCGAGGGCGAGCTGACACTCATTACCTCGGATGCCGAAGCTGGCGCGGCCCGGGCCAGCGGCGCAGTGGTCCGCGACTATGTCGGCTATTCCATCAAAGAGCCGCCTTCCGCTGCCGTAGCCCGGCAGTCGGTCGTATTGTCTGACGCTCTGGCGACCCGGCCGGGTCGGCAAGAGGTAGTGGGCGTCGAGATGCAATTCCTGCCGGCTGCCCTGCACGGTACGGTGCAGATCGCGCTGGCCGGCACGGCTCAAAAGCCCTTGGATGGTGCATTCGACGTGCTACGGGCCGTCAAGACGCCTGAGGAAATCAGGAGGTTGCGTCGCGCGCTGGCGCTGGCGGACCTGGGCCAGGCCGCGGTGCGAGAACAGCTTCGCGCTGGGCTGAGCGAGATCGAGCTGTGGGCCCTGATAGAGGGACAGCTGGAGGTCGAGGCCGGCATGCGTCTCCCCTTGCTGGCCGACCTGGTGGGAGGCGTGCGCACCGGCGATATGGGGGGCCTGCCAGGGCCCTATGTCTTACAGCCGGGAGACCCGGTGATCGCCGATTTGATGCCACGCGTGGACGGCTACTGGGGCGATAATTGCGGGACCCATTTCGTAAGCGAGCCCTCCGCGGAGATGCGGCGGATGTACGCCGCGGTGTGGTACGCCTTGCGCCGCGGCATCGAGGCCGTGCGCCCGGGGCTTCGCGCGCGTAATCTGGACACGCTTCTGCGCAAGGCCGTGGCCGCGGCGGGCTACAAGCCGCACCCGCACCACTCAGGACACGGGCTCGGCGCGAGCAACCACGAGGAACCGCGCCTGGTGGCCTACAACAATCTGGCCTTGGCACCCGGGATGGTGGTAGCGTTGGAGCCTGGTGTTTACCTGCCGCGCACGGGCGGCGTGCGTCTCGAAGATGTCGTGCTGGTGACGGCAGATGGCTGTGAGGTGCTTACCAGGCACTTGACCCCCTGACTCCCTTGGCCAAACAGAAGGGGGAGCGAGGTGTATATCCGCTTCATGCTGCGAAGCTCTACCGGAATTCCGCGGCGCACAGCCCTTGTGTTGCGCAATCCCTGGCCTGACCACAACGGCGGCGCCTGAAGAGTCGAGCGATGCCCTACAGAAAGCTGAAACGCTGGCCCGGCCAGGCTGCCGGCCCGCTGCCAATGCAGGCTCGCCTTCGGTCACCCGAAGGCTGCGTCAATGGGCCAGCCGGTCCCAGGGGATGAAGGCCAGGATGATCAGCAAGCTGGCCAGGTAGAAGAGGGCGGCGTAGCGGTACGCCGCCACGTCGTCGGCGGCCGGCCCCCCGGGCAGAGGCGACAGCATCCCTGTACCGGCACCGGCTACCGCCGCGGAGAGACCTCCGCGGGCGGCCCGCCGGCTGAGGACCCGCCCGGCGTGGGCCACACCCAGGGCGAAGACCATGGCGAAGGGGTGCACGAAGGCGAAGAACTGCAATGAAGGGGCCGCCAGCGCCCCGCTGGTCTCGTCAAGGGCCCAGATCATGAGCCCCAGCAGCACCTGCACGTCCAGGCTGACAGAGTAAAGCTGGCCCAGCTGGCGGTCGGCTTGCCCGAACGGGCGCCGCCCGAACCATCCCATGAAGGCTTTGACGACGGCGGCGAGCCCGGCGGCCAGGAGTGCCCAACGCCAGATCGAATGAAGCGACAGCAGGACGGCATGGAGTGCTGGCATGATGACGACCTTTCTGTGGATGGTTTCATTGGTCGGAAGGTAGAACAGGCCCGATCAGCTGCTCGGCCAGGGCCACAAAGGCTTTTGCCCGCTCGATTTGAACCCGGGCCTGGCCAACGTCTACAGCGTTGCGCTGCCCATAGTCGCCGCTCTGACGAAGCTCTTGCCCCTCTATGAGGTATTTGTGGTACTCTACCGGCACCTTTCCGGTACGAGCGAAGTGCTGTCCGAAGGCGGCGATGACCGCCGAGTGCTTGCTGAAAGACATCCCCTCGCCCTCGAGGAACGCCTCGGCAACATAGAACATCGCATAATAAGCCCGCGCGGCAGCGTAGCCGGGGTAGGTGTTCTCAAGCAGCAACCGCGCCGCATTTATGCTGTCACGCGCCGCCTCAAGAAGCTCTCGCTGGTCGGCGTTCACAAGGAGATGCCCTCGTGCCGTACGTTGCGCAGCAGTGGCCCGGCGCGATGCAGGTAGCGGTCCTCGTCCATGAAAGTACAGCTTATTACGAGACCCGAGCGCAGGGAAAGGGAACTGACGGTACCGGCGGTACGCGCGATCTCCTCACCCGGCGAGACCGGCCCTTCCAGCACGACGAGCACGTCGACGTCGGAGTCCGGCTCGTGATCGCCACACGCCCGCGAACCAAACAGGACCATGCCAATAAGGCGAGGCCCGTACAGAGATTCCAGGCACCGCCCAATTCGCCCAACGGCGACCGCACTTCCTCATCCATGCCTTGACTTTAATAGCACAAATTGTGTTCCTTCGCAAGCGCCGTACCTGCTCGAACCACCCCTTCCGCGCCGGGGATCACCGAGAATTTGACAGCAAGCAGCCATCCCTTTATACTTGACCGTGCTTCTGGGGCTGTAGCTCAGCTGGGAGAGCGCTACAATCGCACTGTAGAGGTAAGGGGTTCGAGTCCCCTCAGCTCCACCTTAGCTGTGCAACCTGGGGCTGTAGCTCATTTGGGAGAGCGCTTGAATGGCATTCAAGAGGTAAGGGGTTCGATTCCCCTCAGCTCCACCTGATCGGCAACCAGGGTGGTATTGTGGAGCCCCCTTCGTCCCCGAAGCGACGAGGGGGCTTTTCGTTAAGCGATCCGCGTCGCCCCGCTTGCACGCCCGGGGGCCGTGCAGAGCCGCGTGCAGCCGGGGCTCGGGAGTAAAGGCCGGGGGTAAATGACAGACAAATACATCGCTCCGGACGTCGAGCGCAAGTGGCAGCAGGCGTGGCAGGAAAGCGGCTTGTACGCGACCCATCGCGAGACGGGCCGGCAGAAGTTCTACTTTCTGACCATGTTGCCCTACCCTTCGGGCGATCTGCACATCGGACACTGGTATGCCATGACGCCTTCCGATGCCGGCGCGCGCTATCGTCGCATGCGCGGGTATAACGTCTTCTTTCCCGATCGGGTTCGACGCGTTCGGCCTGCCGGCTGAGAATGCCGCCATCAAGCATGGCACCCACCCCTACACGTGGACCATGACCAACATCGAGCGCATGCGCGGCCAGCTGCGCAGCATGGGCGCCATGTGGGCCTGGGATCACGAGGCCGTTAGCTGTGACCCCGAATACTACAAGTGGACGCAATGGTTCTTCCTCAAGCTCTACCATATGGGGCTGGCCTACCGCAAGTACGCTGCCGTCGATTTCTGCCCCCACTGCAACACGACGCTGGCGCGCGAGCAGGTTTGGGGCGAGGACCGGCACTGTGAACGCTGCGGAACGCCCGTGATCAAGAAAGAGCTGGCGCAGTGGTTCTTCAAGATCACCCAATATGCCGACGAGCTGCTGGATTATTCCACCATCGACTGGCCGGAGCGCATCCGCGTCATGCAGACGAACTGGATCGGGCGCAGCGAGGGCGCCGAGGTCAACTTCGAGACGGAGAATGGCCGGACTATCTCGGTCTTTACGACGCGGCCCGACACGCTGTGGGGCGCCACCTTCATGGTGCTGGCGCCCGAACACGCGCTGGTGCGTGAGTTGACCACGGAGGCCTGCCGCGACGCCGTCGAGGACTATCAGCTCAAGGCCAGCCGGCAGAGCGAGATCGAGCGGACGGCGACCGACAAGGAGAAGACGGGCGTCTTTATCGGAGCCTACGCGATCAATCCGGTCAACCGGCAGCGCATCCCGATCTGGATCGCCGACTACGTGCTGACCACTTACGGCACCGGTGCGATCATGGCCGTGCCGGCTCACGACGAGCGCGACTTCGAATTCGCTCTGAAATTCGATCTGCCGGTCATCCCGGTGATCGCGCGCAATGACGGGTTGGCGAAGAGCCTGGTGCGCCCGGGTGCGGTTACAGCTGACTTTGCGGCCAGGCTGGCCGAGGCCGGGATCGAGTACGCGGTAGGGGCGGCAGATCAACCGCCGGGTTCCCTGTGCGTGACCCTGCATGGGCCTGAGCAGGTCGAGCGCTATATGCGGTTGGCAAGCGCGAGCATCCAGCCGGGCCACTACGTCGATGTCGCGGGCGCCCGCTTTACCTTCATTTTCCCGGATGGGCCGCAGGACCTCGATTCGATGGCCGCGGATCGGAAGATCCTGGCGCGCTGCCAGGCGCTGGAACCAGCGCTGCGCGAGCACCGCACGGCTATGGAGATCCTGCACGCGCGGATGTTCTACCGTGACGTTTTGCTCCATGCCGAGTATGGCACGATGATCAATTCGGGGGAGTTCAGCGGCACACCCGGCAGTGAGGCCAAGCCCAGGGTGATCGCATGGTTGGCGCAGCGGTGCCAGGGCCAGGCGGCCGTCAATTATCGGTTGCGCGATTGGTTGATCAGCCGGCAGCGCTACTGGGGCGCGCCCATCCCGATGATCTATTGTTCGCAATGTGGCGTCGTGCCCGTGCCATACGAGGACCTGCCCGTGCGCCTGCCCATCGACGCGCAGATCCCGCCGACGGGCGAGAACGCGCTCAAATTTCACGAATCGTTTCGCCATGTCAAGTGTCCTCAGTGCGGGGGCGATGCTGAGCGAGAGACAGACACGATGGACACCTTCATGTGCTCATCGTGGTACAACTATGCCTATGTCACCCCCAATTACAAGGCCGGACAGACTCTGCACGCCAGCGATGTGCCCTGGGACGCGGAGGAAGGCGCCTACTGGCTGCCGGTGGATCTGTATACCGGCGGGCCGGAACACGCCACCATGCACCTGCTCTACACGCGCTTCTTCACCAAGGCGATGCGTGACATGGGGCTGGTGCCGTTCGGCGAGCCCATGCTGCGCTTATTCAACCAGGGTATCATCCTGGGGCCCGACGGCAACCGCATGAGCAAGAGCCACGGCAATGTGGTGGCGCCCGACGAATACGTGGAGCGCTATGGCGCCGATACCGTGCGCCTCTATTTGATGTTCATCGGCCCGTGGGATATGGGCGGGCCGTGGAACTTCCAGGGTATCGAAGGTGTGCGCCGCTTCCTCGAACGCGTGTGGAACGTGGTCCTGGAAGACCGGAACGATGGCAAAGGGAACCAGCAACAGAGCACAGCTGCCGCAAACGTGGCCGACTCCCTGCGTCGCGCTGCGCCAGCGCACCCACCAGACGATCCGCAAAGTATCTGAGGACATCGAGGCGTTCAAGTTCAACACGCTGGTGGCGGGGTTGATGGAGTTCAACAATTACCTGGTGAAGGCCAGGGAGACCCCGGTCTACGGCACGCCGGCGTGGGATGAAGCGATCGATAGCCTGATCGTGCTGCTGGCGCCCGAAGCGCCGCACATCGCCGAAGAGCTTTGGCAGCGGCGGCACGGCCAGGCGGCCTTCGCCGCGCCTCATAGCGTGCACGTGCAGCCATGGCCAACCTGGGACCCCGAATTGGCGTGTGCCGAGACGGTCACGCTCGTCGTTCAGATCAACGGCAAGGTGCGCGATAGGCTGGAGGGCCCTGCCGGTATGGACGAGGCCGCTGCCCGCCAGCTTGCGTTGAGCAGCCCGATCGTGCGGAAATGGCTGGAGGGCGCCAATGTGCAGAAGGTTGTCTACGCGCACGACAAGCTGATCAACATTGTGGCGCATTAGGCAATAGATATCGACATAACGGCCACAGTTGACCGTCTTGTCTTGCTATGCACGTTTGGCAGTTGACAAGTCAAGCCAATCCTGTTATGATTGCGCCTATCCTCACATGGTTGCCTCGTCGGCACGGGGGTGGTTTATCATGCGCGAAACAATCGCGACCAGCGCAGCGCCTTCTGCCATCGGCCCATACAGTCAAGCGATCCGGGCAGGTGATTTCGTTTTCACCGCCGGTCAGGCCGGGCTGGACCCACAGTCGGGCAAGCTGCGCGAAGGCGTTGAAGCGCAGACCCAACAGACCCTGCAAAACCTGCAGGCCGTGCTTACGGCTGCGGGCTGCGGCTTTCAGGACGTGGTCAAGACCACGATCTTTGTGACCAACCTTGTTAACTTCCAGACAGTCAACAGTATCTACGGCGTACACTTTCCCACCGACAAACCTGCTCGCTCCACGGTCCAGGTCGCTGCTTTGCCCTTAGGTGCCCTGGTCGAGATAGAAATGATAGCTTACGCGCCCCGGTAAGCAGACGGGGGTGCGTGTACGGGCGCCAGTCAGGCCCCCACACCGGGAGGCTGGCCCTGTGCGCGGAGAATACGACGATGTCTTCTCGCAACCGGATCTCCCCAAGCTTGGTGATTCAGCATGCACCATATCTTTGCGCGCATAAGTGCCCTTCTTGCGCGGTGCATGCAGGTCATATGAACCCCTTCCCGGAGGAGGAATCATCACTCTCATGGACGATCGTAATACCCTTCAAGCAAGCCCAAAGGAGGCGGACGGAAACCCCATGGAGACCTGGCTGGCCGAATCCTTCAACTTCCGCCAGCTGCGGTCGGGCGACGTCGTCGACGGCGCCATTGTAAGCATCGGTCCCGCAGAGAATCCTGGTAGACATCAGCTACAAGGCCGATGCCGTAGTCGATTACCGGGAGCTGGAACGGCTAGATAAGGATTATCTGGCCACGCTGGTACCTGGGGAACCGGTGGTTGCCTACGTTCTCCAGCCCGAGGACAAAGACGGCAACGTCGTCATCTCGCTCTTGCGTGCCCAACAGGAGCAAGACTGGCGGCAGGCTGATGAGTTGCTCAAGTCGCAGGAAGTCTTCGAAGGTATCATTACCGGCTACAACCGGGGTGGTGTGATCGTCCGGGTCGGGCGGGTCCGTGGCTTCGTGCCCGCTTCTCAGCTCTCCGATCACTGGCAGATCCAACAGGAGGACGGCACAGACCCAGAGCAGCGCTGGGCCAGGTTGACCGGCCAGAAGATGCAGCTCAAGGTGGTCGAACTGGATCGCCAGCGCAACCGGCTGATCCTTTCCGAGCGGGCTGCCATGCGCGACTGGCGTAAGATGCAGAAGGATCGGCTGCTGGCCGAGCTGCGCCCCGGCGAAGTGCTCAAGGGCGTCGTGACCAGCATCGCATCTTTCGGCGCCTTCGTCGATCTCGGCGGAGCCGATGGCCTGATCCATCTCTCCGAGCTGGCCTGGCATCGTGTGGAGCATCCCAGCGAGATCCTGAAGGTCGGGCAGGAAGTGCAAGTCTATATCCTCAACGTGGATGAGGAGCGCAAGCGCATCGGCTTGAGCCTGCGCCGCCTGACGCCCGAGCCGTGGAGCACCGTCGGCGAGAACTACGCGGTCGGCCAGGTCGTGCAGGCCACCATCACCAAGCTGGCCAGTTTCGGCGCTTTCGCCAAGATCGACAACGCCATCGAAGGGCTGATCCATATTTCCGAGCTCGCCGACCATCGGGTGAACCACCCGAGGGACGTTGTGCACGAGGGCGAAGAGGTGCTGGTGCGGGTGATCCGCATCGACCCCGAGCACCGGCGTGTGGGCTTGAGTATGCGCCTGGCTGACGATGACGCCTATACAGAAGTTGACTGGCGCGAGGAAACGCCCTTGCTGGCTGAAGAAGGGGTCCCGGTGGCACCGGAACCCGAGCCTGTGTCCTAAGATAGGGGGCGGGGACCAGGACCTGCCTTCCCTGCCCTGCCATCGAGCTGCCACTTCTTGAGGCCGCACGGGGCTCACCCTGAGCCCTGTGCGGTTTCGTATGTCCCTTTGCCTGACAGCCGCGCGGCCCCGCTGCTCTCTCCGGCCCGTTTCTTACCACCTATTCCCTATTCCCTATCGCCTGTCTCGGAACGTGGCTTACGACGGATTTGATGGGCTATGGTATAATGTGACCAAGGTAGGGGAAGTGCTCTGAGCGTGTCGGTAACGACGAGTCGTGTGGTCTCATGTTGTGAAGCGTTGGGGTCGCCCTGCTGATACAGGCTCCGCGAACCGCCGGTCGTGGAATAGGCATGGCGCCAGATTCTCTGTGACGGCAGCAAGCGCAAGGCTCCCTGGCCAGGCGATGGACAAGGAAGGATAGCATGGCTGATAATCTTGACCGCTTTACCAAGCACGCGCGCACGGTCCTTCAAGTCGCGCAAGAAGAAGCGGTTCGGCTGAACCATAATTACATCGGCACAGAGCATTTGCTGCTTGGACTGGTCAAGGAAGAGCATGGCCTGGCAGCGCGCGTTCTGAAAGAGGTCGGCGCGCCGCAGCCGGACATTGTGCGCGCCGTGGAACGGATGGCGCCGCGCAATCCCCGGCCGCCCTTTGGCAAGCCGACGCTGACGCCGCGCACGAAACGCGTCATCGAACTGGCCGTCGAGGAGGCCAAGCAGATGGGCCATCCCAACATCGGCACCGAGCACCTGCTGTTGGGATTGGTGCAGGAAACCGAGGGCATCGCCGCAGAAGTGCTGCGCAGCCTTGGCGTAAGCCTCGATAAGGTTCGCTCGCAGACGAACAAGGCGATCTTCGAGAGCCAGGTGCAGGAAAAAAGCAATAAGAAGCGCGAGAGCAAGACCCCGCTCACCGATCAGTTGGGCATGGATCTGACCGCGCGTGCCGAGGAAGGGAAACTCGACCCGGTGATCGGCCGGGAAAAGGAAATCGAACGGGTGATCCAGATCCTGAGCCGGCGCACGAAGAACAACCCGGCTCTGATCGGCGAGCCCGGAGTGGGCAAGACAGCCATCGTGGAAGGGCTGGCCCAACGCATCGTGAGCGGTGATGTGCCGGAACCCTTGATCGACAAGCGCGTGCTGATGCTGGATGTGGGCTCGTTGGTGGCCGGCACGATGTACCGCGGCCAATTCGAAGAGCGGCTGAAGAAGGTGATCGAGGAGATCTCCGACAGTGATGCCATCCTCTTCATCGACGAAGTCCACATGCTGGTGGGCGCCGGCGCAGCCGGCAGCAGTGTGGATGCAGCCAATCTCCTCAAACCGGCCCTGGCGCGCGGTGAGCTTCAGTGTATCGGCGCCACGACCCTCGATGAGTACCGCAAGTACATCGAGGGCGATGCAGCGCTGGAACGGCGCTTCCAGCCTATACTGGTGGAAGAACCGAGCATCGAGGAGACGATCGAGATCCTGAAAGGTGTGCGCTCGGCCTATGAGCAACATCACCAATTGAAGATCCTGGATGAAGCATTGCAGGCCGCCGCACGCCTGTCGGCCCGCTACGTGCCCGATCGCTTCATGCCCGATAAGGCCATCGACCTGATCGACGAGGCCGCCAGCCGGGTGCGGATGTACAAGTCACCCGGCGCCACGAGCCTGCGCGACACCTTCCGCGAACTGAAGACCACCCAGCGCGCCAAAGAAGAAGCGGTCGAGGCGAAGCGCTTCGACGATGCGCTGGACCTGCGCTACCGCGAGATCGAGCTGGAACACAAGCTGGAAGGTCTGCGCCAGGGCTGGCAGGATGTTTCGCCCCAGCCGCAGGTCTCCGAAGACGATATCGCCGAAGTCGTCTCGATGTGGACGGGCGTGCCGCTGCAACGGCTGGTCGGCGAGGAATCGGCCCGCCTGTTGGAGATGGAAGAATACCTGCACAAGCGGGTGGTGGCCCAGGATGAGCCGGTGCAGGCGATCGCCAAGGCTGTCCGCCGGGCACGCACCGGCCTCAAAGACCCGAAGCGCCCGATCGGCACGTTCATGTTCCTTGGCCCGACCGGTGTCGGCAAGACACTGCTCGCCAAGAGCCTGGCCGAATTTCTGTTCGGCTCTGAAGACGCCCTGATCAAGATCGACATGAGCGAGTTCATGGAGCGGCACAACGTCAGCCGCCTGGTTGGCGCACCGCCAGGCTACATCGGCTACGAGGAAGGCGGCCAGCTGACCGAGGCCGTGCGGCGGCGGCCCTATTGCGTCGTCCTGCTGGATGAAATCGAGAAGGCGCATCCCGAAGTCTTCAACATGCTCCTCCAGATCATGGAAGACGGGCACCTGTCGGATGCCAAGGGCCGGCGTGTGGACTTCCGCAACGCGATCCTGATCATGACATCGAACGTGGGCGCCAATCTGATCAAACACTCGGGTGGCCTGGGGTGGGCCACAGCGCATACCGCGGAGCAGGAACTGGAGAACAACTATCAGGTGATGAAGGATCGCGTGATGGATGCGCTCAAGAACACTTTCCGCCCCGAGTTCCTGAACCGCCTGGACGGCGTGATGGTGTTCCGCAGCCTGAGCCGCGAGCAGATCACCGAAATCGTGGACCTGGAGTTGGCCAGGGTGGAGCGGCAGCTCGTCGAGCAAGACGTCAAGCTGCAGGTAGCGCCCGAGGTGAAGGCGTATATTGCCAGCTCGGGATATGATCCGGATTATGGGGCCCGGCCTCTGCGCCGCGTCATTCAGGATAAGATCGAGGACCGTCTCAGCGAGGGGCTCCTGGCCGGCGAGTACAAGTCCGGCGATACAGTGCAGGTGAGCCTGGGCGATCAGGAGACCATCAACCTGACTGTGGTAGCAGCGGCGCCTGCGCCCGACAAGCCCGAGCTGGCCGAAGCCTTGAACTGAACCGATGAACCGATCACGGGATGGCATCTGTCATCCCGCCACGGATGCCTGGCAGCAGCCACGTGTTCAGACACGTGGCTGCTTTCTTAAGCGATCCGCGCTCGACGCAGTATAATATCCATCATGAGAATCTTTGCCCTGGCGCCCAGGCTGCCCCTCTACTGGTCGTTCCGCCGCTTCGGCTGGCCCAGGATGTTGCCATTGTCTGTGGTCGTCAGCGTCAGCTACCGCTGTAACTCGCGCTGCCGGACGTGCGCCGTGTGGCGCAAGCCAAACGACGACATGACCCTGGAGGAGTGGGATCAGGTGTTCGCCCGGCTGGGGCGCTCGCCTGTCTACCTGACCCTCACCGGTGGCGAGCCCTTCCTGCGGCGCGACCTTGACGATCTGGTCATCAGCGCCTATCGCCATTGCCGGCCGGCGATGATCACGATCCCCACCAATGGACTGTTGAGCGAGCGTATCGCCGAGCGCGTGGCACGCATGTGCGAGGAATGCCGAGACACCCAGATCGGCATCAACCTGAGCCTGGACGGCATCGGAGAGGAACACGACGCGGCGCGCGGTGTGCCGGGCAATTGGGAGAAGTCCTTGCGCACCTGGGCACGCCTGAAGGAAGTGAGGGCCCGGCACCCGAACCTGATCCTTTCGATCCATACGGTGATCAGCCGCTCCAACCAGGCCCACTTTCGGGCCATCTACGATGGCCTGCGGTCGCTCGAACCCGATAGCTACATCACGGAGGTTGCCGAGGAACGCGTTGAGCTCGACACAGTCGGGTGGGACATTACCCCGGATGCCGGCGCTTACGAGGCGATCGCCAATTTCTTGAGCGCACAGCCGCAGCCGCGGCCGATGCCCGCCATAGCCCGCGTGACCCAGGCGCTGCGCGGCCAGTACTACCAGATCGCGCGCCGGGTCCTGGCGGAACGCCGCCAGGTGATCGACTGCTACGCCGGCTGGGCCAGCGCGGAAGTCGCGCCGAACGGCGATGTGTGGAGTTGCTGCATCCGCGCGGAGCCCGCCGGCAATCTGCGCGACGCAGGTTACGATCTGCGTGCCATCTGGTTTGGGCCGCAGATGGATTGCCTGCGCCGGTCCATCTACGCCAAAGAATGCGCCTGCCCGATGGCCAACGCGACCTATACCAACATGCTGTTGCACCCTCCCACGATCGTCCGCGCCGCCCTCGCCGCCCTTGGGGCGGGACGTGCGCCGGCTCGGGTTTCCGGTTCCTCTTCGGCACAGTTCTTTGGCCAGCTTGACGCGCTGGGCCTCCCCGCCCGATAACGTCGGAGAGGGTTGCCCGAGCTTGATGTAATCCATGCCGACATCGTGCAACGTCTGCAACATGCCGCGAATTTTCGGCATATTCTCGAACAGGCTCAGGGCCTCTTGCACGTCCATTTCCAAAACGTCGTGAATGTTCTTGCCGCGATAGCGAACCTGCAACGTCTCCCCGGTTGAAGCACCTGCCCATCGCATACCGGACAGGTCACCCAGACATCCGCCACAAAATCCATTTCCAGCTTGTTGGCACCGTTTCCTTCACAGGCTTCGCAACGTCCGCCCGGACGATTGAAACTGAATCGGCCCGCCTGATAGCCGCGAACTTTTGCCTCGGTCATTTCGGCAAAGAGCAGCGAATCTCATCCCAAACCTTGATGTACGTTGCCGGGTTAGAGCACGGCGTTCGACCGATGGGCGATTGATCGATGTCGATGACTTTGTCGATCTCTTCAAAGCCATGAATCGTATCGAATCGGCCGCGAATCCCCGCTTGCACATCGGTGGTGTTTTCACTCTCCCGGTTCATCTCCGGCTCCTCGGTCGTGACGAAACCGGCACGGGCCAGGCTGAATCCCGCCAACAGAATCTCATGAACCAGCGTACTTTTGCCCGATCCGCTCACTCCGGTAATGCCCACGAATAGACCCAGCGGAATATCGACATCGATCGCTTTGAGGTTGTTGTGTCTGGCTTTGCGAATTTCGATTTTTCGTTTGGTTGGAGTGCGCCAGTCTTCGGGATGTCGATTTTTTCCAGTCCCGACAAGAACCTGCCGGTCACACTCTCGGGATTGGCAAGCACCTCACCAGGTGTGCCCCGAGGCGATGACTTCTCCGCCGCGTATCCCCGGCCCCGGTCCGAAATCGACGAGAAAGTCGGAGGCGCACATGGTGTCTTCATCGTGTTCCACCACCAGAACGGTATTGCCCATGTCGCGCAGCCTTTCCAGGCTGCGCGCAGGAGTATTCGTATCGCGCGGATGCAAGCCGATACTCGGTTTCATCGAGGATATAAAGCACACCCACCAGGCCGGAGCCGATTTGACCGGCGAGACGAATGCGCTGGGCTTCACCGCCGGAAAGGGTCGGCGCTGCTGATCGAGCGACAGATAGTGCAAACCCACATTGAGCAGAAAATTCACCCTGCTGCGAATTTCCTTGAGCAACTCCGAGGCAATGATTCTTCGGATCGGCTCCAGTTCGTTTTCCATGCCGATAAGCAGGCACAGCTGGCCGATCGACATTGCGCCGACTTCGATCAACGTCCTGTCGCCAACGCGAACCGCACCGCAGGCCTGGGGATTGAGGCGATCACCACCACACGTCGTGCAATGAACGACCCGCATATACTTTTCGAGCTGCATTCGGCGCAGGACCGGCAGCGGTCTTCTTGAAACTACTGAGCAGTTGGGGAATGATCCCTTCCCATTTTCCCGCCATGCTTCCAGACCTGCCCGCCGCGCTGCTTCCATTCATAGGTGATGTGCCGATCTCCGGAACCAAACAGCAGCCATTGTTGATGTTCTTCGGGGAGATTCTGCCAGGGAGTTTTCAGATCGATGTCGAGCGTTTTGGCGATGCCCTCGTAAATGTGTTTGCGCGAGCGACCCATGGGGCCGAGTTTACCGATGATCGGGAAACAGCCATCCGCGAACGACTTCGACGCATCGGGATGAGTAAGTTGGGGATCGAAAGTATAGCGCGTGCCCAGACCGTCGCAGTCCAGACACATTCCTTGCGGGCTATTGAAACTGAAGAGTTGCGGGGTCGGCGGGTCGTAACTCTTGTTGCAAAAAGTGCAGGCGTAGTGGGCGGAGAATAAGATGTCTTCGTAAGAAGTGCCTTTCTCTTTATCCCTCGGCGAGCGTCTCGGTTTCAACGCTGATAACGATCGATCCTTCCGCCGCCGCCAGCGATTGCTCGACCGCTTCAGCAAGTCGGGTGCGGATTTTGGGTGCTACCTGGAGCCGATCGACGACAATGGCGATATCGTGCTTGATGCGCCGATCGAGTTGGAGATTGTCGGTGAGCCGAACGATTTGCCCGTCGACGCGGGCACGGACGAAGCCCCTTTTCAACATTTCTGCGAAAAAATCCTTGAATTCCCCTTTCTGACCACGGACAACAGGAGCGAGAATAAGAAAGCGGGTATCTTGCGGGATGGCCAGAATACGATCGATGATCTGTTCGCACACGTTTGGGCGGTGATCGGCCGTCGGCAGATGGGGCAGTATCCTTGACCGATGCGGGCGTAGAGAGCGCCAAGGTAATCCGAGATTTCCGTGATCGGTGCCGACGGTTAAGCACGGTTGCGAGCAGCGGTTTTTTGTTGGATACTGATGGCGGGCGACAAGCCCCCGATGTAATCGACATCCGGCTTGGGAAGCTGACCGAAGAACTGGCCCGCATCACTGGAGAGCGATTCCACATATCGGCGCTGACCCTCGGCGTAGAGCGTATCGAAGGCCAGCGAGCTTTTGCCGGAGCCGCTCACGCCGGTGAAGACGACGAGCACATTGCGGGGCAGTTCGAGGTTTATATTGCGCAGATTATGTTCGCGAGCACCGCGAATGATGATGTGCTGGTTGTCCATCGCGTACGAAGTCTTCCTTCAATGCCGGGAAAGGGATGTATATTAGTTTACGGTGTTCGGTGTTCGGTGTTCAGTGTTCGGTCTTCGATTCATGGAATTCGTGAGTTTGCGGAGGGGACGTCGTGAAGCAAATGCCCCGGATCACAACAACC
Source organism: uncultured Chloroflexia bacterium (assembly GCA_963808455.1). GTDB lineage: Bacteria > Chloroflexota > Anaerolineae > CG2-30-64-16 > CG2-30-64-16 > CAWEHT01. The sequence goes on along the minus strand of CAWEHT010000028.1, from coordinate 3,680 downwards.
GTCTGGTTTTCAAAGAAAGCCGATCGCTGCGGCGGCGACGGGTGCATTACCGCCATACACGGATCACCGTCTGGGCGGCTGCTTGAGTGTGTGCTTCGCGTCGGAGTGCTAGAATGGAATTGAAGTTCTTTATCGACCCAGATACGGAACTGCCGCACATTTACAATCATGGCGTGACGGAGGCGGAAGTTCGTGAGATCCTGGCCCGCCCCGGTTTGGTCCTCGACGGACGTGAGAATTCGCGGATCGCGCTCGGCGGCCGGTCGATATTTGAAAGTGGTCCACGCCCCGCCGAAGGACGGGCCAGGCTTTTTTGTCATCACCGCCTATGAGTTCGCGGCAAAGAACTGAAGGCTTATCGTCGTCGCCGACGGAGAAAATCGTCATGAAACGAGCAACGCGCAAGAAATTCCCCCGGTAGATGAGAAGAAAATCCTCGCCGTGATCGCCCATTACGATCAACAGACGGAAGAGGACGCGGCGGCGGAAATCGAAACGGCACACGAGACGGCGGGCGAGACGTGGATATGCGTGCCCACCGAATTCATCGGAGTCGTGGCGCGATTGATCGAAGATCAGTGCGAAAAACGCGACACCCGCCCCATCCCGCAATCACAAGAAGAAGGCAGGGACGAAAAAGGCTCCCAGGAGTGAAACGCCCAAACGGTAAGGCCGAAACAGGGCAAACAAGTCAACGCGCTGCTGGCGAAGACGACAAAATAACCCGCTGAAAGGAAGTGGGTTCCCAGGCGTGGCTGCCGATCCGAAAACTAATCATCTGTGGAACTTTTTTCCAGCAGCTTACGTCGTAAATAGAAGAGTGTCGTGAATACCGACGACTTGCGAATTATTAACGAATGTCTCTCTGGTAATCGCGATGCCTTTGGCAAACTGATTCGTAAATATCAAGATCGTTTGTTTAACAGTATTCTTCGTGTCGTTGGCAATGCCGAAGACGCCAGTGACGTTGTGCAAGATGCCTTCCTCAATGCGTATCAATCCCTGAACAGCTTCAAGGGCGATGCGGAATTCTTTACCTGGCTTTACCGGATTGCCTTCAACGCGGCAATCAGTCTTCAACGCAAACGGCGTGCAGTACTGAGTTTAGATTGGGGAACCGACGAAAAACTGACGGCGGAGCCGCCGGATCTCTCCGATCTGAATCAACCCGGCGATCGGATGGAACGGTCGGAAGATGAAGCGAAAATGCTCCGCATTGAATAAACTATCGCCAGAGCATCGAATAGTTTTGGTGTTAAAAGTAATCGAAGATCTAAAATACGAAGAGATTGCCGAAATTCTGGATGTGCCGATTGGAACGATTCGAAGCCGATTGCATCGTGCTCGAATAGAATTGCGCGAGATTATTGAGGCAGAAGAGGATCAGGCGAGTTGATTTTGCCATGAATGTCCGTCTTATTGGCTCAAGGTTTGCTTAGTTGTTTGATTGAATGAAAAGGATGCTTTCGTGTGCGGTTCCGGATCGAATTCGGAACACGAAATCGAGAAAACCATGTTACCCGAACACTTGAAAGAACTGTTGACTGCAAGCGTTGACGGGGAGTTATCTTCCGCCGAGCGTCGTCGAACGGCTCTTGCCACCTCGGAAGAGGCGCAGGATGTTCATGCCCAACTGCTTCAAGATGCCGGTCGATTGCGCCAGCTTCCCAAATCAACCCCGGATTTCGATTTCGCTGCGGCCATCGTCAAACGCGATCGTCCAGGACGACATCCGGCCAACCCCGTTGCCGACCCGGCGCAAGCGACACTCCTGGAATAGTTCGGTCGGCCCGTCCTGGATTCCCATGGTCCTGGCGGCGAGTGTGGTATTGGTCGTTAGCCTTGGCTCCTATTTTTACTTCGCCATGAGCGATCGATTTGTCGCTCAACGAACGGAGCAGTTGAACCCACAACCCAAGACTGAGGTTCCTGCACAGCACGCAACCCAAACATGATGCTCAACAAGTGGCGAAGCCCGCTGAAGTGATCGTGCGAACTCCGCCCAAGAGCGAGCCAGTCCCTCCGCAGGTGAAGGAGCCGGTCGTCGTCAAACACGAACCCGAAGTGCTTCCCCGATCCCGCGAATCGTTAGAAAAACGACGACACGATTACTTCCCCCAGTTTACCAATGGGGCCGGGCTTGGAAATCGTCGAGAAGATCAGGCTCCCATTGATCCTGCCGCTTCGGGATCTCGATCAGCCTTATCCGCGTGAGAAATTCCGTGAGGATTTGAAAAAGGACGGTGTGATCCGCATTGATCTGTTCGCTCGCGACACCGCGAAAGCCACCGAAGCATTCCAGGCGATTCTCAAGCGGGCCATCAGGTTATCGTGGAATCTCTGGTCGCGGAGCATTTCAAGAAGAAGCAGTTGACGGAGGTTCTCTTCTTCACCGAAAGTTTGACTCCTGAAGAGTTTTCACAAGTTGTTGAGCAGCTTGGAGTCGATGATAAGAAGCTGGAAGCCAGGAAAGCCGGCGACGGCATCTTCGACAAGTTCGTTCTCGCCCCCTTCCTGAGCGGCGACCTCGACAAGTTAGCCCGATTACTCGGTGTAACTTCCGGGCATTTGAAAATGCCCAGGCCAAGGACTCCGTTAGGTATCGACATCCGCAAGCCGCTGGAAGAGAACACCGCCAATGCACTGGCTCAGAATTTTCCAAAGAATAGAACGGCCGAGAAGCTGACGATGGTGCTGTCCTATTCGCCGATCAATGCAGCGCCCCAACACTCCAAGGAGATCAAGAGTTTTCTGGAGAAACGCGGCGAACGCAAACCAGGGACGGTTCCCATATTACTGGTGATGAGGACCATGAACTAAAAGGGTTACTGCTGCGTCCAAATGGGTGAGGGAAGCGAGTGTCGAACTTGCTTTCCTCACCCATTTTCATTTCACTTCCTGTTTCAGCTTCCAGAGCACGTCCCATGAGTCAAACACTTACGTTGCCGGACGAGTTGTATGTCAGACTTGCAAAAGGTGCAGCCCAGCGCGGTTTGACCATCGAATCGCTGCTGGCATTCGTTTCCGAGATCGTTCTGCTGCCGAGTCGCCCGACCGCGCGAGATCGGCAGCGCAGCGAATGTATCGAGCGACTTTTCGAGAAATACCGCGCGGCGGATTGACGGAGCAGGATCGAGCCGAACTGAATCGACTCATTGATACGGATTACCAGGAGGCAAGCGCACGTGCGGATCGCCTCATCGCCGCGAAAGGAACGACGGGCGATTCGGATCAGGAGCGCGGCCTTAATTGATGTGCAAGTAGCGGGATTTTGTTTTAATTTACATTCCCAGACGCAGATTACTTTCCATCCCAATCGTCGAAGTCTGCGCCGACGGCTCGCGTCCCTTTGCCGCGTGGCAGCGATTTTTGCTTCTGCCAAAGATCCGCGTTATTCTTCGGATTCAGGTTTCTCCGCAATCATGACCATGCCAGAAGCAACCATCGACGAATAGAGCAACCCGTTCCTTGCGCCAAACAAAATCGGGATTCCCCAGCAACTTTATTTGGCGTCGCCAGCCTGTGATGTGTAAAGCACGAAGTAGGTGTACCATCTTTTCCTTCAGTCGTCTTGTTGCCTTTGCTGCGGACTCGCGACATCAGTTCTGAACGTGATAATCCGCCGAAGCTTGTGGCAGCATAATTACTTGGGTGTCGTTTCATGACTTTGTTGACTCTAC
>CAWEHT010000027.1:0-8554 GCA_963808455.1 uncultured Chloroflexia bacterium | reverse complement strand
TCACCAACAAAGCCGCGCGCGAGATGCGCAACCGGGTGCGGCGCGCCCTGAGCGACTATCTGAGCTGGGAGGACCTGGCCGAGGAGGAGCGCGCCCGTTGGCAGCGCATCTACGGCGACCTGGACGCGGCGCGCATTGCCACCATCCATAGCCTGTGCGCCGAGATCCTGCGCGCCCACCCGGCCGAAGCCGGGGTCGACCCGCGCTTTAGCGTTCTGGAAGAGGGGACGGCGACCATCCTGCGCCGGGCGGCCGTCAACGGGGCCCTCGCCTGGGCAGCGGAGGACACTGGGGCCACTCGCTTGTTTGCGCTGGCCGGCGAGGCGGCCCTGCGCAGCACGCTCGACTTTTTGCTGGCCAGGCGCCTGGATGCCGCGGCCTGCCTCAGCGCCCTGCCCGACGATGTCTGGCCGGCCTGGGAGCAGGCGCTGCTCGATCCCGTTCGGGAGCTGCTGGGGGATCGGGTCGTGTTGGGCGCCTTCGCCGTCCTGCACGAAGTGCGCGACAACGGCGAGCTGGCGCGCGCCCTGGCGCAAGGGGACAGGCTGGCCCAGCCCCTCCAGGAGCTGCTGGCCGCCTGGGAGCAGCTCACGGGGGCCGCGTCCCGGGGTGACTGGGAGACGGCAGCCGGCCTGCTGCGGCCACTGGTAGGTTCCATCCGGGCCAACCTGGGCACCAAAACCGCCTGGGCCCCGGTCAATCCCAAGGCAGCTCTCGCCGAGCTGAAAGACCGCTGCCGGGAGATCCTGGGGGATCTGGCCGTTAGGCCCGTGGACCTGGCCGCGGAGCGTGCGCTGGCCGAGGCCATGCCGGCCTGGCGGGCCGTCTTCGCGCGGGCCGGCGGGCTCTACCGCGAGCTGAAGCTCGAGCGCCAGGCCCTGGATTACGACGATCTCGAGGCGCGGGCTTTGCAATTGCTCCAGGATTGCCCCCCGGCCCGCGCCCGCTGGCAGCGTGAGGCGGGTGCCATCCTGGCCGACGAGTTCCAGGACACCAACGAGCGGCAGCGCGCCCTGCTGCGGGCCCTGCGCGCCGGCCCCGGGCGCTTCTTCATGGTCGGCGACGCCAAGCAATCCATCTACCGGTTCCACGGCGCGGACGTGGCCGTCTTCCAGGATGAACGGCAGGCTGTGGTAGCTGCCGGGGGCCTGGAGCTGCGGCTGGACCGTACCTACCGGGCGCACCGCGGGCTGGTCGAGGCCATGGGCCAGTTCCTGCGCCCGGCCGTCGGGGAGGACGACCCCGGCCGCCCCTGGCGCGCCGGCTTCGTGCCGCTCCAGGCCGACCGCCGGGAGCCGTCGCCCGGTTTCGCCGCGCCACATGTCGAATTGCACCTCGCCTGCGGCAGCAAATCGGACGGAGCGCTCGACCGCGCCGCCGACGCCCTGGCCTGCGCCTGGTCGAGTTGGTCGAGGACGAGAGGTTGCAAGTCCAGGAGAACGATGGGCGCTGCCGGCCCCTGGGTTACGGCGACGTGGCCATCCTCTGCCGCGCCAGCTCCAGCTTCGAGGCCTACGAGAACGCGCTGGAACGTGCCGGCATCCCCTTCCTCACGGTCGCCGGCCGCGGTTTCTACGGCCGGCCGGAGGTGCGCGATCTGCTGAATGCGCTGAGCGCCCTGGCCGACCCCTCCGACGATGTGGCGATGGCCGGGCTGCTGCGGTCGCCGGCCATCGCCCTGACCGATGCCTCGCTGTATCGTCTACGCCTGGCCGGCGCGCTGGCTGATGCAGGCCGCCTCGCTCTGGGACGCCTTAGGCGCCTGCGGCGAGACCTTACCCGAGCCGGAAGCCGCCCGCGCCCGCCGGGCGGCGTCGCTCGTGGAACGCCTGCACGGCCTGGTGGGCCGGGCCCCGGTGGCCGAGCTGCTCAAAGCCTACCTGGATGCCACCGATCACCGCGCGGCGCTGCTGGCCGCGGGGCAGCCGCGGCGGCGCGCAACGTCGCCAAGCTGCTGGCCGACGCCCACGAGGCCGGCATCGTCAGCGTCGCCGAATTCCTGGAATATGTCGCCGCCTTGCGAGATAGTGAGGCGCGCGAGGGAGAGGCGCGTGCGGTCGCCGAGGGCGTGGCCCAGATCATGAGCGTGCACGCGGCCAAAGGGCTGGAGTGGCCGGTGGTAGTGATCGGCGACGCCAACTACCAGCGGTCGGGCAGCCGCCAGCCGCCGTTCCTGCACCCACGGTGGGGGCTGCTGCTCGGATTGAAGGACGAGGCGGGGGAGACCTCGATGATGTACCGGCTGGCCCAGCGTGAGGAGGCCGAGCGCGAGGAGGCCGAGGTCGCCCGCTTGCTCTACGTCGCCAGCACACGGGCGCGCGAGCGGCTGATCCTGAGCAGCTGTGTGTCGGTCACGGCCAAGGGAGCGGTTGAGCGGCGGGGCGGCTGGCTGGCGGGGATCGTCGGGCCGGACGGCGCCTGGCCGCTGGCGGGGCTCGGCGATCTGGCGTCTGACCTCACCCGCACGGTCGATCTCCCCGAAGCCAACCCCGTGGCCCGTTGCACGATCTATGGGAGCGGCTGGAGCCACGAACGGCGGGCGGTCCAGGCGGACCGCCTGGCCGGAGCCGGCGCTCTGGAGTGGCCGGCGCTGCCGGCGGATACCGGCATCCCGGGAATGGACGCCCAGAACCAGGTCGAGGCGGCGGTGCCGGCCCGCGTGTGGCGCGTCGTGCCGTCCGGGCAGAGGCCCCGCGCTCCCGCCTGGGTGGTCGGCTCGCTGGTCCACGACGCGTTGGCGCAGTGGTATTTCCCCGACCCCGACGGTAGCTTCGCCGGGTGGGCGACGGGGCGGGCGCGCGGCTACGGGCTGGCCGACGAAGCCCAGCTGGTCGATGCCGTGGCAGAGGCCGCGCGGCTCCTGCGTCGCTTCCGGGCCGGCCCGCTCTACGCCGAGATGGACGCCGCCGGGCGCCGGTTGCACGAGGTGCCCTACAGCCTGGCGACGGACGGAGGGGCTCAAAACCGCGTCATCGACGCCCTTTACCTGAGCGACGGGCGCTGGACGATCGTCGAATTCAAGACGGATGACATCCGGGACGAGAACGGGCTAAGGGAGATGTTGGCCCGAGAGGACTACCTCGCGCAGGCCCGTGGCTATGCCGCCGCAGTGGCTCGTCTGTTGAACGTTGCTCCGCGGGCGCTCCTGTGCCTGCTGAATTATGCCGGGACGGTGCGCGTGGAAGAGGTCGTGTGATCAACAGGCATCACGGCATTGCTCACCACGCGCCACGGATCGGCTGCACGATACTGCTGGCAAACTGATGGTGGCCAATTGGCGGCGATGGCGAGTGCGGCCACCGAGCAGCAGGCAGGGGTAGTGTAGACTAAGCTGCCAGAGCGTGCCGTGTCGCGCCGGTGGCCATCCATGTCGCTGCAAATTACCTCCCTTGCCTGGGCTGCCCGAGGAAACCGCCCGGTGCCGGCAAGGCCAAACCAGCAATCGCTGGCAGGAGGGTGCAGCATTCTTGAGCGCTTCCCGAAAGGAGCCAAGCGCAATACAGGCGATCATCCCCTTCTTGTGGTTCGACGATCAAGCCGAGGAGGCAGCCGCCTTCTATACGGCCGTCTTTCAGAGCTCCAGGGTTGGCAGCATCACGTGCTACGGACCTGATGGGCCCGGCAGGCCTGGGCAGGGCATGACCGTGGCGTTCCAGCTCGCCGGACAGGATTTCATGGCGCTCAACGGTGGCCCCCATTTCAGCTTTACGCCTGCCATCTCGTTTTTCGTGACCTGCGCGACGCAGGCGGAAGTGGACCATTTCTGGGACCGCCTTTCTGAGGGCGGCGAGAAGCTACAGTGCGGCTGGCTCAAGGACAGGTTTGGCGTGTCGTGGCAGATCGTGCCCTCTGCGCTGGGCGAGATGTTGAGCAGCTCGGATGCTGCCCGGGCGCGCCGGGTGACCCAGGCGATGCTGAAGATGCAGAAACTCGAGATCGAGGGATTAAGGCGTGCCTACGAGCAAGACTGATTTGACTGTGGATGAGTTCGTGCAGGCACGGGTCCTGCCCGAGTTTTGGCCCGTCGTGGCCTTGATACGCGAGCTGATGCGTGAGTGCGCGCCGCAGGCGCAGGAGCTGGTCAGCTACGGCATCCCGGCTTACCGGGTCCGGCGGATCGTGGCGGTGATCAGCCCGACCAGGCGCGACGTGACTTTTGCTTTCTCGCGCGGCTCGCAGTTTGAGGATCGGTACGGCTTGCTGCGCGGCGCCGGCAAGTCGTCCCGGCACGTCAAGATCAAGCGCGTCGCCGATGCGAACCGCGAGGCGCTGCGCTTCTACATCCGGCAGGCGCTCGAGCTCGACGCAAGCTAGCCAATACCTGTGCTGGCCCTGGCCAGGGCCAGCACAGGCTTGTTGAGCGAGGGCACACCGGAGCATGCGCCACATCCCAGACGGCGCGCTTGCCGTATCCTTTATAGGCTCGTCTGTTGTTCTTCCTCAACCATCCGGGATTTCTATTGGAGCAAAGGACCAGCATGACTACTTATGCAGACGCCAAACCCGCCGGCACGCCCACCTGGATCGACCTGATGGCGCCAGACGCCGTCGCAGCTCGCGATTTCTACCATTGCGTATTCGGCTGGGAATATGACGTCTCCGGCCCCGAATTCGGCGGCTACGCCACCGCTCGCTTGGGCAAGCTGGCGACGGCCGGCATCGGAGGCAATCCGCCCGGCAGCCCACCCATGCCGGCCGCGTGGCATCTCTATTTCGCCACCGAGGAGATCGCAGCCGACCTGGCGCGCGCCGCGGACCTGGGTGCCAGGGTGCTGATGCCTGCCATGGTCGTGGGCACGTTTGGCAGCATGGCGATGTGTGAAGACCCCACCGGCGCAACCTTCGGCTTCTGGCAGGCCGGGCAACATCTGGGCTTTCAGGTCACCGAGGAGCCGGGCGCGCCGGAGTGGCATGAGCTATACGCATCAGATGCAGGCCGGGCCCGCGATTTCTACACCGCATTGCTGGGTGCCACTGCCGATCCGATGCCCGGAGGCATGTATCACGTTCTCAAGCACGGGAAGAAATGGCTGGGTGGGATCATGCAGATCGATCCTTCGTGGGGCAACTTTCACTCTCAGTGGCAGAACTATTTCACGGTGGCCGACGCCGACGAGACGGTGGCGACCGTGACCCGGTGCGGTGGCAAGGCGCTGGGCGGCATCGTTGACTCGCCATTTGGTCGCGTCGCCTCGCTGAGCGACCCCAGTGGCGCGTTGTTCAGGGTGAGGCAGCACGCGGCGCGCTGATCCGCGCTTATTCCCGGAAATCCGCTAGCTTGCCGACGGGCGCTGGATGGCGCCCGTCGGCTCTCATTTCTAGAAATAACAAGGGGTGAGCCTGACATGCGGAGACTGCTGTGGTTCAACATGACCTCCGTGGATGGCTTTTTCGCCGGCCCTGGCGGGGAGTTGGACTGGCATCGCGTAGATGAAGAATTCAAGCAGATGATTTCCACGCTGGGATGCTCCCACAGCCAGGTGGCCAACGTGTCCGCCCAGACGATCAGAGTTGCAACCGCCGCGCATCCTCCACGCTGGCCTCGTAGCTCGAGGGTTCCATCGACCCAGAAGCGTTCAGGGCGGCCAGGCTCTACAGCCGGCTCAGGCCCATGGCCCGCACGCAGCTCTTGACTTCTTCGTAGGTGGCCTGCCAGGCCGCGGTCGGTTGCAGGGCAGGCAAGTCGTAAACCCGGTCGAAGGGCAGGCCCGGGTTCTCAGCTGCCCCCCTGGCGAAAAGGTGCTCGTACTGCTGGCACAGCGCCAGCGCCAGGCCGTCGGCCTGCGCCAACCCGAGCCCCTGTGCCGTGGCCGCGCGCCCTGCCTCGGCCATGAAGCGGGCCTCGAGGCCGCTGGCGTTGGGTAGCTTGCCATCGGCCGCCCCGCAGCCTTCCAAGTGGCTGCCGCTAACGGTGTGGACGATGGCATTGGCCGCGGTTTCCAGGAGCAACTCCCGCGTGCCAGCCCCTGACTTCGGATAGATGTCGCCCACGAGCACGCACGGCGAGCGGTAGGCGAAAGCCTGGGCCACGACGCTGCTGACCCAAAGCACGGCACGCGTGCTGGTGGCGACGTGGCGCAGGTCGATCGGATGCAAAAGGTGGTAGTCGGCGGCGCAGCACAGATTTGCGAGGATGATGGAGGCCACCTGGACCACGGCAGACCCCGGCGCGGCGCCGCCCATGCCGCCGACCACGACGCAAGCCAGGCTGGCGTTGAGCATGCCGTATTCCATCGAATTGACGACCCTTGCAAGATTGCCGTTGGCAATCTTCAACTCGTTGAGCATGGGCACCAGGTGCGCGTCGCAAGTCCGCATGTAGCGTGGGCTGGCCACGGCCAGATCGCCCAGCTCAGACACGCTGCTCTGCGCGGCCAGAAGTCCGACGCCGGTCCGGCCGGCGCGGCGGAGCGCTTCATGGAGGTACCCCAGCTCGCGCCGAGTGGCGACGATCTCCAACGGCGAGCCGGTCTCTACCGCCCGTCCATCCACATGCGTCAGTGTGCCGCACGTCACCAGATCGATCAGCCGCTCCTGGGCGTAAGAAACTGCCATGGGCAGAAACAGATGCTCTGGCACCGGAGTGCCCGGCGTGCCGCCCCAGGCCAGGGGCGCGCGGTTGTCGCACACTTGCCGCGCGCGAGAGTGTGCAGGCACCCTTGCCTTCGCCCAGGGTCACGGCCCTGGGAGCCGTTTGCAAGCCATGGTACAGCTCTTCGCCGGTGAACTGCACCACACGACCGGTCGAGCAGTTGTAGACCCCCAGACGCTCGGCCAGCTCGAACCCGGCGTCGAACAGCGCGCTCGGCCAGCGCCGGGTCCTGGTTGACCACGTGGGCCCGGTCCCATTCCAGGCCATATTTCGTGACGAGCTCGCGAGTCGTCATGGCCACCCTGAAGTCCCAGTCCTTGGACGGCAAGGCCGGGCCCGCTTCGCTCCGTGCGAAGATATCCAAAAAGCTGAACATACACCACTCTTTCACCGGACACGAGAAGCGACCGGGGTTTCCTGTTCTACTCGCGCACGTAAGGGACCCCAAGACAGCTTGGCGCCTCGGACCGCGCCCGATTGACCATCATGGCGAGGATGGCAAAGACGTAGGGCACCGCCAACAGGATCTGGTAAGGGAACTGCACTCCGATGCCCTGAACCTGCAATTGAAAAGCGTCGAGAAAAGCGAAAACCATAGCCGCGACCATGATGCGCCAGGGGAGCCAGTTGCCGGCGATCACGATCACGATCGCCAGCCAGCCCCGGCCGTTGCTGATGCCGGGGATGAACCGGGGTGACGAACCCAGGGTCAGAGAAGCCCCGGCCAGCCCCGCCATCAGTCCGCCAAACAGCGTGGCCAAAAAGCGCAACCGCGCCACGTTGACCCCTCGCGTGTCCACCGCTTTCGGACTTTCGCCCACCGCACGTATCTGGAGCCCGTACTTGGTGCGGTACATGAAGAACCAGATCAGGGGCACGAGCGCGAACGCTGCATAGGTGAGTGGCCGTTGGGCAAAGAGAACCGGCCCGACCAGGGGCAAGCTGGACAGCCCAGGAATGTAAATGGGATCGAAGATGTCGATGGTGATGAGGTTGCCCGTCAGGCCGAATACGAGCCTCAGCAAGAATACGGACATCCCTGAGCCTAAGAGGTTCAAAGCCATGCCGGCGACGATCTGCTCGACCTTCAAGCTTACGACCATCACAGCCATCAGCAGGGCCATCAAGCCGCCGGTCACGGCACCGACGAGCAAGCCTACCATCAAGGAATGGGTGAAGTAGGCCACAGCATAGCTTGTGAAGGCGCTCAGCAGCATCATGCCTTCCACGCCCAGGTTCATGACACCCGCGCGCTCCGCCACCATCTCGCCCAGCGCCGCGAACAGCAAGGGGGTCGCCAGGCGCAGCATGGCAGCCAGGACGCTAGCTATGATGGCTGGTTGCAAGATTTGGGATATCATCCGCGACCCTCTTCAGTTGGTAACGAGACATGACAAATGCGGCTAAGACGCAGATCAGTACCACAGCCTGGATGACTTCGACGAACGAGGAAGACACGCCGGTGGAGGTTGCAGCATGTAAGCACCATTGGTCAGCCCACCGAACAGCACCGCCGCCGCCACCGCGCCCAGCGGGTCCAGGTTGGCGAGCATCGCAACGATGATGCCCGTGTAACCGAGACCGTGGGCCAGGTCGAGAACCAGCCGGTACTGGACGCCGTACAATTCTCCGGCACCGGCCAGGCCGGACAGGCCCCCGCTCAGGAGCATCACGACGACAATCGTCGCCGGCACGTTGGTGCCCTTGAAGCGCGAGGCGGTGGAGTTCAAGCCCAGGGCGCGGATCTCGAAGCCCAGCGGCGTGCTGTCCATGAAGACTTTCACCAGCAGTGCGGCGACCAGGGCCACCAGCAGGCCAAGATGGACGTCCGAATTGGCGATCAGCTTTGGGAAGCGTAGCTCCGGCGGTATCAAAACGGATTGCTGGTAGGCGGAGGCCGTCTCCTTCCAGGGCCCGCCCCCTGCGAGCATGTAGGCGACGAAATAGAGCATGATGTACAAT
>CAWEHT010000026.1:0-7233 GCA_963808455.1 uncultured Chloroflexia bacterium | reverse complement strand
CAAGCGAAAACGAGCCCACTTGATCATGGAAAACGGACCCACCTGGGGCACAAAGGGTAGCGCAGTGATCATCAGAAACGAGCCCATTTTGATCATCGAAAACAGACCCACCCCGATAAGCAGAGCGCTGTCCAGGCCGTCGTCGTAGCGGTAGCAGCAGGGGCTGTGGGTAAGTGCGTAACCGCCATCTCTTTGGCGGTTATGCACTTATCCATCAGCCCGGTCGGGCTCACGCCTGGTCTTGCTTCAGGCGTTGGCGGAAGCGGTACGATTCGCCAACCAGTTCCAGGATGTGGGCGTGATGCGTCAAGCGGTCCAGCAGCGCCGCGGTCAGGCGTTCATCACCAAAGACCTGCGTCCAGTCTGCGAATTTGAGGTTACTGGTGATGATCACCGCCACGCGCTCGTGCAAAGCCGAGCAGAAAGTAAACAGCGCCTGGGCAGCCGTGGGCGCAAAGGGGATGAAACCCAACTCGTCCAGGACGATCAGGTCCAGTTTGAGCGCCTGGGTACTGAAACGGTGCAGGCGGTGCTCGTCTTGGGCCTGGAGCAGCTCGTTGGCCAGGCTGGCGGCCGTCCAGAAGCGCACCTTGCGGCCTTGGCGGCAAGCCAGCAGGGCCAACGCCGTCGCCACATGCGTTTTTCCCAAGCCCGGGTTGCCGATTAACAGGATAGGTTCGTGCCGGGTGATGTACTCACCCCGGGCCAGGTCCAGGAGGTAAGCCTTGTTCAGGCTGGGCACCAGCGAGAAGTCGAAGTCGGCCAGCTCCCGCAGCACCGGGAAGCGGGCGGCTTTGACCCGGCCCTGGTGCAGGCGCTGCTCACGCTGGTTCACCTCCTGTTCGGCCAGGGCCAGCAGGTAGCGCACGTGGTCCTGGTTGGTGCGGGCGGCGTCGGCTGCAAAGGGGCGGTAGTAGGTCAGGAAATTCGTCAGGTGCAGCTGGCGCAGGTACGACTCCAAGAGCGCATCGCTGTCCATGGCTTACCTCCCGCCCGCGGAGGCCAGTAGGCGATCGTACTGGCCCAAGTTGACCGGCTGGACGCCAATGTCCTGTAATTGTGGGTAGCCACTCAAATCGAGGGCCACGGGCGCATGCTGGTCCGTCTCTAATTGGCGCAGGCACAGTTCCACGCCGTCCAGGTGGGCGGCGCCCAGCGCCAAGGCGGCGCGGATGGCCTGCTCGACGCGCTCAGCCGGGTGCGCCAGGTGCAGTTTGAGGATCGCCAGGAACTCGCGCAGGCCGCGACCGTCTGGCCAGGTGGCCCGCAGCTGCTGCAAGAGCTGTTCGTAGACCTCCGACCACTGGGCCCGCCAGCGCCGCATGGGGATGGCGTGCTCGAAGGCGCCGGGCCGTTGCGCCAGCAGCCCGAGATAGTGCAGCGGGTCCAGGATGTCCTGTTCCCGGCCCAGGCAGCGCACATGGGTGGCAATCACCGCATCCTGGGCCAGGATGTCCACGCGAAACACGTAGGCCCGCAGCACCAGGGCGTCGGCCAGATGCTCGGTGGGCACCGAGTAACGATTGGTCTCGAAGACCACCTGGCTGTAAGGATTCGGTTTCACCGCGTGCGTGGTGCAAGCCTTGTAATCGCTCGTGGGCCGCGGCAGCAGCTGCGCCTTTTCGGCCGCCCACTGCTCGGCGACCGTGTGGTCTGCGCCGCGCACCCGGCGCTCGGCATTGGCCAGGCAAGCCTGCTCCAAATAGGCGTTCAACTCGCCAAAGGAGCCGACCTTGGGTACCGGCGAGAAGAAATTGCGCTGGATGAAACCCACATCGCTCTCGACGCCGCCTTTCTCGTGACCCTGGGCCGGCATGCAGTAGTAGCTGTCGAACAGATAATGGCTGCGAAAGCCGGTGAACGCCTGCTGTTCGCGCCGGTTGTGGCCTTTGAGCACCTGAAACACGGCCGTTTTCAAGTTGTCATAGGTGATCTGATGCGGCACACCCCCGAAAAAGCGAAAAGCCTGGACGTGACCCTCGAAAAAAGCTTCCTGCTTCTGGAACGGGAAGGCGATCACAAAACGCGCCCGCGAGTAATTCAGCCGCATCGCCAAGAACTGCACCGTGATACGCGCACCGCCCAACTCGACCTCGGCCTCCCCCCAATCCGCCTGGGCGTCCTGGCCGGGGTCGAATTCCAGCGGCAGGAAGACTTGGCGGGCTTGGCGGGCTTGCCGTTGCTGGCCGACGTAACGGCGCACGCTGATCTCGCTGCCCGCATAGCCCTCCTTCTGGATTTGCGTGTAAATGTTGTGCGCCGTGTAGCGCTGCTTGCGCCGCTGCCGGTCGCTCTCATCCAGCAACTCGGCGATCCGCGTCTTGTAGGGACCCAGGACGGGCGCCTCCCGCGGCGCCTGCAACAGGTAGCCTTGCGGCTCGGCCTGCGCCAACGCTTTGCGCACGACCACCCGGCCGTGATGAAACTGCTGAGAAATCTGCCGGACGCTGAGCCCTTCTCGCACGTGGGCCCGGCGCATGGCTTCGTAGTCTTCCACCTTAAGCATCTCCTGACCTCCGTCACCAATACGACACCTCGTTATGGTAACAGAGATCCCGCCCAGGTGGGCTTGTTTTCGATGATCACTTTTCGCCCGGGTGGGCTCGTTTTAGAATATCAAAAACACGCTGGCTGAGTGACTGGCGACAGGATCGCTAAAGAACCGCCATTTCCCCGGCAATCTGGTGCCACAGCGTCGCAGCAAATGACAAAAGCGTAAGTCCTGAAACAATTGGGTTTCTGGTTGCGCAATGAGAAGCGCTGGCGGCCAAGAGGGCACCCCGTTTAAGGTCTCCACCGCGGTGCATGCGTACGGAAAATTGGTGACTTGCATGTTGATGGGTGCCAGCAACGCGCCGCATCCGTTGCCGTCGCAAAAGATTGGCTGAAACTGGGCACTGCCAGTATTGTCCACTTTGTAGGGGATCGCTGAAGGCAACGTACGCGTCCACTCCAATCCATGTTCCGGGGTACTTTGCAGCGACCTGGGTATCCCACCTCTCGGGGGCCGCGACGACAGGTGAACTCAGACCGTCACTGGTGAAGAACGCAACTAGAGCCACAAATATTGCGCGCCAGCATATCGCGCGGCTGACTCTTTCATAAAGCTGAGCTCCTTCCTCGCAATCCCTTGCAGAAACGACCAATGCAACCAGCATATCACGATTGGTAGACAATGGCAATGGGCTAGGTCTGGTGATCAGGGCAATTCAGTGTTCAGAGGAGCTGGTCGCCCCCGCACCCCTGCCCGGACCCTCTGAACCTTAACGATCTGCTCTTCACAACCTTAACAGCGCTGCCTTAGAGCAGCAGGTACTTGGGGGTGAAAACCAGGTGCTACGATATGGCCAACTCGCCCCCATCCGCCCACGAACACGCGGCCACCTGAGGGCGGCGATTTGACACACGACGGGCTCGGCCAGCAGGCTCATCACCGGCGGTGTAGCCGGCCAATCGGGCGATGAATGTCGGGACTTCGCCCTGCTCTTCAGCCAGAACCTGCGCTACGGCGATCCCGAACTGCCGGCGGGAGAGACGTATCACCTGGTGCTGACGTTCGACGCGTACGTGACGATGTGAAGGACGCGCGTCCCGAACCCAGCGCCTGATTGGCTACTTGTTCCCGGCGTCCACCAAGAAGCGGCCGGCGATCTGCCGCGCGAACTGATCGAAGTCGTCTAACTCCGCCGTGAGATTCTGGTACACGGCGCCTGGATCGATCTCGATGTAGTCGTGCACGAGGATATTGCGAAAGCGGACCATGCCCGCCATTCGCTGGGCCAGACCCGCGTCGATCACGCCCTCGCGCCCGAGGAGGGCGAAGACGTTCTCGGGGGCATCGGGCGCCGCCAGCCCCAACTGCCCGATCAGGTAATTGGCAACGTCCATGCAGCCCTGTATGGATAACTGGAGGCGCCGTTCGACGATCGCCTGGATGTTGTCGTCGCGGAGGTACTCATCCCTTGGCACGTCCTGAAGCTGCCGCAAGCTTCTGAGATAGGCGTCGAGCTTCCGAAAGCGCGTTATGATCACCGTTGTATCCACGTCCCAAGTCCCCCCTTCGGACCCTGGCTAAAAGCTGCGCATTCTGGTAATCCAGATAGGGCCTGGCGTCGTAGTAGCGCCCCAAGGCGCACATGACGAACAAGGACCGGGCGTCGCGATCTCGCTCGACGATGAGCCAGCCCTTCCTCAGGACCTGAAAGGCGAGTGCCGGCCCGGCCTGTCCTAAGTCAATCAGGTCAACCGGCATCGGCAGCGCCGCTTCCAGTGCGCTTCCGATGGCGAGGACGCGTGCAAAAAGGGCGACAGAAGGTATGTTAGGCCGGAAGAGTACGGCCACGTCCACATCGCTCAAGCCGTGCGCGGTGCCTTCGGCCACGGAGCCGAAGAGGTAGACGGCCACGAGGTCATCTCGGCCTTGCACCACCTGGCGTATTAAGTCAGCGATGCCGTCTCGATCAGGCATGACTCTATCAGGCATATGGTAGCAAATCTCCCTGGCTTCAACTCTACAGAACTGCCCTAGCGAATCAGAATCGCAGCAGAATGCCCTGGAAGCTTGAGATGTCCGGCATAGCTGCCTTCGGATGCGGGGCATCCAACCCGCCTTAATTGTAAGCCCTTTGCGCGGTCGGGTCAATGCGTCTTCGACGAAGCCAGCAATTCTCAATTTAGCCAACGACGGCGTCTCTGAAGCTTGAGAATTGCTGGTGTAAACTGTAAAAAGGCGAGTCGAAACGGGCTGAACGGAGCGTAGCCCTGCTCACAGCGTCGTCCTGCTTGCAGTTGTATAGAGATTGACATAGTCCACTGGCCAGCGAAACAGGAGAGAGCAGGATGAAGGAAAACTCGAAGGGGGCAGAGAGGTTCAGGCCCGCACGCCCAGGGTGGCTCGGCTGTCTCTTGGGCATGCTGGCCCTGACCCTGGTTGCGGCCGGTTGCGCTGCGCCGGCCACGCCGGCGCCTACGCCGGCCCCCGCTGCCACTGCAGCCGCGTCGCCTGCGGTTTTGCCCGCCACAGGCGCCACACCGGCCGCCGCCACAAAGGTAAGCGGCACCGTCGTGCAGATCGCCCAGAAGACCGGCTTCGGGCTTTGGCTCGTAGACGGCAAAGGGATGACGTTGTACCTGTTCACCAAGGACACTCCGACGACCAGCGCCTGCTACGCGGCGTGCGCCACGCTCTGGCCGCCCTTTACAACGACCACCGCCCCGGTAGCGGTCGGCGCGCGGATCACGCCGTCGTACCTGGGCACGCTCAAGCGCACCGACGGCACGCTGCAGGTGACCTATGACGGTCACCCCCTGTATTACTATTCCAGGGACCAGAAGCCCGGCGACATCGACGGGCAGGCCTTCAACCGCTTGTGGTTCGTCGTCTCGCCGAGAGGCAATGGCATGATGGGTCCATACGCGCCGGCCGCGGCGACGGCGACGGCTGCTGCCAGGGCGCGCACGACGCCGGGTGCAGGCTCTGCGGCGCCGGCCGCGGCGGCCACGCCGGCCCCTACGCCCTGATCGCCAGCCAATGGGTCATTTGGCCCGCGCGTTGCCATAGCCGCTCGCGGCCCTGCATGTCGTGCCAGCGATTGAAATCGCTGGCTGATACTCGAAGTGCCTTCAAACGCACTTAAGGGACGCCTCCGGTAACCTGCTTCAGCAGGTTTGGCGTGCCAGCCTGCGGTTTCCAACCGCAGGCGTGGCCCGCACAATGCCACGGGTCAAGCCAAATGAACCACTAAGGGCGCCCCGCGGGCTACGAGCCCGTAGATATCCTGTCACTCTGGAGCAATACCTTCGCCAATCAGGGCGAGTTGAGGGCAAGGTGCCCTACGTGAATGCGGCCCAAAGCCGCCAGCCTGTCGAAGATGCGGGTCAATAATAATGGCTCGGGCCTTTGCGGAAGCATTTCAATGGCCGCGGCCACGTATTTGGCACCGCGATAGAGCGCTTTGAGGTCCAGAATGCTGCATGCCGGATCGGCGGCACGCAGGTCGTCCAGCAAAGGCTGGGACAGGTTGACCATGAACAACGAGAGATTGGCGGCGTTGGTGACGGCGGTTGGCGTGACGTTCATGAAGTCTTCCAGACCCCAGAACTGCTTGGCATCTCTGAAATTGAACTCGATTTGGAACCTGAGCCGATAGTAGTCAATCATGTGGTCGTAGGCCAGGGTCGGGTCGCTCGAAAATAGGACCACATGCGCCCAAGCCTGGGTTTGCCGGTTGATTTTGACCAGGATCACCACGTTGAGCGCCTGTTTGAACCCTTTATTCAACGCTTGGGCCTGGTAGATGCGGGTCTCGATGGCCCCCTTGGTCGTGGTCTCTTTGAGACAGGCATCCGGTAGTTGCCGATAGTCCAACTTGGCGCCGTACTTGCGATGCGGCCCATGGCCTTGATAGGGGCCGTCGTACGCTAGGTACAGCGCCGAGTCGCAACGCAGCTTGGAAATGAGATGCAGACCTGTTTGCCGCACCATGTGCCAAGCCGGGTTATTGCCAAAATGGCCATCCAGAACCAGATAGGTCACGCTCAACAGGCCCGCCATACGCTTGAGTTGCGCTTGCAGCATGGCCTGGATGCGCAGCAGTTCAGGCGTCAGCTCGACGCTGGCGACCTTATTCTTGCTCCCTTTGGGGCGCCCGCGCTTACGGGGTTCAGCCGACTTGGGAGCCCGTTTGGCGGCGGTTCTGGCTCGGCTGGCCGTCTTTTCGGCCTCGCCGCGCACTACCTGCTCGATCTGAATCGGGTAAGCGCGGCGTCGTTGGGTGCTGATCAGCGCCAGGGTGAAGAAACCCAAGCCGGGGATCACCCGACTGATCAACCCGGCGAAGAAGCGGTCCAGGCCATAGGTGTGGTCACCAGCCTTCCCGATGACGGTTTCATCACCGGCCAGCAGGTAGACATCGTCAGGTTGATACAAGTGCTGGCGGAAGAAAGCCCAGAACAGCGCTGGCCAGGGCACTACGGTATGAAACAGGCGCTGTACTGTGCGATAGCTGCCACCGCGGCCGGCCCAGCGTGAGAGACCCAGCATCGTGACCCGCCCGGTCATGGCCAACATGGCCAGCACGACCTTGCTGAATTGGCGTAGTGTGGTTGCTGACAGCAGAGGCTGCCAGCACTGTAAAAGTGCTACAATGTCGGACATCGGCTTTTCGTAGCTCCAGAGTCAGGTGTTGCCAACAACTAACTCTACTACGAAAGCCCGATTGCTTTAAGTCACTT
>CAWEHT010000025.1:0-4354 GCA_963808455.1 uncultured Chloroflexia bacterium | reverse complement strand
CTCCACCGCCGCACCACCTCTTCCCAATAGCTCCGTCGCCGCGGATCGCCGTGTCGAATTGTTTCTTCATGTTCGGGCTCCTGAGGTTCATCGAGCCGAGACCATCCCGGCCGATGCCCCCAGCCTACCCGACTGCACAAGACGTGTTCCGCCAGTCACTTACGAAAATCGGTATCGTTGGTCAACAAGAGCCGACTGTCGCGGAGGGCCTCGACCAGCACTTCGGCGTCATCGGTGCCCTCTCCCTGCCTCTGCTGAACGGTGACCACATCCATGCCACGTCGCCGCAACGCCTGAATGATTGCCGCCAGGACATGCTCATCCGCATAGGCCTTCAGCATGTCCTAGCCCTTTTGCGGAGGAAGCTCGCGAACCAGTTCCGGGTGTTCCCGCCGAAATTCCTCGACGAACCGTTCCTCTTCCTTGCCGGCCAACTCGATTTCGCTGTGATGGTCTTCGTAATAAGCCAAGGCCGAATAGACCTCCGCGAGCGTCAAACTGGGATAGACAGAGGCGGCGATTTCCTCGGCCACAGCCCTTCGAGATCGCGGGCTAAGACGATGTCGCGAACACGGATCGAGTGGCCCTCGATACGGGCCTCACCGCCCATCGTGCCCGGCGTGTGGACGATGTGGGCGCCGCCGCCTGTCGGCCATCGAGAACTTCGGCAGCATGGACGTGCTCTGCACCGACAAGACCGGCACCCTCACGATCGGCGTGGTGAGCTGGACTCCGCGGTGGACCCGGAGGGTCAGAAATCTCCAAAGGTCCTGCGCGATGCCTACCTGAACGCCAGGTTACAGACCGGCATGGCAAATCCGCTGGACGACGCCATCAGCGCCACGACCGGCCTGGACATATCCGCCGGCCAGAAGATCGACGCGATCCCCTACGATTTCGTGCGCAAACGTCTGACCATTGTGGTAAACGAGGCGCAAGACGAAAGCCGCCCTGCGCCGGATGCCGGTGCGACGCCGTTACAATCGACGGCCGGGGAAGAAGGTCGGCCGGCCGGCGACGGCCAGCCGACCTCGCCCCCTGTCGTTCGTCCTTCGGTCGGGGCCACGATGATCACCAAGGGCACGCTCGAAGGCGTCCTCGACGTATGCACCCAGGTGGAGACGCCCCAGGGGATCGTCCCGCTAGACGCCGCCCGGCACGGTGCGATCGAAAAACTGTATGCCGACTGGAGCGGCCAGGGCTACCGGGTGATTGGCGTAGCCACAAAGCCGGTTAGCTCGATTGAGGCAAAGTACTCGAGGGATGACGAGAAGGAGATGACCTTCGCCGGCTCGCTGCTCTTCATGGACCCCCCCAAGCCAGACGTCACCGCGGTGCTGGCGGACCTGGCGCACATGGGCGTCCAGGTCAAGATCATCACCGGCGACAACCAGCTGGTGGCGCAGCACGCCGCCCAAAGCGTCGGGCTGCCGGTCAAAGGCGTGGTTACAGGGGCGCAGTTGATGGCCTTGCCGGATGAGGCGTTGTGGCATCTGGCCGACCGGGCCAACCTGTTCGCCGAGGTCGATCCAAACCAGAAAGAGCGCATCATCCTGGCGCTGAAGAAGACGCGGCACGTGGTCGGCTACATGGGCGATGGGATCAACGATGCGCCGGCCCTGCACTCGGCCGACGTCGGCATCTCGGTGGACACGGCGGTGGACGTCGCCAAAGAGGCGGCCGAGTTCGTCTTGCTCAAACAGGACCTGGCCGTGTTGCGCCAGGGCATCGCCGAAGGCCGGCGCACCTTCGGCAACACGCTGAAGTACGTGTTCATGGCTACCAGCGCCAATTTCGGCAACATGTTCAGCGTGGCCGGGGCCTCGTTCTTCTTGCCCTTCCTGCCCATGCTGCCCACGCAGATCCTGTTGATCAACTTTCTGACCGACCTGCCCGAGATGACCATCGCCGGCGACAACGTGGACCAGGTCTACATCGAGACGCCGCACCGCATGGACATCGGCTTCATCCGCCGGTTCATGCTGATCTTCGGCCCGCTGAGCTCGGTCTTCGACTACCTGACTTTTGGCCTGATCTACCTGTACCTGCACGCCAACGAGGGGCTGTTCCACACCGGCTGGTTTCTCGAGTCGGTGCTTTCCGCCACCGCGGTCGTGTTCGTCCTGCGCACCCGGCTGCCCTTCCTGCGCAGCGTGCCCAGCCGGGCGATGCTGGCCGTCACCGCGGCGGTAGCCGTCGTCACGGTATTGCTGCCCTACACGCCCCTGGCCGGGGTGTTGGGCTTCGTGCCGCTGCCGCCTGTCGTGTTCGCGGGCGTCGCCGGTATCGTCGTCCTCTACCTCTTGTCCGCCGAGACCGCCAAGCACTTGTTCTATCGCGCCGAGGACCGGCGGAATAGATAGGCTCGCGTCGTGAGGCCATGCACCAGGGCGCTACATCTGGTAAACCCACAGCCGTTCAACAGCCCTCATCGAGGGTTGGACGCAGCATGAGGTTGGTTCCAGCATCTGAAAAGTATTGGAATTAGCCGGAGGGGGATGCCGGTGATTTTCCTGAGGCAAAGCGCCAACTGAGGCTGGCGAGGATACTGAATCGCCTGGCAGCGGCGGTGATCGAGTCACGGCGGGGCGATTATGAGCCGGCTCGTCAAGCAGCCAGTGACTTCTTTACTTGGTTGCGAGCGGAAACCGACGCAGGGGCTGATTCGTGCCTGTCGCAGGGACAACGAGAGGCAGTACAGCCTCTGTTTACCCAACGTGATGAACTCGTCACTCTGCTCGCTCGCGGTGATGGTGCCGCCGCAGACCGGCTATCCGACATGTATGCGGCATATTCCAAGATCGTGAGCGCGTGACCCCGCACATGCATCTTGCGGGGTCGCAAACCGAACCACCATCCGGCCAAGCGACCGGGTAACAGCTGGCAGATCCGTATGTGATCTAGCCAGAGCTGTTTTCGGACCAGGAAGCCGGCCTGCACTTGATTGTGGCTGGTTGACCAGCACATTCAGCAGCCGCTCACCCAAAGCGTTGCTCTGCTGTTCGGTTCGAGGGTCTTGGTGCGGAGCAGCCCGCCGGACTACCAGCCTTGGCCGGGCAACACCGCCGACAAGGCCTCAGTTGAGCCGATCTCACCCGGTTGCCTGAGTTGTTGCAAGCGCACGGCCGGGGGCCCCGCAGCAGGTGCTCCTGATGGCGACTTGGCCAACCTCCATGATCGCCCGGCCGTGCTGTCTGCCCAACGTTTTTCAAGCGGTTGCGCCGCTGCCTCGCACGAAGTGCACTATGATCGCTATTATCGCCACTATCAAGAGGATGTGAATCAACGCGACGGTGACGTGGAATGCGAAGAAGCCCAACAGCCACAGGACAAGCAGAACCAGCCCAATTGCCAACAACATGAGAAATGCCTCCTATTCACAATGGCATGTGCCTCTAAAGGCGCACGCAGGGCCGCCAGCGCCCCCAAACCGGACATAGCATCATGCCGAATACCCCATACAGATATCGCCCTGAGCCAGGGCGAAAGCCAGATCGGCGCCTTACATTGTAGGCGCTTCCGGGATCACAGGATAGCTCCCAAAGGGTGGCCCGAGGGGCCCCCAATAGGGGGGTTCGCAGCCCCCCCATTGGAGGGGGTCTCCAAGGCCCGCGATGCGCAAGACAAGGCCTTCGCACCAAGTGTCTTGCAACATACGGCGCAGGGCGCCTGCCGGAGTGGCCTCGTGTACTATGTAAAGTCCACCGTATACGCTGATGCCAGCGACGCGCACTTCGGCTATGCTACAAGCTGTGAACATTGCGATCGGTGCGGGAGGTAAAGATGCAAACCCCCTAAAGCTCAATCATTGATCCAATGTGACAGGCGGACGAGCAACAGCCGGACGCCGTGTGCGCCGGTCTCGGCGCCGACATAGCGATCAAGTTGTGGAAGCAGCGCAAAGGCCACGAGTGCCAGAACGGCAATCACGAGCGGGATGTGCGTTGTGAGCATAGTGACTCTCCTACCAGTCGAATTCTACCCATATTCAGCGGTGAGCTCCTTGGCTTACAGATAACTCCTCTCGATTTCCCCCACGCGAGCATGCGCTCGCCCTGCGCGCTGTACTGCAAGGTCAGGCCAGTCGGCATGCCGTTAGGAAACAGTTGATGTTGATTGCTGCCGTCAGCATTCATCAGCCAGAACTGCCACTGACCGGTCCGGTCGGAAACGAAAGCGATCTGAGATCCGTCAGGCGACCACGCCGGGGAGGCGTTGTTCCACTGTAGCGCCTGCTGACCGGCAATCTGTTCGTTGACCAGCGTCTGGATCGGCGTATCGGTCAACCTTGTGTCGCCACTGCCATCGGCATTCATGGTATGGATCTCCCAATGGTCGGTCTGCTTGAATCAAA
>CAWEHT010000024.1:0-19835 GCA_963808455.1 uncultured Chloroflexia bacterium | reverse complement strand
ACCGACAATCAGCCGGACTTTTCCTGGATCGGGGCGGGTGAAGAAGTGGCTTTCACGCAGGTCTTCATGCCCTACAAGCTGATCGGGCCGGTGAAGAACGCCACGGCAGAGGCCGCCCTCAGCCTGGATTTCGGGGAGCCGGCCCCCCCGAACCCCCCGCGGGGAGGGGGCCTTCTCGACACCTCCTCCGCAGAGCCAGGGGTCCTCGTTCAGCCGGGTCACGTCCGGCTGGGCGTCTACGTGACCCGGCCGCGGACCGTCATCGTCCAGCTGCTACGCGGGGGCGACGTGTCCTACGAACGTCGCCTGCGCCTGGTGCCGGAGGGCGCGATGGTGGATGCGATCGCCATGGGCGCCGGGAGCGCCCCCAGCGACTACACCGCGCGCGTGATCGACGCCGACGGCGGGCACGTCCTCGTTTCCTGTTCTCCTTCCCCTGGGCCCTCCGCCGGGCAGCTGCCGGCGATCGCCACCGCGGCGCGGCCTCCGGCCGAGATCGCGACCAACGAAGAGCTCTTCCTCAACGGCTTGCACCTCGAGCAGTACCACCACGCGACCTACCAGCCTGAGCCCTATTATGACGAAGCTCTGTGGCGGGACCCGTTGGATTGGCGCTGCAACAATGCCAAGGGGCTTCTCCTCTTGCGCCGCGGGCGATTTGCCGAGTCCGAGCCCTATTTCAGGCACGCCATCCAGCGCCTGACCGGGCGCAACCCCAACCCCTACGAGGGCGAGCCGTTCTACAACCTCGGGCTGGCTTTGCGGTACCAGGGGCGCTGCCAGGAGGCTTTCGACGCCTTTTACAAGGCCACCTGGAACGCGGCCTGGCAGGGCCCGGCTTTTCTTCGAGCTGGCCTGCCTGGCCGCATGCGAGGGCCGCTTCGAGCCGGCGCTGGATTTCGCCCGCCAGGCCCTGGCGCGCCGCGCCGGGCATCGCCGGGCGTGCCAGCTCGAAGCGGCGCTGCTCAGGCATACCGGCCGGACGGACGAGGCCCGCGGGGTCGTCGAGCTGGCCCTGGCGCGCGATTCGCTGGATTTCGGCGCCCTATGTGAGCAGATCTTCCTGGGCGCCCTTGCCCGCTCCGGGCCGGGTGACCTGCACCGGGAGGCCGCCGGGGCTCTCGTCCCCGCGCCTTTGGGGCGGGCCGGGCTTTGGACCTTCATCGAGATGTCGTTGGATTATGCCCATGCCGGCCTGTACACCGACGCCTGGGACCTGATCCGCTAGAGCGCTGCCCACGGACCCCATGGCCGGATATTTTCAGGCGTGGTATCGGGCGCAGGCCGGCGACCTGGAAGGCGCCCTGGCCGGCTGCCGTGCCGCCGCCGCCCTACCGCCCGAATATGGCTTCCCCAACTGGCTGGAGGCCGTGCCTGCGCTGGAGCTTGCCATGCGCATCAACCCCGGCGATGCGCGGGCCCCCTACTATCTCGGCAATTTCTGGTATGCCCATCGGCGCCACCGCGAGGCCATCACCTGCTGGGAGCAAAGCCGCAGCCTGGACCCGCGGTTCCCCACGGTCCATCGCAACCTGGGCCTGGCCTACTTCAACGAGCTCCACGATCAGGGGGCGGCCGAGCGCGCTTACCGGCGCGCCTTCGAACTCGACCCGGCGGATGCGCGGGTATTCTACGAGGCCGACCAGTTGCACAAGAGGCTGAACCGCCCACCCGCCGAACGCCTGGCCGAGTTTGCGGCGCATCAGGCCCTCGTGGAGCAGCGCGACGATCTGCGCGTCGAGTGGGCCACCTTGCTCAATCTGGTTGGCCGCCCGGAGGAGGCATGCGCCCTGCTGGCCGGCTCTACTTTTCACCCCTGGGAAGGAGGCGAGGGCAAAGTCACCGGCCAATATGTGGCCTGCCTGGTCGAGCAGGCCCGCCAGAGGGTCGCAAGGGGCGGTTTCACGGAGGCGATCGGTATGCTGGAGCGGGCGCAGACCTATCCGCCCAACCTCGGCGAGGGCAAATTGTACGGCACTCAGGAAAACCACATCTTCTACTATCTTGGCCGGGCCTATGCCGGCCTGGGCGATGCCGGCCGCGCCCGCACCTGCTTCGAGCGCGCCCGTGTCCGGCGCCGCCGAGCCTGCTTCCCCCAGGTACTACAACGACCAGCCGCCCGCCATGATCTTCTACCAGGGCCTGGCGCGGCCGGGGAGCTCAGCGACGAGGCCGCCGCGGCCCGAGACCTTCCGGCGGTTGATCGCCTATGCGCGAAGCGCACCTCGGCGACGATGTCCAGATCGACTATTTTGCGGTGTCGCTGCCCAGACTTCCTCGTCTTCGACGAAGACCTGGGCCTGCGCCATCGTGCCCATTGCTATTACATGATCGCCCTCGGCTGGCTGGGGTTGCGCGACGCGCCGGCTGCCCTCGCCGCCTTCGACCGGGTGCTGGCGCTGGATGCCAACCACCTGGGCGCGTGCACGCACCGGCGCCTGCTCGCCGAAGGCACGCCGGGGGCCGGGCGCGATGTTACCGGGGGATCGCCGGAGTAGGGGCATTGACTGAATAGCCTCGAGCTCGCCACCGCGGCGAGACCATGCGCCTGCGCGTACATCATCGACGGGGGCTATTCCGCGTTCCCGGCGGGCGCCTGGAGGGCCGGGGGCCCTTCCTGGGCCGAAAGGCGCTTCAGGATCTCCAGGATCAGATCGCCCTGGTGCTCGATCTGCGCGGCCTGCTGCTCCAGATGCAGCAGGATCACCTCGACTTCCTTCTCCGCTTTCTGGTTGATTTCGAAGTCGGATTCGGAGCGGAATTCGGCGTGCCGGCTCGCAAGATTCTGGCCCACCATGATCAGCGGCATGAGCATGATCTGGATCATGTTCGAGATGAAAAGCCAAAAGACGAACGCCGGTGCAGGGTCGAAGCGCAGCCCGGCAGGGCCGAGCATGTTCCAACCCAGCCAGAGGATGGTCCAGGCGAAGATGATCAGAAAGAAGCCAAAGGTGCCGACGTGGATCGTCACGAAGAGCGCGACTCGCTCCAACGCCCGAGAAGCTCTCCTGAAACTCCTGGTTGACGTTGCGCACGGGAGGATGCTCGTGCTGAAAATGCTCCAACCGCTTGATGTCTTCGATGACCCGGTGCTCCGTGCGGGCGACATCCTGTTCGAGGCTGCGCATCAGGTCTTTGGGCTCCGCCATGTTGAACCTCCTCAATCCCGGATTTCACGAACTAGCGAGTCGCCGCCAGATACACGGCTCCTTCCGGCCCGGCCTGCAAGGCGTGCACGATGCCGGCCGGCACCTCCATCCGGTCACCGCGGCCAAGCTCGAGGAGCCGTCGCTCGGCCGTCAGGGCGACCGTCAGCTCCCCCTCCAGCACCCACAGCAGCTCCGAATAGATGTGGGCGTGTGGCAGATAAACCTGGTACGGCTCGCTGCTCCATTTCACCGCCACGTAACCTTCGGCCGCGAGCCGAGCCTGCGCCTCGGCAAGGGCCAGGTGTTTCGGCCCTTGCCAGAGCGTCACCGTCACTGCCGGTCTCGGAAACTCAGGAAATGGGATGACAGGCATCGCTTGATTCGTTTCGATTCACAACCCAGGCAAGGGCAAGTTCAGCCCTATAGCTCCGCCAGCACCTCGCCGATCTTCGGCGTCGAGTAGCCGCCCAGCGCCCGCACGCGGGCCGAGAAGGCCGGATCGCGCGACGATCGAGAGCAAAGGCGCCAGCAATTTGTCATGGTAAAACTGCGCCGGGAGCACCAGGTCGTAGCGCTCCATATCCGTCCCGATGAAGTCAAGGTCCAGCGCCCGCGCGGCGGCCAGTATGCCCATGCCGGTGTCGGCCGCGCCTGAGGCCACCGCTGCCGCGACGGCCAAGTGCGTGTATTGCTGCCGGTCATAGCCCTGGATCTGGCGCGGATCGATGCCCTGCTGCTTCAGTCGATAGTTCAGCAAGACCCGCGTGCCGGCCCCACGCTGGCGATTGACGAAGACCACATCCGGCCGCGTCAGGTCGGCCAGGGTCTGGATATGCTTTGGGTTGCCCTTCGGCACGATCAACCCCTGTTCGCGCTGAACGAAGCCCAAGAGCACCACACGCGTTTCGGGTAGCACACGCTTGATGTAGCTGACGTTATACTCGCCCGTCTCCTCGTCCAGCAGGTGCGAGCCGGCGACGTGGGCTTCGCAGCGACCAAGGGCGATCAAGCCGCCGACGCTGCCCACGTTGGCCGATGCCAAGCGCCGCCCCGGATAGCGTCGCGCCAGTTCCTCGGCCAGCAGATCGATCGTCAGGTCATGGCTGCCGATGACGACGATGGTGTGCCGGATCGTCTCTGGCGAGCGGTATAACTCGACCGACACGGTGGTGCCTGCCTCGTAACCCTGCTCATGCTGGGGAATGCGCACGATGCCATCAGCAGGCGCACCAGCGACATGAGCACGCCCGCACCGCGCGGCAGCGGCGTAGCCACGGTCCGGTCACCTACCTGGCCCACCGTGACCCGCATGAATTCTTCTTCACCCGGTGGGCTGGCGATCTTGCGGGTCAGCGTGGCGTTCAACGATGCCCGGGGCTCGACGACCTGTCCCAGCCAAAGAGCGATCGTGGGCTTGACCAGGAGCTCGCAGGCCAGAGCGGTCGAGACAGGATAACCCGGTATGCCGATCACGGGCACCACGTGCGGCGCGGCAGCCTGCTCACGGGGCGGCAGCTTGATCAGCCCAAGGATGACAGGATGGCCCAGCCGGATTGCGATGCCGTGGACCAGCACTTTCCCGAGATCGGCCAGCACCGCCGAGGTAAAATCCTCAGAGCCGGCCGAAGAACCGGCGTTGACGATCACGAGGTCGTGTGTTTCAGCTGCTTCGAGCAGGCCGGCCCGAATGGCGGCACGATCATCGGCCAGCGGTGGCAGGCGGTCGGGCAGGCCGCCCCAATCGGCAATCATGGCGCCCAGCATGAGCGAGTTGTACTCGACGACGTCGCCGGGCCGCAGCGGTGCACCGGGAGCGACGAGCTCTGTCCCGGTCGGCTGGATGGCCAGGCGCGGGCGGCGCCGCACCATCAGCTGGGCGTGCCCCGCTCCCGCCGCCGCGCCGAGGTCCGGTGGCCGCAGGCGATGGTTTGCCGGCAGCACCAGTTCGGTCGCGACGATATCCTCGCCCATAGGCCGCACGTGCTGCCAGGGCGCCGCGGCGCCAATTATCTCGATCAGCGGCGCCCCCTCCCCGTCTTGCACGTGTACCTGCACATCTTCGAGCATGATCACGGCATCGCAGCCCGGCGGCACTGGCTCCCCGGTGTCCACGTAAAAGGCCTGGGTACCCATCTGAAGGAACAGCGGATGTGTCTCACTCGCGCCAAGCGAATCTTCCGCCCGCACCGCGTAGCCGTCCATGGCCGAAGCATGGTAGTGCGGCGACGACGTGAGCGCCCACACCGGCTCCGCCGTGATCCGGCCGGCCGCCTCTGCCAACGGCACCAGCTGGCCCGGCAGCGCGGTATCCAGCCCGGCTTCGGCCAAAGCTGCCCACCAGCGGCCCAAGGCCGCTTCGAGGGGGATGTCTTCCAGATAAGGGGAATGCGTGTGAACGTCCATGCCAGCCTCTCTGTCCTCAACATTCTCAGCCTCGGATTATCTCACATCTTGCTGACCGCAGCATAACATGAGATTCGAGATCGCAGGCCCGTGCAGGAACCGGGGATCTGTGCTAGAATCAATTAGCTTGGCTCGGGAAGGAGGACCACTATGGCCAGCACAATGGTGCGCAACCATCGCACAGTCCGCGTCGTGGCTGTCGTGCTCTATGTCGTGTCAGCGCTATTTCTCCTCGGGGGCATCGTCGCCGCCGTGGCCTCGGCCGGCCATGGCCTAGGCGCCGGTTGGGGGCCGGGCTGGCGGGGCTGGCTGCCAATCTCCGTCCTGGCAGCTGGCGTGATCAATGCCGTCTTTTTCCTGGTCCTGGGCAGCATACTCTTCTTCCTGGCCAGCATAGAAAGCAACATGAGCGTCATGCGCGCCCGTCTGCAGGCCGGCCGCGAGCCCGCGCGGCGGGACGCCGCGGCCCTCGCCGCACCGGCGACATCACAGGCGATGGAAGCGGCCCAGGCTGCGCCGCCGCCAGGAAGCGGCATCGACGCGCTCTCGGCCGGCTTACCCCCCGAGCCCGGCCCGGCGGAAGGGGCCGCGACACAGCCGGCGCCTGACGAGCCACGGGCCAGCCTGCCCATGTTCGACGCGGCGCCATCTCGTGCGGGCGAGATCATCTCGTCCGGGGCTCCCACCGCTGACGCTGCCGAGCCGGCAGAAGCAACTCCTGCCGAGGAGACCTCGGTGACAGGGCCTGAGGCGCCGGCTCTCCCCCAGGTCGAGATCGGCGAATACGACGAGTGGGACGATGATGAGGAGGACGCCGGCGCTTTGCCCGGCGGCCCAGCGGCGGCGCGCCCATTTCCTGGTGCCGGGGACGCGGCTCGCATGGCTGCCGAGATGGAGGCGATGCGAAAAGAGCAACAATGGCAGGAGGCCCTGGAGCTGCGCGCGCGGGATGGCCGCCGATGTGGCCAGGGCTCAAGCCGGTGGCAGACAGGAGCATCCGGCCGAACCGGGCCAGGCCGGGCAAGATGCCTCGTCCACGGCGCAGGCGCCCGGCGAGCAGCCTCCCGCCGATACCGGCACAGGGCAACCCGCTGCGGCTGAAGGTGACGAGCGTTCCGACGCCTCCACCGGCTCCTGAGTTTCGGGTCTGGCCGGCGTATCTCGCTGGGCCACCGGCCATCCCAAGAAAGGCGTCCTCTCTCTCAAGAAGCTCCTGGTACGGATTCTTCGCTGTGGCGTGTCGTTGACAGGACTTGTTGGCACAGCCGTTCAGAATGACAGTCCAAAGGTTTCTTGTGTGCCACATGACCGCCCGCGGTCATGGATGTCTCAGAGTGACAGACGCTGCTACCGAACGCCTTCTCTGCACATGCGCTAGGGGGCACAGACCCCTAACCGCGCCTGCTGCGGAGCAGTCCAACCAGCAGCCACCCAAAAATCGCCGCGCCGGTGAGCCCAACCAGGAGCCAGGCGAGGTTCCCCAGCAGTGCTATCAAACTCGCGACCCGGTCGCTCAACAGCGCGCCCAGCAGAGCGTATTCCGCTGCCCACAGGAATTCGCCTGAAACATCACAGGCCAGAAAGCGCAAGTACGGGTACGCGGCCATTCCACTGGCTAGATTGAACGCCGAGCCAAGGGGCGTCAGCAGCCAACGGCTCAGGAAAATGCCGAAGCCACCCCACTTCCGCGCCAGCGCTTCGGCGCGCACCAGGTGGCGTTCGCCCCTCAGCCGCCGCGCCGTGGCCTCCACAAGGCGGCGACCACCGAATCGACCGATCCCGTAGCCGATGTGGTCCCCCAGGATCGCGGCGATGCTCACCAGCGCGATCACCCAGCGCAGGTCCATTTCGCCTTGTTCGACCAGCGCGCCTGCGGCAACCACCAGCACCGAGCCGGGGATGGGCAGCCCGATCGAACCGAGGAGCACGAAACCGAAAAGCGCGGGCAGACCATAGGTCGCAAAGGCTGTGAGTAACTGGTCGCTGAGGCTCAAAGTGCACCCCTCGCCGCAGGTGGCCAAGGGCTTGGTGCTGAAGTCGACGGTGCCTGCGGCGATGGGGGGCGAGCTCGCTGGATGGCACTCTCCAGGTCGGTGATGACGGCCTGCACCGGTCGATGCTGTGCTCGCGCGATGGCAGCCAGCGGGCGGCGGTCATGGGGCCGGGGAGACAGCTCCAGGGCCTGATAGAGGACTGAGGGTGCCACCTTGTACGAGCGCGCCACATAGGGCACGGACATCCAGGGCTGGATCGGCTCCTGTGAATGCAGCCTGGCGGCGTAATGGACAGACCGGATCAGAAACACGGCGACCAGCGCGATGGAGATCGCGAACCCCAACACGATAAGCGCTTCCAGCCAGCCAAATCGTCCGTTTCTAGTCATTTGGCTTCCTCAAGCTCTGCAAATGCCCTGCCGCCCGGCCGGGCATGAAGTCCCCCTCGGTTCAGCCCACCACGGCAGGCTGCAGCTATTATAAACTCAGTCGCGCCGAGCAGCCGCTAACCGGCGAAGCCGATGAACATGCCATCTCGAGTAGGGCAATATTACCATAGCCGATCAACGCGTGCGGGCCCTCCGCCGCAGCATGCCCGGCATGGCCGTGATGCAGCCGGGTCCCGGGACGCGCAAGCCATCGGTTCGTGCCCAGAAAATGGCCCGAAACGCGTTTCTGCGTTATAATGATTCCTTGGGAGTGTGAATGAACCAGGACATCACTATGCCGCAAGGGACTGGCGACGGGATCGGAGCCGTGCGCCTGATCAGCATCGACGAAGAAATGCGGGGCGCTTACCTCGACTATGCCATGAGTGTCATCGTCGCCCGCGCTCTGCCGGATGCGCGCGATGGCCTCAAGCCGGTCCAGCGCCGCATCCTGTACGCGATGCACGACATGGGGTCGCGCGCCGGAACGCCCTACAAGAAGTCCGCCCGTATCGTCGGCGAGGTCCTGGGCAAGTATCATCCTCACGGCGATAGTGCCGTTTATGACACGATGGCCCGCATGGCGCAGGATTTCAGCATGCGCTATCCGCTGGTCGATGGCCAGGGCAACTTTGGCTCCATCGACGGCGACTCGCCGGCGGCCATGCGCTACACCGAGGCGCGCCTCGCGCGCCTGGCTGACTCCCTCCTCGCCGACATCGAGAAGGAAACGGTCGAGTGGACCGACAACTTTGACGGAAGCCTGCAGGAACCGGCAGCTCTGCCGGCGCTGCCGCCGAACCTGTTGCTCAACGGCGCCACCGGCATCGCGGTCGGCATGGCCACGAACATCCCGCCCCACAACCTGAACGAGCTGGCCGACGCCATCGCTTACCTCATCGGGCGCTGGCACGAACGCGATCAGGTCACCGTCGGCGACCTGATGGAGTTCGTTCGGGGGCCGGACTTTCCCACCGGGGGCCTGGTGCTGGGCCATGATGAGATCACGCAGGCGTATGCGACCGGGAAGGGACGGCTGATCATGCGGGCCGTGGCGCGTGTCGAGGACATGGCGGGCGGGCGGCATCGCATCGTGGTCACCGAGATACCCTATCAGATCAACAAGTCTACCATCCTGGAGCGCATCGCCGAGCTGGTGCGGGATGGCCGGTTGAGCGACATCAGCGACCTGCGCGACGAGTCCGACCGCAAGGGCATGCACATCATCATCGAGCTGAAGCGTGGCAGCACGCCCCTCAAGGTCCTGAACCGGCTCTTCAAGTTCACGCCGCTGCAGATGACCTTCGGCGTGAACATGCTGGCCCTCGTCCACGGCGAGCCGCGCTTGCTCAACCTCAGGCGGGCCCTGGAGTGCTACATCGAGCACCGCATCGACGTGATCACGCGCCGCACGGCCTACCTGTTGCGCGTCGCGCGCGAGCGGGCCCACGTCCTCGAGGGCCTGCGCATCGCCCTGGAATACCTTGACGAGGTCATCCGCATCATTCGCGGCGCCGAAAGCGCCGAAGACGCGAAGGGCACCCTGATCGCCCGCTTCAAGCTCAGCGATCGCCAGGTGCAAGCCATCCTCGATATGCAGCTGCGCCGGCTGGCGGCCCTCGAGCGCGCCAAGATCGAAGAGGAGTATCAGGGCCTGGTCAAGCAGATCGCCGAGTACGAGGCTCTGCTGGCCGATCCTGCCCTGATCCTTGCCGCCGTGCGCGACGAGGTGCTGGCGCTCAAGGAGCGCTTCGGCGATGCCCGCCGGACGCAGATCGTGCGCGAGGCGGCCGAGGACTTCTCAGAGGAAGACCTGATCCGGCAAGAGCAGGTTTTGATCTCCGTCACACAGAGCAGCTACGTCAAGCGCACGCCGCTCGCCGCCTATCGCGCGGAGCGCCGGGGCGGGCGCGGCATCCAGGGCATGAAGACGCGGGCCGAGGATGAGGTGGTCAACCTGCTGGCGGCCGGCACGCTCGATCACGTGCTGTTCTTTACGAACCGGGGCCGGGTCTATGGGCAGCGCGTCTTCGCCTTGCCGGAGACGGATCGCACCGGGCGCGGCATGCCGCTGGTCAACGTCGTGAACCTGACCGCCGACGAGCGCGTCACCGCCATGATCAACGTGCCCGACTTCGCCAAGGCGGAATACGTCACGCTCTTGACCCGCCAGGCCCGTGTCAAGCGGGTGAAGCTGGACGAATTCGAAGCGGTCCGCCCGAGCGGGATCATCGCCATGAACCTCGAGCCGGGCGACGAGTTAGGGTGGGCCTGCCTGACCCACGGCCATCAGGAATTCATCATCGTGACGGCCCTCGGCAAGGCCGTGCGCTTCGAGGAGGCGGAAGTGCGGCCCATGGGCCGCACGGCGGCCGGTGTCCTGGCGATCAAGCTACAGGCAACGGATGGCATCATCGGCTTCGACGTGGTCGAGCCGGAGGGCGAGCTCCTGGTGATCACGGAAAAGGGCTGGGGCAAGCGCTCACCGCTGGCCGAGTATCCGACGCAGAGCCGCAACGTACAGGGCGTTTGGACCATCGCTCACGACAGGCTCGAAGAGATCGGCAAGATCGCGGCGGCGAAAGTGGTCCAGGCTTCGGACCAGGTCAGCTTCATCACGTCGAACGGCATCGCGCTGCGCACGCCTGTTGCCACCATCAGCGTCATCAGCCGGGCCAGCCGCGGGGTGCGTACACTCAACCTCGACGAGGGCGACAGCGTGGCGGCCGTCGCCCGCCTTTCTTCCGAGGTGGAGACGCTGGCCGGGGTCGCGCCGGGAGGCCGGCGCGCAAGAATGCCGGCCTCCCCGTGGAGAGCGAGGCCGACGAGGCGGCCGTTCCCGAAGCGGCGGGCAACGGCGGCGAGCCGGAACCCGACGCCGCCGCGGAATAGTCGCCGGCACCGCACCCCTTGCCGGACCGCGCAAGCCGTGGAGGCGGGGCGGCACGACACCCGCGGCACAAGCAGATCGACGGATTCGAGCCTTTTAGCTGATGTTCCTGTCCAGTCTCCTGCGGCGAGGGCCCTTGCAGCTCGAGCTGATGCCCGAGCCGGATGCCGCGCGCCTGGCCGAAGCGCTCGTGGCCTTCGCCAACGCCGAGGGCGGCACAGTCTTGCTGGGCGTTGACGGCGAGGGGCAGGCAACAGGGGCCCTGGAGCTGGATGAGGCCGAGGGCGTGCTGCGCCGAGCCCTGGTCGAGTGCCGGCCGCTCGTCCGCACCGACTGGCAGCAATTCGAGGATCGGGCGGGGCTGGCGATTGCTATCCAGGTGCCGCGGCAGCTTGGATTTGCACGCGCTGGCCGACGGCCGGGTGCTCGTCCGCACAAGCAACGGCAACGAAGCGCTGGACGGTGCTCGCATCAGCCACCTTGCCGCCAGCAAAGCGACCGGCGACTACGAGCAGGAGCCCGTGCCAGGCGCCACCCGCGCCGATCTCGACCCCGATGTCATCCACGACTACGTGCAGCGCCGTATCGACCGGCTCGGCCGCGACGTGGGCGAGGATGCGGAGGATATCCTGACGGCAGCCGGCGCCCTGAGCCTGACGGCCTGCCCACCGCTGCCGGCCTCTTACTGTTCGGCAAAGACCCACAGGCTTTCATCCCACAGAGCGCCCTGACGTACGTGCGGTTTGCCGGCACCGAGCCTAGCGGCGGCGCCGGCGCGCCCGGGTACACGCGCCGCCAGGACTGCACCGGGGCGCTGGCCCGCATCATCGAGACGGCCTGGGCCACGCTCCTCACGGAACTGCGCGGCGAAGCGGTCGTACGGGGCTTGCAGCGGGAAGACCATTACACCTATCCCCAAAATGCCGTGCGCGAGGCTCTGGTAAACGCCGTGTGTCACCGAGATTACCGCATCGTGGGCCGCCGCGTCGAGATCCGCCAGTTCGACGATCGGCTCGAGATCTTCAGCCCCGGCGGGCTGCCCGGCTACATCACCCTCGACAATATCGTGGACGAGCACTTTTCCCGCAATCCGCGCGTGGTCAACGGGCTGTACGAGTGGGGCTATATCGAGGAATTAGGGTTGGGCATCGATCGGATGATCGAGGAATTGCTGCAAAACGGCCATCCCGGCCCCGAGTTCAAGGCGACCCCCTACACCTTTACGGTCGTCATGCGGCGCGGAGCCGGTGGCCCTCACAGCGCAGCCCATCCCGGCCAGTGGGGCCAACGCCTCCACGACCGCCAGCTGCGCGCGACGCGGCACCTGCAGGAATACGGCCGCATCACCAACCGCGACTACCGCGAGCTCTGCCCCGACGTCTCCCCCGAGACCTTGCGCCTCGACCTCGCCGACCTGGTTGACAAGAGCCTGGTCATAAAGGTGGGCGACAAGAAAGGGACCTACTACATCCTGAAGCAGTAGTCAGAAGTTCATGGTTTTCTTGGCTGGTCTCCGGGGGCTTCTTCGGGAAGCAGCCACTCAGGGTGATCTTGCATTCACCGCGCTTCTCCCCTCGCACCACAACCCCCTTGACATTCAAGGTCTCGAGCACCAGTCGCTTTTCGGCAAAGGTGAACTCGTCGATCCCCCGCGCCAATTCAGTGCACGAAGCGCGGATCGCTTCGCCGTCGCCTGAATTCGGCGCACGTTCCGCGACCCGCCGGCTCAGGTCCGCACGCTCATGACTGAATGTTTCTCGCCGGGTGTCGATTTCATCCGACTTCTGCTGGAAGACATCCTTCGAGAGTTTGTCGGTTGTTAGATACAGGTCAAGCAGCTTGTCCTTCTGCCGAGTGAGGTTCTCGATCATGTCGTCCAAGAACTCAATGCGCCCCCGTAGTGGCGTTAGCTGGGCCTCAGCCTCAGCCTGCTCCAATCGCACCCCTTCGAGCAGCAGTTCCGGTTCTTTTAGCAGGCGCCTGATCTCATCCCAGACAAGAACATCAACCTCATCCGCACGCAGCGACGACCGGCATGGCTTGTTTTCGTAGTCGGGCGCGTGCTCCCGCTTCTGCCCGAGGCACAAGTAGTACGGTCGCTCCGGTTTCTGTTGTCGGTTCATGTACCCACCGAAGCGCTTGCCACAGCGAGAACAGGTTAGTCGCCCTTGCATGAGATACTCGTACTTGGTGCATCGCTTTGCCACAACCTTGTTCTTTCTGGCGCGCATACGAACTTCCTCCCATGTTTCACGGCCGACAATTGCGGGAACGTTGACGGCAATCCACTGGTGTCATGAGCCGGTTTGTTTGGACGGTGGACGGCCTGATTGTCTGGCTGCAACGGCGCGGCCTCATCAACCGACCCAAGCTGTCACCAATCTCGATACGGAATCTCGGAACCGCTAACCACGATCCATTGCCCCGCGTGCCAATGACGAACGAGGTCTGTGGTGGCTGCTATCGCTAAACCCATTTGTGGGCACGGGGCGACCGTAATGCTGTCCAAATACCGTTCTTTCTGATCGCAAAGCTGAAGCTCATAATAGGGCGTTAGCATGGACTTGCCCGGTCTGAACGACAAACGCGTCACATCTAGCCCCATTTTTGCGATCAGCCGCCATTCCTTTTCCTCATGAAAGGTTTTGTGTTTTATGATCGGCGCAAAGGTAGCCAGACGCTGAGCGAAGTCGCCGCCCGTCGGTAGGACGACATAGGTTCTTGGTCTATCTGGCGAGATATAGCCGGGAACAGTGTTGAAGTCTTGGCTCAGGGCCTCATTGATTAGCTCCGAGGCCAGTGCTCTTTGCCTTTCTTCATCGTACTCGCACGCGGCGAGGATGAAGTTCTGCGCAGCGGCCCTTTCCGGAAGGTAGGAGGTCCGAAAGCCAACGGAACAGCCGCCTGGCCCTCCGTAAGCTCGCCATTGGCTAAGGAGGTCTCTCTCTTCCGAGAACGAGCATACGCATACATTCAAACCTTCTATGGTGTGGATATTATCGATCAGGCACTCGATCTTTGCCCGCTGGCTGCTATCGCGTTCGCTTTCCAGTCTCTCCCGCAATACCACTCTGGCTAGATCAAGGCCCAGCTGATACTCGGACGAGTCATTCAGATAGTGAACTTTCGAGGCCCAAATGGAGTCACTCTTGAGGATGCCCAAGAGTCCGGCTTGCATCGTATAGTGATAGAGACTTGCTGGTGGCGTGATCGCAGATATATTGCCGAGAACGTGCATCTTATGCCCTTCACCAAGTCCGTTGCGCAGGCTGCGCAGCCTCCGCCGCAACCATAGGACTTACATGCTGACCCCATGGCCAAGCGTAGAAGGTCGCAGTGGTGTCAGGGGCCGGCCAATTTGGTCAGTGAGCCGCCTGACTGCTTAGCGGTCGGCGCCTTCATGACGCCACCACTTGTTCGCGGCGAACGTGCCTGGATCACCGCCGAACAGTTCGGCGCGTGACACTATTGTCTTCTATGGGTCCATCCTGCCCCGAATCGGCCCGCTCTTTCTCTGCGCTCCCGGGCTTCCCCGCCCGTTGCAAATTCAGCGCCAGCAGCCGCTCCAGGATCTCCTCGTCTGGCAGATCATGCGGCCAGCCGTAGGCTTCCAGCACGGCCTCGTCCAGGCGCTTGTGAGCCAGCTCCAGCCAGGTTGGCCGCTGGTTGTAGAGGTTGGTCAGCGTGCGCTTCTTCAACTCGTCCGCGCCGGCGCCGGGCGGGTTCAGCCAGGCATCGCGTTTGGCGATGAGGTCGTGCGCCGCGTCGGCGATGGCCTTGACGCGCGGCTCCCGATCTCCGGTTGGCTCGCTGCCCGGAGCCCACGGAAAGGGGAAGGTGGCAAACGTCGTGGTCGGCGTGTGGACGGGGTCGTTGCCCACCCCCTGCCAGCTACACATCCGCAACGACCACAGTTCGTGTGCTTTGGAATGCAGCAAGCCGAGGAAGCAGTCGTCTGCGCGGGCAAAGGCCACCAGTTTGTGCGCTGGGAGCGTGCCTGGGGAGAGGAATGCGAAAACGCGGTGCTTTGCGACCTGAGGTGTCACGATGTAGCGGGGCAAGTCCTTGACGGCCTCGCGCAGGTCCGGGGCGGGCCGCGCGTGTAACCACCAAGTTCGGCGTTCGGCTGCGTTGCGAACCACGTCGCGTTCTGGCTTTACGTGTTGTCGCACGTGCGCGTACGGCAACTCGTACAGCGCGGCCTCCTCTTCCGGCATGTGGAGGCCAAAGTCAATGATCCAGAACCCGCGCGATCCTTGCATGACATCGAAGGCATTTGCGTAGCGCTTTAACACGTCGCTATTCGGTCGCCCATTCGGATTCACGGGAGCTGCCAGCATCTGCTCCGCCAGTCTGGCTGGGATATCAAACGCTCCCTTCTTGGTGTCACCGACGAAAGCAATTCCCCTGTTTTCGGGAAGAGGTCGAGCGCGGGTCATGTCAACGCTCGCGGTCAGGTTGGCATTGATGCTTGCCACACCCTTACCGTCGAGAGATCTTGTGGTTTCGGTTCCGTTGCCGAACCCAACCATCGACACCCGAATGGCTGCGCCATCCAGAATCCAGGGCCGGTCGCTCCACGCCATGAAGATGTCGCCCGACTCCTTGACCCGTTCCAGGACCTGGCGGTTGCCCTGCTGCCGGATCGAGTTTGTGGCCAGCAGGCCCGCGCGTTTGGACCGGCCCGCTGCGATCAGGGCGCGCGCCTTCTCGAACCAGAACGTCACGAGGTCCGCGCCTCCGGGCACCCGGCCGGCGTACAGCGTGCGCAGGTCGTCGACATACGCATCGCCGAGCTCGCCGCGCATCTTCTTGTCGCCCAGGAATGGCGGGTTTCCGATGATCACGTCTGCCTCCGGCCACACTGGCTCGACGGGCCGGCCCTCGGCGTCGTGAGCCAGGATGGCATCCATGAGCAGGACATTCTCGATGGGCTTGAGGATCGGCTCGGGTGGCGCGGCGAAACCGTTTTCCCGCCGCCACTGGATGTAGCCGATCCAGATCGTGGTTTGGGCCAGCTCGTGAGCGTAGGCGCTGATCTCAATGCCGTGCAGCTGCTCCGGGCTGACCGCCGGCAGCGCGGCGGTGTCGCCCAAGGAGCCCGCCAGGTTGATGACTTCCTTCTCCAAGTCGAGGAGCTGGCGCAGCGCCAGATAGAGGAAATTGCCGCTCCCACAGGCCGGGTCCAGCACCCGGAGCCTGGCTAGCTCGTGGCGAAAGGCGCGCAGCAGGGCGAAGATCTCGCCGTCCAGCTTCTGGCGCTGGGCTGTCTGCTGCCGGCCGGCGCCTTGGACGGCCTCGCGTCTGGCGGCCAGCGCCAGCGCCTGCTGCTGGACCTCGGCCCAACGCCGCCGCAGCGGCGTCATCAGCACCGGCTCGACGATCAGGAGGATATCTTCCCTGCTCGTGTAGTGCGCGCCCAGCTGCGAGCGCTTGCTCGGGTCGAGGCTGCGCTCGAAAAGCGTGCCGAAGATCGCAGGCTCGATGCTCGACCAGTCCAGCCTGGCAGCCCGGGTGAGGATATCCAGCGCGTCGCTGTCCATGTCCAGCACCGTCGCGCTGTCGAACAGCCCGCCGTCGAAGTGCAGGATCTCATCAGCGCCGAAGAAGCCCCCGGCCGTCATGGCTTGAAAGAGCGGCACGAGCTGCTGGCGGAAGGCCTCAGGCCGCCCGCGCGCGCTTTCGAGCAGGCGGCGGAAGAGGCCCTCGGGCAGCAGGCCGGCATCCTCGGCAAAGAGGCAAAAGAGGATGCGGATCAGGAAGTGCGCGATGGCCTGGGGCCCATTGCCCCACCTGAACAGGAGCTGGGCCAGGCGGGCGAACTCGGCGGCGGCATCTTTGGTAACCTGTTCCGTGGTCTGCGGCGCCTTGAAGGAGTCGGGATCGGTGAAGACGGCCCGCAGCCTGGCCAGGCCCTCGGGCTTGAGCAGATCGTCGAGGGTGACGCGGTAGATCTGCTTGACCGTATTGGTGAAGTTGGTGTGGATGCGGATCTCGGCGAGGTCCGAGACAATCAGGAGCGGCGGGTTTTCCAGCGACTCGCGATATTGTAGGAGCTGCTTGTACGCCTTGTCCAGGTCGCCGTGCGGCCCTTTGTACTCCCAGGCGAAGCAGCCTTTCTTCCATACGTCAGCCCAGCCCTGGCCGCCGCTCTGCTTGTCGGCGCCGGCCTCGAAGGCGAACCAGGTACCGGATGGATCGGCCTCGGTGGGCGTGGGGTGGCCAATAAGGTGGCAGAGGTCGATGAAATGTTCCTGGGCTGCCTGGCGCTCGTGGCCGGTCGTGTGCTTCCATTTAGCAACGAACTCTTGCGGGGACATCGTGGCTGGCATGAGTAAGCGAACCTCACATGCAAGGCTACGCACGGGAAAGCCGCAAAACGGGCGAGAAAAAGGCCGTTCGCGCCAAACCTTGGCGCAGACGGCCCATCGTGATAGCCTACCGGGTGTCAGAGCGTCTACGTCGGTCTGGCCACTGCCTCGGGATTCTGATCCGGCCGCGAGGCATTCGTCATCAATTCCTGCACATTCTACCACAGATAGCTGCGCTTATGTAGGCGGAGTTTGCTTGAGCAGGGTCCAAGCCTCCCAGCAAGACGAGTCGTCTGTCCCACTTGCCGCACCCGACACGCCAGGCGAGTTTCTCAGGCCCTGAGAACTCAGCCGGCGCAGGTCCAGGGGAGTGAGCAGCTGGAAGGCCCGCATCGAGTGCCGCGGCTCTCCGAGCTCGCCGCAGGCCAGCCGTACCAGCCCACGCATGGTCTGCTGCAGTTTCCCGGCCATGATTATTTGGTCCTCCGGGTCCTTGGGCCAGACAATCCGCTTATCATCGAGCCAACGCACCGCTTGGGGTCCACTCGCCAGGATGCGCCGCGCCTCGCGCTCTTCATCCTGCCTGGCCTGGCACGCTGCCCTGACGGCCTCCACGTCCGCCGCCTTGACGTACTGCTTATGCTGTCCGCCACGCTGGTCGCGCCACATCCTGTACGGGTACGGCCCGTGCAGGTCGCCGCGGGCGCATTTGCAGGTCCGCTTGCCGCAGCGCACCCATTGTGGCTGCACTGTGCCTGGGAGCTTGGCAGGGGTCGTCTTAGGTAACATCGCGGCAGTCTCCGATCTATTCTGAGCGAAAACGCTGGGGTATGGCGCCGGCTCACGCGCTCTCTCACAGGTACGGCTCCCAATTGAACTTGGCAGCCCTGTCCAGTTCCCGTTGCCACCATGCTGTATCGTCATGGCTCTTGCCATAGAACTCGAAATGCCCATCGCTGGGACGGTTGGTGCCCCGGCTCACGATCAGCCCACTGACGGCTGGAAAGCCATGGTCGCGTGTCCAGTAAGCCAGGCTGTCCATGCCCTGCCGATTGAGGCTGATGCCATGCGTGAGCCCTTTCAGATCGAGACCAAGGGCCACATGCGCCTCCTTGTAGCCGACCAAGGTCTCCGGGCGATCCACCCGCACCTCGTGACCTCTCATGTGCTCGACCAGAAATCTCAGAAACGCTGCCCTTCAGCTGACAGTTGCAACGCGTACATTTCCGCTGATCTCCTTCGTTGCCGCGGGCGTTCTCCTCGGTAGTGATTTGCGCCATTGAGACCCGGCCATCCGGCCGGACTTTAGGCCGCTTCGTTCACCAGTCCGGTCGGACAGCTGCGATCATTGCTCGCCGAGCTGTGTGAGCAGCCGCGCAGTAACGGCTGGTGGTACCTCCGCTCGGCGCGGCAGTGCTTATGTAGCTGGGCACTGTCCAGGGGTTGGTTCCCAGGTCTCGAAACAAGCCGCCATTTGCCGATGGGGTCAATTGCGCGAGTAGTTTAGGCCTCCTCATCGCACAAGCAGCGGCAGACAGATAGAGCAAAGGGTGGCCGGGCTGCGGTAGGCAATCCCGCTAAACCACGTCTCAAAGGCTGCATCTTCCGGTTCG
Source organism: uncultured Chloroflexia bacterium (assembly GCA_963808455.1). Taxonomy (GTDB): domain Bacteria; phylum Chloroflexota; class Anaerolineae; order CG2-30-64-16; family CG2-30-64-16; genus CAWEHT01. The sequence goes on along the minus strand of CAWEHT010000024.1, from coordinate 1,047 downwards.
CAGACCGCGCTATCGAAATAGAACGTGGAAAGATTGTGCAGACCCTCCAGGCTCAATGGCATCGGCCCGGCGAGTTGGTTACCTTCTACGTCGAGCTCCAGCAAGCCGGCCAGGTTGCCCAGCTCGGGCGGGATGGCGCCGCTCAGAGAGTTGCTGTCCAGCCCGAGGTACTGCAAGCTGGCCAGGTTGCCCAACTGGGGAGGGATGGCGCCGCTCAGCCCGTTGGAGTGCATGCTGAGGTTCTGCAGGTTGGCCAGGTTGCCCAGCTGGGAAGGGATGGCGCCGCTCAGCTCGTTGAAGTTCAGGGCCAGCCCCTGCAGGCTGGCCAGGTTGCCCAGCTGCGCGGGGATGGCGCCGCTCAGCTGGTTCATGAACAGGTCGAGGGTCTGCAGGTTGGCCAGGCTGCCCAGCTGCGAGGGGATGGTGCCGGTCAGCTGGTTCGTGTACAAGTCGAGGGTCTGCAGGTTGGTCAGGTTGCCCAGCTCGGGCGGGATGGCGCCGCTCAGCTGATTGTTGGGTAGGCCCAGCGATACGACATGCCCGCTGGTGCAGGAAACTCCCTGCCAGCTGCAGGCGCTGCTCCGCGCGAGCCACCCGCTGTTGTTACCCCAGCCAGGGCCGTTGGTGCTGTTGTAGAGCGCCACTAACGCCTGGCACTCGGCGAGCGGCACATCGGCTACCTGGTTGCAGTCGAACGAGGCGTGTGCCTGCGCGGCGCTCGCCTGGCGCCTGGATGGCGCGGGCGCGGCGGCCGAACGCGGGACCGGCGCCACTCCGAAAACCGTGGCCGTGACGAAGACGATGGCAACTCGAAGGGCGACCAATGGGATGCGTGTTCCGGTTTGGCTGGACATGCTCTCCTCCCTTGGCGGGCGAGTGAAGAAGGGAACAATCAACCAGCGCTATGGAAAGAGGCGGGACATCCCGCCAGAGGGGACCTGTCAATGCGGGGATGACAAAGGGTGGCTCCCTCAGCACTTGTACTTGTCTACACTATACCACCAGGCAAGTCTTGCGTCAATGGCCCGAAGACGGCCCACACTAGTG
>CAWEHT010000023.1:0-17219 GCA_963808455.1 uncultured Chloroflexia bacterium | reverse complement strand
CCGCCGAGAGGATATGTTGGCCGCTGTGCTGCTGCATGTGGTCGAAACGCCGGGGCCAATCGATCGTGCCCGTGAGCGCGCGACCACCAGAGGGGATGGTCGAGCCTGCCTCGAGCAGATGCCAGACCACGCCACCCTCCAGGCTTACGTCGAGCCACGCGCTTGGCCTAAGGTCCCCGTGTCATGCGGCTGCCCGCCACTGGTCGGATCAAACGCCGACCGGTCAAGGGCCGCTGCCAGGCCTCCTTCCAGAACCTTGCTGGCCACAACCTCAGCGGAAAATGACTTCAAGTAAGCGTCCCGATAGTATAGCCGCTCGGTATCCATGCCCATCAAACTCCCCTGTCCGCCTGGTCGTTGGCACGGTTCGTGACCTGCCGGCGCACTGCCAGCGCCCGATGGTAAAGCTCCACATAGCGCTGAGCTGAACGGCCCCACGAGAAATCCGCGGTCATGCAGCGATGCACGAGCTCCGCCACACCTCCTGATGGCGGTAAAGCTCGGTAGCCCTGACTAACGACACAGAGGGCCATTGGGTCATATTGCGCAAAGACAAAGCCGTGGCCCTGCCCGGTGCTTGGGTTGAAGTCGGTGACAGTGTCGGCGAGTCCCCGATGCCGTGCACCACAGGCACGCAGCCATAGTGCATCGCGACCATTTGGTTCAGCCCACACGGCTCCACGCGGAGGGCATGGCAAAGATGTCGCTGGAGGCATAGATGCGCTGTTCGAGCGGCCGGCTGAATGTCAGGAACACAGCCACCTGGTCCTGGTAGCGGGCAGCCAGTTCATTCAGCCTGTCGTGATACTTGCGCTCCCCGGTTCCCATCACCACCAGCTGGCAGCCGATCTGCTGCAGCATGGGCTCGGCGACCGCGCCGATCAGGTCCAGCCCTTTCTGATCGATCAGGCGCGAAATACACGAAACCAGGGGCACGTCCGGGCGCACGGGCAGGCCCGCCTCTTGCTGCAAGGCGGCCTTGTTGGCGCGGCGCCGATCCGGAGTCCTCTCATCGAACCTGGCCACAAGGTGCGGGTCCGTGGCCGGGTCATACAGCTCGATGTCGATCCCGTTGAGGATACCGCAAAGCCGATCGCTGCGATCACGCAGGATAGGGTCGAGTCGCTGCCCATACTCCGGTGTCAGGATCTCTTTGGCGTGGGTCTCGCTCACAGTATTGATCATGTCGGCAAAGAGAAGGCCCCGCGCCATTATATCAAGGACTTCGTTCAGATCAGGTGCCACCTCCGGGCACGCAATGAAACCGAAATCGGCCAGCCCGGCGATCTCCAGCACGCGAAAGCCGAAGATTCCCTGATATTCCAGGTTATGGACCGTGTACAGGCTCGCCGTGGTAGAGAAGAAAGGGTCGTCTCTGTAGATGGTCTTCAGCCAGTTTGGCACCAGGGCGGTATGCCACTCGTTGCAATGGACTACATCCGGTCGCCAGCCCAGGGCACGGCAGGTCTCTAGCGCAGCACGAGAATAGAAGATGAAACGTTCGGCATCATCGGGGTACATATAGATGCCCTGGCGATCAAAGAAACGAGTGTTGTCAACGAACCATACTGGCGTCTGGGCGGTTCCGCTGCCGATATTGCCTTGCAGGACCGTGGCTTCCTCGCTCCGCTCGTCCATCGGTGCGGTGACATGATCGATCAATCTGGTCAGCCCGAACTTGTTGATGTTGACACGCCCGTACCGTGGCATGCACACCCTGATATCATGGCCGAGAGCTCGGATCGATTTGGGCAGCGCCCCCGCCACGTCAGCCAACCCGCCTGTTTTCGCAAACGGCACCGCCTCTGCGGACAGGTAGAGGATCTTCAGTTGCTGAGGCTCGAATGCCATGTCTTCCTCGATACCAGTCTGAACGCGACCTGCGGCCGGCCAGGAGGCCCGCCGCTCATCGATCCTAGCACAGAACCGGGCAAAAATCAACGCCCCTCTGTTCGAGCATCTCCTATTCGGCTATTCGACGATCTCCGCGCGGACCGCGCTGCCAGGGCGCTGAATTCAGGGGTTAGTGTGATCGAATACTCGCGAGGGCGGGGCAGTGGGATTCGGAATTCGGCGCGTACGTGGCCGGGTCGCCGCGACATGACCAGGACGCGATCGGCCAGGAAGACGGCCTCGCTGATGCTGTGGGTGACCATGACAACCGCGGGCCGCCGCAGGCTCCAGACGCGGCAGCAACTCGACATTCATGCGCTCCCGCGTCAGGGCATCCAGGGAGCCAAACGGTTCATCGAGCAGCATTACGCTCGGCTCATGGATCAAAGCACGTGCCAACGTCACCCGCTGTTGCATGCCGCCGGACAGCTGTTGCGGGTAGGCTTCGGCGAAGCCTTCGAGGCCCATTAGCGAGACCAGATCTCGCCGCGGCGACGGCAGCAGGGGCCGGCACATGGCTGATCTTGAGCGGCAACGCGATATTGCGGAGCACGGTCCGCCAGGGCATCAAGTTCGCACGCTGAAAGACATAGCCAATGTCTCGCCTGGGGACCACCAGCCGCTCGCCCCTATACCGCACCTCGCCGCCGTCGGGCGGCACCAAGCCGGCCAGCAGCCGCAACAGGGTGCTCTTCCCGCCGCCCGAGGGTCCGACCACGGCCAAAAATTCTCCTTCTGCCACGGCGAACCAGATGTTGTCCAACACCAACAGCGGAGTTGGTCCCTGGCCATCCGGGAAGCTCTTGCGCAATCCACGCCCCTCCAGGAAGGGCTCCGGCGTGCTCACTCGCCTGCCACGAATTGGTTGGTAAAGAGATCGTTGACCGGCACAAGTTGGTTGACAAGCCCCGTTTTCTGCATAAAGGCCGCCGCCTTGGCCCAGGAGGCGGGGTCGGATTGCCCCAAGGTGCCGGGCGCGCCCTGCCACACTTTCAGCACCTCGTCGAAGATGGCACGATTGACGGCCGTCTGGGCGCCACCTGCCTCCGGCACCGCCCTGAGGCAGGCAGCGAAAGCCGCGTTCGGATCGGCCAGCGTGTCCTGCAAGCCATGGAGCATGCCCTGCACCAGCGCAGCCACCCATTGCGGATGGTCCCGGATCGTCTGGTCGTTTGTGATGATCCCATTCGAGGGCAGATCCATGTACGCCGAAACCGGGATCACCGTCACTTGCTGTCCCGCCAGGCGCACCTGCACGGGACCATCCACAGCATAGTCCATGGCGGCATCTACGCGTCCCTGCATCACGGTGGCAGCCTGGGTGAAACCGATGACCTGGAGCCTGACCTTGCTCGTGTCAACACCCGCGGCATAGCTTAGCGCCTTCCAACCCACGTAGTCAGCACCACTCAGCGCTGAGATCCCGAGCGTCTTGCCCTCCAAATCCTTGGGCGTCTTGATCCCTTCACTCGCCTTCGCAAATAGGACCACCGGGAATTGCCGATACCAGCGAAACACATAGCGCACCGGCACGCCTTGGCTGCGCCCCAGGATCACTTCATCGCCGCTGCCGATCATGAACTGCAATTGGTTTGTTCCAACCAACTTCAATAGGTCAGTTTCCATGCCATAATCGAACGTTACGTCGAGTCCCGCGGCTTTGAAATAGCCCTTCTCCTGCGCCACGTAAAGGGGGGCGAACTGCACGCTGGGAATATAGGCCATGGCCAGGGTGACCTTGGTGAGCGGGACAGAAGCTTGCCCGGTCGCGCTCCCCGCCGGGGCGGATGAACCGCCCGCGGCCTGTGGCGCCGTTGCCGACGGCTGCCCTGGGACGCTTGACGGCTGAGCCGCTGCCGGCGGGGACCCTGCTGTGAAGCCCCGCTGAGCGCAAGCGCCCAACAGCATGGTGAGGGCAAGGACTGCAATGACAGTTGTGCTTTGTTTCATTAGTGACCTCTGCTGCGAATCACAGCGCCCGCTTCCATCTCAACACGACATGTTCGATCGCTGCCACCACACCGTATAGCGCGAGCGCAATGGCTACCAGCGTGAAAAGCGCGACGAAGAGCATCGGCGTGTCCAACAGGCCACGAGCCAGGTTGATGAGGAACCCCAGGCCACGGTCCGCGCCGACGAACTCCCCGACCACAGCACCGATGACGGCCAACGTGACGGATACCTTAAGTCCGCCGAAAAGCACCGGCAATGCCGAGGGCACCTCCAGCTTGGAGAACGTCTGCCAGCGCGATGCCTGGAGCGAGCGCATCAGGGCGCGTAAGTCCGGCTCCACTGAGCGGATGCCAATGACAGTGTTGACCAGCGCGGGAAAGAATATAGTCAGGGCACACACGAGGATCTTCGAAAGGCCACCGAAGCCAAACCAGATCACCAGCAAAGGCGCCAGCGCCACGATGGGGACCGCCTGTGACGCCACGATATAAGGCGACAGAATCCGCTCCAGCGTGGGTGATTTGGCCAGCCCATAGCCGGTCAGGAGGGCCACAGACAGGCCAAGGGCCAGCCCGCCAAAGACCTCAGCCAGCGTGACCTCAGTATTTGCCGTGAGCGTCCCATCGGCGAGCATCGCAAGGAAGCGCGCCCAGACCCGCCCGGGCCCCGGCAAGATATACGAGGGATAGCGCTGCCAGGCCACCAACATGGCCCAGGCCAGCACGAAGACGATCACAGCCAGCGGCACGAGCAGGAAATCGAGTTGGAGCCGTCTCTGCCGGGCCGTTCCACGCCTGCCCAACCGCCATAGGTCTGTCAGCTCCATGTTCACCATCCGAGCAACAAAAAAGGCCCTGGGTGTGTACCCCAGGGCCTCGCAGCAACCAGGCGCGGTCCCCGCTCAACGCGGACACTCGTCTTGGAAGCCACCCTCTTCCATCCGGACTATACCGTCGGCTCCGGCATCACACCGGATCTGCAGCTAGTTTCGTATCCAGCCGCTCGCGGGCTCGGCCCAATAGAGGCCATACCGCCGGTCGAGAATTGCCGTCCATGCATTTGCAGACGCCGGTCATAAGCCACACTGGCCCACACCCGGCAACGTTGCGCACAGTCGGCATCACTCTGCCCTGAAGGCGCTTTCTGTATTATTTGTGTCAAGTATAACAACAGGCATGCCGCCTGTCAAGTGTTCCATCTACTTCATGATGTTCAGCAGAGCCAGCAGGCCCTGGGTCGAGTTGAACACGGCATGCACGATCATCGAGGTGCTGGTGTTCGTCCGATCTCGAATGAAGCCGAGCACGAGGCCCAGGATGAGAACGACCAGCGTCGAGAGGCTGAGGCTATATTGTTGGTGGAGCAAAGCGAACAAGATGGCGGTAAAGACGAGCCCGAAACGCGGCTGGAGCGCTCCCCGGAAAACGGTCTCTTCGCCCAAAGCCGCGGCCACGCCCAGCGTGATCACCCCCAGCGCTGACTGCGTGAGAGGCCCCACAAGCAATTGGGTTAACTTCTGCACGGTGGCATCCTGCGGCACGTGCAATGCGCCCGCTGCAACCTGGATGCCCACGGACACCGGGATCAGTACGAGCCCGTAGCCCACGCCCACCGCCATCTGGCGCAGCGACGGCACGCAGATCCCGAGGCGCTGCAGCACGTGGCCCAGGTTGCGTCGGGATAACCAACCCACACCGATGACGCCGATTACAAAAAGCAGGATATCCTGTCCCCACAACATCGGCACCGTGATCGCCGGAGTGCCGCTCGCGGATTGCGCCTCCAGGTCATGCGTGACCATCGGCAGGAAGATCGTGGTCATCAACAGATTGATCACGATCAGCATCGTAAACGACAGGGCTACGGCATGCGCGGTTCGTTGCGCGCGTCGATCGGGATGATGCGGGCAATCAGCCGCCTGGCCGGACGCAGAAGCAGCATCATCCCGATGAGCGATGGGACCCACAAACCGGCGCCGACTTGCTTCAACATGCTGGCAGCCTGCTGGCTGCCGATGCCGGCCGCGGCCATGTCCTGCAAGGCCTGGGCCCGATGAGGTCCATTTGCGAGAGGTCCGACCAAGTGCAAGAACAGGCCTACAGCAAACAATGGGAGATACAAGAGCACGATTGGTGAATACGCCAGGATCGCAAACAGTGTGCCTTCCCCATCAGACGCTTGGGCCCGAGGAGTCGGGGGCTGCCATGCTGGTTGGCCCTCGCCCCCTATGCCATGCTGTTCAACCGGGGTCGTCGCGGCCATCTGGCCAGCCGGCCGGTGATACGGCGCTTATGGCCTCGCTGGCTGCTCCAGACCCCAACGGCGCGACCTGGCGTGGCTCGGTGGGCGCCGCCTGTGCCGGCGAGACAGGTGCGCGGGCATCCGCCAGGTTCGCCAGCCAGAGTACCACCAGCGGCGGAGCAAAGAGAAGTAACAGGCCGATGAATCCGCTCAATTCAAACCCTCGGCAGCGTGAAGCAGAAAGTAGCGCCCTGGCCCAGCACACTTTCCACCCAGATGCGCCCGCCATGGCCTTCGACGATGTGGCGGGCAATGGCCAGGCCAAGCCCTGTGCCTCCCCGGCTCCTGGCCCGATCTGCTTTGTAGAAGCGCTCGAAGATGCGGGCCTGCTCTGCCTCCGGGATCCCGGGCCCGTTGTCCTTGACACAGACCTGCACATCTTCCTCGCCGGCCAGTTCGGCTGTTACGCAGATCGTGCCCCCGTCCTGGGTGAACTTGATCGCATTCTGCACCAGGTTTAAGATCACGCGCGTCACCTGCTGCTCGTCGGCCAACGCCATGATGTTATCCGACACATCGACCTGCAGCGTCTGGTGCTTCACCGTAGCCTGCGGCATGAGGAGGCGTATGGCCTGTTGCACCAACGGCTCGGCCGGCACCGGCACCAGCCGGAGCAACACCTGCCCTGACTCGATCTGGGTCAGGTCCATCATCTCCTGGCTCAGCTGGCTCAGGGTTTGCACATAATTCTGGATCTGGTCCAGCATCCGACCGCTGACCTCAGGGTCGGCGAAGCCGCTGTTGCGCAACGTCTGCGCTGCCAGGTCGATATTGGCGAGCGGCGTGCGCAACTCGTGAGATATGTTGGCGATCAGATCGCGGCGGACGCGGCCCAGACGTTGCAATTCAGTCACATCCTCGATCGCTACGGCGGCCCCGCCCGAGCTTACGCCAGGCGAGTCTTCGTGGCCATCGAGCGGCACGGCCCGGATGCGCAGCGTGCGCGCATCCGCCGCCGTCTGCCTCATGATCGACCTGGCTTCGCTCAGCGCGTCGATCACAGCTTGATTGAGTTCCACATCATGTGCCAGTGCGATAAATGATTGTCCTATAGCGGGCCGGCCGGCGCGGAATATCTCCCAGGCCGCGGCATTCCCCCACAAGATCTGGCGATTATCATCAAGCAAGAGCAGCCCGCCCAGCGCGGCCTGGCCGAGAGCATCCAATTGGAGACGAGCCAAACGTAGGTCGCTGGCCATCTGGCCCTCGTTCCTCATCAACGTCGCTCGCTCGCCTGCCAGCCTGGTTGCCTCGGTACGCATCCTGCTGGCTCGCGCGTGGGCCTGCCAGGCCGCTGCGATCCCAAGCAGCGCGATCACCATCAGGACGTAGTCCAGGCTGCTCATCCTTCGAATCTGTAGCCGATACCGCGCACCGTCACGAGCCTCGTGGGCCGCGCCGGGTCGTCTTCGATCTTCTCTCGCAGCCAACGCACGTGCACATCCACTGTCCGGCTGTCTCCATAGAAATCGTATCCCCACACACGGCGTCAACAAGAGATCGCGTGACAGGACTGCGCCGGCGTGGCGCATCAGCTCGGCCAGGAGGCTGAACTCCTTGGGGCTGAGCACGAGCTCCTGGTCATTCAAGAACCCCCGGCGGCTCACCAGATTGAGGCGCACGTTGCCCGATTGGATCTCGTCGCTCCCGCGTGCGCCACTGGCTCGGCGCAGCAACGCACGGAGGCGAGCCTGCAACTCACCGAGGCTGAAAGGCTTGGTCAAATAGTCGTCGGCCCCGCTTTCCAGGCCCACGATCTTGTCCAATTCCCCGGTGCGCGCTGTCAGGATCAGGATCGGCACGTCAGAGACATGGCGCAGGCTGCGACACACCGTCAGCCCATCAATTTCCGGCAGCATGAGATCAAGGATGACCAGGTCCGGCACCTCTGCCCGAGCCTGCTGCAACGCCGCGCTCCCATCAGCAGCTGTGTTGACCTCGTAGCCCGCGTTGCGCAGATTATATGCGAGCGTTTCACGTAGCATCGGCTCGTCATCGACCAGCAGGATCTTCTCAGCCATCGACTCCCCTCAAAGCCCTACTTCATCAACCGCAGCGTCGCAGCCAGCACGCGTTGTGCCACATCTGTCTTTGGCAACAAAGGCAGTGGCTCCTCGCGGCCATCCGGATAGATCAGGGTCACGCGATTGTCGTCAGCGCCGAAACCGCCATTCGGCTGCGTCACGTCGTTGGCGACGATAAGGTCGAGGTTCTTGGCCCGCAGCTTTGCGGCAGCGTTGGCCAAGAGGTCATCCGTTTCGGCTGCAAAGCCGATCACGAGACGCGGCAAGCCAATCTGGCCCCGGCGGGCGCCCACCTCGGCCAGGATGTCGGGATTGCGTACCAGCTTGAGGGTGAGATTCTTGCCCCTTCTTGATCTTGTGAGCGGCCATCTCGGCAGGCCGGTAATCCGCCACCGCCGCCGCGCCTATGACGATATCGGTTTCAGGCAGCCGGTCGAGCACGGCATCACGCATCTCCACGGCCGTGCGCACCGGCACTGTCTCCAGCCCCCGAGGGATCGGCACCATGAGGGGAGCGTGCACCAACGTCACAGAAGCTCCCAGGCCAAGCGCAGCCTCTGCCAGCGCAACGCCCATCTTGCCCGAGGACGCGTTGGTCAGGAAGCGCACAGGGTCGATCGGCTCCTGCGTGCCGCCAGCCGTGACCAGAACGTAGCACCCCACAAGCGGCCCATGCTGGCTCAATACTCGCCGGGCCGCCTCGAGGATGTCGAGAGGCTCGGCCATGCGCCCTAACCCCTGGGCCCCGGAGGCCAGCCTTCCGCTCTCCGGGCCGACTATCGTCGCGCCGCGTGCCCTGAGCGTAGCCAGGTGCTCCTGCGTCGCCGGGTGCGCCCACATATGAGATTCCATGGCCGGTGCCAGGATCAGCGGCGCCCGGGTAGCAAGCAACGTGGATGTCAGCAAGTTGTCGGCCAGGCCGAGGGCAAGCTTGGCCATCGTGTTGGCGCTCAAGGGCGCAACCACCGCCAGGTCCGTTGCGGCGGCCATCTGCACGTGTGGGATGGCCTGACCATTCGGCAGGGACCACATGTCGAGACTTGCCGGGTGCCCGCTCAGCGCGCTGAACGTCAAGGGGCCGACGAATCGGGCGGCCGCCTCGGTCATAACCACACTTACATCTGATCCGGCCTGTGTCAGCCTGCTGCAAAGGTCCGCCGCCTTGTATGCGGCGATCCCACCGGTGACACCCAGCAACACGCGCTTGCCGGAGAGCAAATCTTCACTCATGTGTTTCCCATCCCTCGCAGCGCTCAAGCCCCGCGCTTTCTGCCGGCGACAAATGCCACGTGGCCTGCTGCGCGCGTCTGGTTGCGCACTTCCACAAGCCCTGCGGCCTGGGCCAGTTCCAACCACTGAGAGGCAGTCAGTCGCCGCCCCCCTTCCGCCAGCCGCCCGTAGTTGATCCAGCTGGTGCGCCCGAAACCGCGCAGGCCCCGTTCTTCCGCAAAGGCACTCGCGGAATGCCTGTCGAGCGTAGCGGTAGGATTCGCCAATCCGACAGTTCCGCCGGGCCTGGTGGTCCGCACCAACTCCTCCAGCCCGGCGGCGGCGTCGGGCAGCAAGAACAGCAGGTTGGTCGCCAGCACGGCATCGAAAGCCCCGTCGCCGAATGGCGAGGGCAGTACCGAGCCGGTCACCTGTATCACGCCTGAAGACTCAGCGCTCAACTCCCTGGCACGCAGGGCCATGGGCCATGAATCGTCGCACGCTACCGCGAGCTTCGCGCCGGCCCCCACCATCAGTCGCGGCAGTAGGGCCGGCCCGGAACCGGCGTCCAGCACACGCCCGCCGGGAGGCAGATCCAAGAACCGGGCGAATGCCCGCAGCATGTCGCCCCACCCGCCCGCCTGGGCGCTGGTGATGTATTCGACGTCGGAAGCTTCGGGCCAGACTTGCTCTTCCACATCGCCTCCGCATTCATTGTATCAACATCCCACGCCAGGTGCAATTGACGTCCGGGCGCACGAAAGTGGTATAATTGTTCTGATGGGAGCAGCAACTATTCTATCCACTTATCGGGCGGCTCGCGAGGCCGCTGCCGCCAGCCAAATGAGCGGCTGGGGCTGGCTGCAGGTGGCGGGGCACGACCGGCTGAGCTTCCTGCACCGGCTTTCGACAAACGATTTTCGTGCCATCGAGCCCGGCCAGGGCCTACCGACCGTGCTGGCCGGCCCCACCGGCCGCGTGCTGGCCTTCCTGGTTGCATACGCCGGCAACGACAACCTATATCTTCGCACTGAGCCTGGTCGAGCTGCCGCCGTAGCCCGCTACCTGAACAGCCTGATCTTTTGGAACGACGACGTCCAGGTCTCCGACCTCAGCGCCGAAAAGGCCCAATGGGGAGTTCATGGGCCGGCGGCAGCTCAAGCCGTTGGGCAGATCGCCGAACGGGATCTCGGCCCGGATGTGGCGCCTTATGCCTGGCTAGGGATCACCGTGGCCGGCGTCGCCGCCAGCCTGCATCGGGGAGGGCCTCTCGAAGTGCCCGGCTGGACGCTCGTGACGCCGCTCGGCGCCGCCGGGGAGATCCTGGCCGTACTGTGCCATCACTTGCCCCTCCTCGACGAAGAGGTCTGGCAGCAGCTTCGCGTCGAGCAGGGCATACCGGCGCGGGGTCACGAGTTGAGCGAACAGGTAACCCCGCTGGAAGTGGGCCTGACCCCGGCCGTCCACTTCAACAAAGGCTGCTACACCGGGCAAGAAGTGATCGCTCGCCAGGCCAACTACGACAAAGTGGCCCGCCAACTGGCGGGCCTGATCCTGCCGCCTGCGACAGGCCAGGAGCTACGCGGCGCCGCGGTGCGCTCCGGAAATGCCCGGCCTGGGGTCATCACGAGCGTGGTTGACTCCCCGGCGATCGGCGGGCCGATCGCCCTGGCGATCGTGCCGTGCGGCGCGGCTCAGCCAGGCAGCGTGGTCACCATCACCCACGCGGGCGAAGAATGGCCAGCGCAGGTGGCGGCGCTCCCGTTTGCCCCGTCCGGGAACTCGGCCGCACCAGGTACAAACGTCCATGGCTGAAAGCTCATTTCCAACACCCGGCCTCACGGATGCCGGGCCGGCTGGAGGCGCCGATCGCTCGGCGGCTACTGCGGCACTCAGCAGCCGCGGGCGCCGTAAACATGGCCATAGATGAAGCCATCGGGCGGGCCGTCGCCGAGGGCCTGGCGCCTCCGACACTGCGTCTCTACAGTTGGGCGCCTCCCTGCGTCTCACTCGGACGCAACCAGGCCTTCGAGGCACTCGATATGAAAGCCTGCCGGGCCCACGGCTATCACGTTGTAAGGCGACCAACGGGCGGGCGGGCGATCCTCCACACCGACGAGTTGACTTACAGCGTGGCCGCGCCTGCCAGCCACCCCCTGATGGCCGGCATGGTCTTGGACGCCTACCTGAGAATCAGCCACGGTCTGGTCGAAGGGTTGCGCTGCCTGGGCATCGCCGCCGAGGAGGCGCCTGGCACAAATCGTGCCGGGCCAAATGTCTCCGCCGCATGCTTCGAGGTCCCGTCGGCCTATGAGATCCTGGCTGGCGGGCGCAAGCTGCTCGGGAGCGCCCAGCATCGTAACTCTGCCGCGGTCTTGCAGCACGGATCGCTCCCGCTGGCTGGCGATCTCGCGCGCGTTGTGGATTGCCTGGCATTCGCTCGGTCGGAGCAGAAAGACGCGTTACGGGAGTCGCTGGCCCACCATGCCACCACGGTGGAGGAAATCGCCGGCCGGAACGTGACACTTGAGGAGGCCGCAGCGGCCATGATCCAGGGCTTCCAAACCGCCCTACAGGTCGCCCTGGAACCCGCCGAACTGTTGTCGGCAGAGAGGGCCTGGGCGGCGGAGCTTGCTCGCGACAAGTACGGTCAAGCCGAATGGACGCGCCCGCCTATGATAATTCGCACCTACACGGCCGCTGGAGGCGTGGTGCTGGACCAGACAGAGCGTGTCCTGCTCATCACGCGCGAGGTCGTCCGAGATGGCAGGCTCACGCGCGAGGTGCGCCTGCCCAAAGGACACGTCGAGGCTGGCGAGACCGATGCCCAGGCAGCGCTACGTGAGGTATGTGAGGAGACGGGCTACTGCAAGGTGGCGATCGTGGACGATCTCGGCACCATGCTCGGCGAGTTCCCCGCGGAACGGCGAATGGGTCCGCCGCACCGAGCACTATTACTTGATGCGACTCGTAAGGCCCGAGCGCGGCCAACCACAGTTCGACAGCCCCGACGCCGAAGAGGCCCGGTTCGTCCCGCTGTGGGCGTCCGGGCTTGTCGAGGCCCAGGCTATGCTCACTTTCCCTTCCGAGCAACGCTTCATCGGGCGGGCCCTGGCGCGCCAGGCCATCTGAATGCCAGGAGCGGCGGGCCCCGAAGGAGGGACGGTTTCGGGAAAAGGCCTCCCCTCGGGACTGGACCGTGGAGTTCACGCCCACACCATGATGCCCTCAGTCGGCCTACTGACCATCGAGATCTACATCCCCGGCGTGACCTCGCTGAAGCAAAAGCGGGGTGTGGTTCTGCCGCTCGTGTCGCGGCTGCGCAAGCAGTTCAACGTCTCCGTGGCCGAGATCGCCGATCAGGACCAGCTGGGCCACACGGTCCTTGGGGTAGCCAGCGTCTCGCCCAGCGCCGACTACGTGCACGCGCTGCTCCACGCGAGTCGCCGAAAGCGTGGCAGCCTGGCGCCTCGATGCCGAGATTGTCAACTACCGCATCGACCTGCTGTAGCCACCCCGCGTCAGCACCTGCTGTAGGGACGCTACATCCGCTCAGCTCTCCGGCAGGAACATCGCGTGGGCAAAGTGCATCGCGAAATTCTGGCTGCACCATCAGCTCGAGGTAGCGCAAACGCCTGGCGATACTCACTGCCCGTTCACGCTGGGCAAGCGAGACGAGCGCCAGGCGGGCTCCGACGCCAGCGGCATTGCCCACTTGCCTGATCCGCTCGGGAGGCACGGACGGCAACATCCCAATGCCGAGCCGCGCTCTTCACGTCGATGTGCATACCGAATGCGCCTGCGATGATCATCCCATCCAGATCATCGGGCGAAGTGCCGGTTTCGCGCAAGAGCGTGTCGATGCCAGTGCGCATGGCAGCCTTGGCGAGCAAGATCTCGCTGATATCCTTCTCACCCAGGGTAATGTCGCGATCGATGCCGGCCTCGGAGGCCGGCACCAGCACGAACTCTCGCTCACCGTCCTGTACTCGCACGCGCGGGTGAGGCACCAGACGGCCGCGGCGGCTCAGCAGCCCGGCGCGGTGCAATGCATCGATGGCATCCAGGACGCCCGAGCCGCACAGGCCGATGGGCCGTTCCCCTCCGACGGTGGTCACCTGCACGTTGCCGCCTTCTACGCGGACCTTCTCGATGGCCCCGCCAACCGCCCGCATGCCGTGCCGGATGTGCGCACCTTCGAAGGCCGGGCCCGAGGCGGTCGAACAGCTGAGCAGCTCGCCATGCCGCGCAGCACCACCTCTGTGTTAGTGCCGATATCCAGCCCGATGAAAACGCCGTCTGCCCGATCCAGCCCGGTCGCCAGGATCATGGCGACATGATCGGCGCCGACAAAGCCTGCCACATTTGGCAACACGTGCACATAGGCACCGGGGGCGATTTCCAGCCCCAGGTCGCGGCCTTGACATCGACCGGCTCGCTGACCACGGCATTGTAGGGTGCCAGCCCTAGCTGGCGCACCGGCAAGCCAAGGAAAAGGTGGTGCATGGCCGTGTTGCCCACCACGACCGCGTCCGTGATCCGCTCGGGCTCGGGGCAAAGGCCTCGCACCAGTGCGTTCAGCCCCTCGACAAGAACAGTGGTCAGTCGGCTCTTGTCCTCGCGCATGGTATACGCGATCCGGCTCATGACATCCTCGCCGTACGCGATCTGTGGGTTCGTCATGCCGTCCAGCCCCAGCGTGGCTCCCGTCTCCATGTCTACCAGGTAGGCGGCGACTTTCGTGGTCCCGATATCGACTGCCAGCCCCAGTGGGCCGCGGTCGGGCGGGCGGACGTTCGACGATCTCTGCCCCGCGCTGGCTTACGCGCACCCGCCACCCGTTGTCGCGGAGCAGCGCGGGCAGGCGCTTGAGAACCGAATGGTCGGCCACTTCCGGGGCGCCGTCCGGCGAGCTCGCCAGGGCACTGCGCAGCAGGGAGAAGTCTGAGCGCGGATCGTGTACGGATGGAGGCGCCAGGGCCACGAGATGCTCGCGAACGGCGGGAGCAAATGGCACTGCTTCGGTTTCCAGGCCCTCCAACTCAAGCCGTTGTGCAACGCCCTGCGACGTGACGGGGACATCGACCTTCACATCGCCGAGCACCCGCGTCAGGCACGCCAGGCGGAAGCGGCCGGCAATCTGGCCGGCATCGAGCTCCGCCAGTTCGCTGGCCGTCAGGTCCGAGACGAGCCCGCTAACCACGCGCACCAGGCACTGGCCGCAGATGCCCTCGCCACCGCAGACGGAGACCAGCGGCAGCCCGGCTGCACGGGCCGCGTCAAGGATCGTCGCGCCCGGCGCGCAACGGACTCGGCAGCCGGCTGGCTCAAAGTCCACCTTGAGGTCAGTCGGTGACGTGTTCGTCATAGGTCACGGCACCATCGCATACGCGCGGACGGGAAAGGCGGCCGCCCGAGCCATCTTTGCCGGCACGGCATGGAACGTGAAGCCGGATGCGGGCAGCGCATCCAAGGCAGCCAGGTTCTCCACAATCAGGATGCTGGCTGCCAGAAGGTTGACGTGGACCGGGCGTCGCGGGTCGTTCATGTCATCGACAACCAGGAAATCGACTCCCGCCAGCTTCGCGCCGCGGTCCCGCAACGCCATGGCTGTCGCTTCCGTCAGGAAAGGGCCCGTCGAGTACTCCGGCTGGCCCCAATAGCGGCACCAACCCGTACGGAAAGGACCGCCTTGCCGGCGAGGTCTAGGCCATCCAGCACAGCGGGCCCGATGCCGGCACGCGGAGCAGATACAGCGCAACTCACGACGATGCCCGGCAGCACGAGTTGTTCCAGGCGCAGCGCTTCGATCGACGGCGCGCTGGGATGAAAGTGATACGGGCTGTCGAGGTAGGTACCTATGCTGGTAACGAACCTGGCCTCCGTAATTTCGCAGCTGCAGCCCTCATAGTGGCCGCTGGCAGCGGCCTGCGCGTGGCTTTGCCAGGCTGTGATCTCCGGCTGCGGCGCCGAGGCGCTGAAAAGCGGCATACCCGGCTCGATGGTGTGGCTGATATCGACAAGTTCCATGCTGATCGTTCCTCCAGTGCGCGGAGCCTTCCTGCAATGGCTGGCCCAAGTGGTTGACGATGCCAGGCCCCAGGCAATTATCCACGGCTCCCGCTTCTTTCGCAACGATGATACAATAGGCTGGGTTATGGCGCGGACCACTGCCCATCCTTGAGACCAATCCAGGCAAATGGCGATCAGTCACGGCAATGCCTGTGTCTGGCCGGCTCGTCAGCCAGCACCGGGTATCCGAACTGCGCTGCCAGGAGGCTTGCAGGAAGATGGTGAATATCGTTACGGACAGCACCGCCGATCTGACGCCCGAGCTGATCGAGCGACATGGCATCGACGTTATCCCATTCCCCGTGCAACACAGTGATCGCACCTATCACGATGGTGTGGACATCGACGCGAGGCGCTTGTACAAGCTCGCCGAAGAGACCGGCCGCCTGCCGACGACCGCGGCCCCACCCATCCCCGATTACCTCACGGCGTTCGACAAGCCTGGCGAGGTTATCTTCACCGGCCTAGCCTCGGCCCTGTCCTCTGCATTCGACCACGCCAGGTTGGCTGCCGAGCAATTCCCTGTCGGCAAGGTTCACCTGGTCGACTCCCGCAACCTATCCACGGGCACCGGGTTGCTGGTGCTGAAGGCCGCCGATCTGCGCGACCAGGGATGTACGGCAGACCAGATCGAGAGCGAGCTTCTGACCCTGGTGCCGCGCGTACGTACCTCTTTTGTGGTCGACACCCTGAACTATATCCACATGGGCGGCCGCTGCACTGCCGTGGAAAGCCTCTTGGGCAGCCTTCTTCACATCCATCCTTTGCTCGGGGTCGAGCCGGACGGCTCGGTGGCCGTGTGGCAGAAGGTGCGCGGAACACGCAAGCGCGCCCTACAAACGCTACTCGACGACTTCACGGCCCATCTGCCGAAGATCGCCCTGGGTCGCGTCTTCGTGACGCATTCGGGCTCCGAGGACGTGGGATGGTTGGCGGACGAGGTGCGGCGGATCGCCGCACCGGCGGAGCTGCTCGTGACCCAGGCCGGCTGCACGATCTCCAGTCATTGCGGACCAAACACCACCGGCATCCTGTACATGTTCAGGTAACAACCGCTGGAAGGCCACCCGTCTCTCTGAGATGCCCCAACAGACCTCGGGCCGGGTCCTGTCACGGTCATCGTCGCGGCAATCGTGCCCACAGCTGGATCACGGCTCACCGATTCCTCGACCTGGGCTGCCCACGATGTGTGGGCTCACAGATCACCCCACCTGGGTCGCCTGCGATGTGTGGGCTCACGGATTACCCGACCTGGATTGCCCACGATGTGCGGGCTCACGGATTACCCGACCTGGATTGCCCACGATGTGCGGGGCGTTGCGCCTCATCATCGCCGGGGTCTTCTAGTGGGTCGTTTGGTTCGCCATTTGCCATAATATGCCTGGCAGGATAGCATGCGCCTCAGACCCACGAAGGAGGCGCATGTTGAGTCGCCACAAGAACGAGACATTGCGCGCCCTGTCCGACGCAGAGCGCGAGCTGCTGGAACAAATCAGTCGGTCCGGCAGTGAACCGGCTGGCCAGGTGGCGCATGCCAAGGGCCTGCTGGCGGTGGCGGCGGGTAAGACGTACACCGAGGCCGCGGTGATCGCTGGCCGCCAGACGGGCGACACCGTGGCGCATTGGGTGAGTGAGTTCAATCGGCGCGGGTTGGCTGCACTGGCGTCCAAAACACGGGGGTGGGCCAGCCCGCAAGTATGGGGCCGCGGAATGTGCACGCATCCTGAAGGAGGCCCGGCGGCAGCCCACGCCTGAGCAGGATGGCAC
>CAWEHT010000022.1:0-9577 GCA_963808455.1 uncultured Chloroflexia bacterium | reverse complement strand
AGGTGCTCACGCAGGCTGGCGCCATCCACATACTCCATCACCAGGTACAGCCGGTGAAGGGCCTCCTGGATCAGCTCGTAGACGTGGACGATGTTGGGGTGGTTGAAGCCGGCCTGAACCCGAGCCTCGCGCTCGAAGCGGCGCACGTAGTCGGCAAACAGGGAGGTCCCAGATCGTCGGAACCTTGGCCAGCTCCTTGATGGCGACGACGCGGTCGAGCTTGCGTCCCGCGCCCGGTAGACCCGGCCGTAGCTTCCTCGGCCGATCTCGGCCTCGATACGGTAGTGGCCGTCCAGAATTCGTTCGCCCGAGCTCTTCCGCTCCTTCTCGAATCATTGAACCCATGGCTACCCGCTGCCTTGACCACTTCCTTCTCCGGCCGCTGATCCCCAGCCTATCGATACCAGGTGCCATCACCCACGATCATGGCCACCACGGAAGGCCAATCAGGTTCGACGGCATAGTTGTATAATTGGTCTTTGCAATACTGTACAGTGCTGGTTCCAACGGCAAGACCGTGGTCTGCTGGCTGGATCACGGCGCAGAAGCCTTTCTCCTTGTCAGTTGCCCACCCAAGCGCGTCGAAAACGTCCTGGCGCTTGCCCCACACATAGCCGAACCCTCGGACAGGCGATTGCAGCCCCGCTGGCGGATTGCCTCTCGATGTGATCGGGGTGCCATCTTGCCAGCGATCCAGCAGCTCAAACCAGGTACCGCTGTTGGTCAGCAAATAGACCTGATTCGTATCTTCTCGCCAAAGGAGCATGCCATGCTCGAATTGCTGCAGCGTGGCCCAGGCAACTGCGCCACTGGCCTGCGCGCAGCCAAGGCTCTCTTTATGCCAAAGGCTCGCAAATTGGGGCGCAGGGTCTTGGGTACAGGTGGGAAGCTGCGGCGCCGGAACGACCGGGAGTGGGCCCGAGACGCCCGACAGATCAAGATAGCTAGCCGCGACCCACCCCATATCACCACTGGCAAGCCGCACCTGTATCCAGGAGTCATCCGCCAGCCGTCCAAGAGGCTGGAGTTGGTCCCCTTGATTGACTGATGTGGTGACACGGAAGTCCGTGCCCGGACCATCACGCACATTTACGCCGTCTGCATTGACGATCACCACGGCTGTGGCCGTTGCCATATCCGGCAGCGCAGAGGAAGCGGTCGGTTCCGGAGGCAGCGGTGTGACGGTGTCTGCACCGATGGTTTCCGGCTGAGCCGTAAATGTTGCTTCGACAGTCGTTGCCACGCCTGTTGCAATCGAGGGTACGAGCACGATCGGTATCGGCGTCTCCGTCAAGACGCGCGCCTGGGGTGGAACGCGACCGTGCCTGCTCAGCAAGAGCCAGCAGCCTGCTGCAATTGTGGCAACCGCCACGAGTGCGACCACAACGGGCGAAGCAACCCGCCGCCCCCGCGGTGGCTTTTCTGGAGTGGTCGGTCCCGAACCTTCCTGCGGGCTCTGGGTCCCAGGGCGGCGCTCCTCTTCGGCCAGCCCGACGCGCTGGGCATTCTCCTCGGCGTTGCGCTGTGCGTGCCGGCTTTGGTCTTCTGCATCAGCCTCGGCCCTGGCCCCAGCCGCAGCCTTAACCTTTGCTTTGGCCTGAAACTCAACTTTGGCCTGCGCCGCAGCTTCCGTCTCCGCCTGCGCCTTTGCCCTGGCCTCAGCCTTGGCCTGTGTGTCCGCCAGCATATGCCCCATCGCCCCGCCGTTCGCTGGCCGTTCGTCGGGGCCCTTTGCGAGCGCCTGCGCCGTCAGCTCCAGCAGCCACTTCGGCGTGTCAGGCCGGAGGTCTGCCAGCGCTTGCCTCTCCTTCCTGGCCCGCTTGTAAGGGACACCGGCCAGCATCTCGAACAGCACGCAGCCCACACTGAAGATGTCGCTGGCTGGGTAGAGATAGGCCGACGTGGTTTCTTGCTCTGGCGACATGTAGAACGGCGTGCCCGGATGCGGCTGGCCTGCGCCCGAGCGCAAGCTCTCATCCCCAAGCTGTGCTAGCCCAAAATCGGCCAGCTTGGCCTGCCCGGCCCGCGTCAGCAGCGCGTTGGAAGGCTTGATGTCGCGGTGCACGATGTCACGCGGGTCGGCGTGCACTACAGCCAGCCCGGAGAGCAGGTCGCCCGTGATTCTGACCGCCTCGTCCACCGGCAGCGGCCCGCGTTGGGCCAGCTGCTCACGCAGGCTGGTGCCATCCACGTACTCCATCACCAGGTACAGCCGGTCGGCGCCGTCCTGGATCAGATCGTAGACGTGGACGATGTTGGGGTGGTTGAAGCCGGCCTGAACCCGAGCCTCGCGCTCGAAGCGGCGTACGTAGTCGGCGAACACGGAGGATCCCAGATCGTCGGGACCTTTGGCCAGCTCCTTGATGGCGACGACGCGGTCGAGCTTGCCGTCCCGCGCCCGGTAGACGCGGCCATAGGTGCCGTGGCCGATCTCAGTTTCGACGCGGTAGTGACCGCTGAGATTATCACCCGGCGATAGTGGCATGGACCTTCCTCCCGTTACCCAGGCGACCGAGACTTCTGAGGTGCCGAGCACTTGTGCTAGCCGACCTCGACCTTGACCAAGCCGGCCATGCCGCCCACGCGCACCCGAGGCAGCGGCGCGCCCTCGGGCACGCGGACGATCACGGCGCCGGCGTCGTCGCGAATCGTGACCGCGCCGGGTGGCGGCTCGGCTACGTCGAACTCGAAGCTGGCATCGGCGCGCACGGCCGCGCTGCACGGGTCCCCGCACGTCACGCTGACGGTCAGGCGCTCGCGGCCGGCGGCGGTAGGGATCAACCCATCGAATTCTAACACGGCGCTGGCGCCGGGCGCGAGCGGGCCGGGCAGCTCACCGGCAACGCTTCGTGCCAGGCGGCCGCCCAGGCGGAAGCGTACCTGCTCTGCCGGCGCATTGCCCAGGTTGCGCACCTCGACTGTCGCGGTCATCGGCTCGCCCGCCTCACCGGCTGGCAGGTTGGCAATGGCCAGGCGCAGGTGCGGGAAGCGGCCCATGTGGCCGGCCAGCCCGCGACAGGCGGCAGCTTCGGCCGGCGCGTCGCAAGCTTCCAGGCGGTCCGCGGCCAGGTTCAGATAGGCGGCTGCCAGGGCGGGCTGTCGTGCTCGTTCCACATCGGCCGCCCGCCGAAACGCCACGGCGGCGCGGCGGTCGTCGCCCAGGGCCGTCCACAGCCAGGCAGGGCGTTCTGGCGCGCCGGCGGCAACCCAGGCTTGCTCGGCTGCGTCCAGCTCGTTGGCCAGGGCGTGACAGGCAGCGGCTGCATCCAGGTCACCCCGCGCCCGGAACGCGCCGCGGCCCAGTCCCACCGGCCCAGGTGCCAGGGCAGGGCGCTCCAGCCGGCCTCACCGCCGACCAGGATCGTACCGGCCAGCACCTCCGGCCCCGCGTTCAACGGCCCCCCTGCCGGCCAGAGGCCGTGTGCCGTGCCATCGACGGTATCCAACACGCGGAGTTGGCCACCCCGCGTCGCCGCGAATAACAGGCCCTCCGCGGCCGCCAGGCCGATGAGCGCATCTGGGAGGTTGGCCCGCCAGCGAGTCGCGCCGGTCGTCGGATCGAGGGCGACCACGACGCCGCCTCCACCACCCAGGTAGAGCATCCCGTCGTCGCCCGCCGCGGCCACCGGCATGCCTCCTGCCACCTGGAACGACCACGCCCGCGGCTCGCCGTCGGGCAGGCGGAAGAGACGGGCCAGGCCGCGATCGGTCAGGGCGAGGGCATCAGCCCCGCTCCCAGTCCTCGCAGGCGAGGCGAGGAGCAGGATGGCGGCGCGAGCGCGCCAGCGGCTGGGCCCACACGACGGTGCCGCGGCCGGCGTCGAGCGCGACCAGTTGGCCCTGGGCGTGGCTGGTGGCGACCAACAGCAGGTGCCGCCAGCGGACGGGCGCCAGCGCCACGCGTCCGCCGACGCGGGTCTGCCAGGCAAGCTCGGGCCGGTCGCCCACGTCGGCCAGGGCGTAGACCGTGCCCTCGCCGCTGCCCAGGTAGATGCGTCCTTCGTCGAGAGCTGGCGCGCCGGGCGAGGGCAGAGGGAAGCGCCACCTCACCTGTGGCCGATCTGTTTGCGAAAGGGAAGAGCAAGACCTGAGGTCAAGCGCCAGCAGATCCCCTTCGCGGCGCGCGCCGCGTAGACGCGATCGCCGTGCCCGGCCAGCGCGCCGCGCAGCGGCCCCTCGCCCGGCCACCGCCAACGCATCGCGCCGTCGCTCGCCGAGACCGCGGCCAGCGCGCCCCGTGTGATCGGCGAGACAGATCAGGTCGTCCAGCACCAGAGGGTGGCCGGCTGCCGCGGCGACGGTAGGCAGCCGCCAGAGCGGCTCGCCCACGCTGGGGATGCGCAGCGCCGCAGGCCGGTCCCAACCGCAGAAGACGCAGCGCTCGGCCGCGCCAAGGTAGCGGCCGCAGGTGGCGCAAAAGACGATGGGTGTACGCATCGGTTACTCCGCTGCCGGTCAGGAGGCCGGCACTATTGTGGGCCAGCAGTCGGGCTGCCGGTCAGAAAACAGGCTGGATTGGCTGCGGCCGGATGCCCTTCCTTGATGGTCTTCTCGACGCAGTGCGTTCGGCCATGAGGGTGTTGGGGAGGCGCCGCACCACGAAGTTTGGAAGAGCCGCGAAGCGTGCGAAGACACCAGATGCGCCACGGGAAAGGACGCCGCGGGTGTGCGCTCGACAAGCCCTGCGGAGGTGACAAGCCCTACCTTCATCGCGCTCTCCAGGTGGCTTGCGTAAACTTCGTGGTCCAAGCCTCCTTCCTTTGCCCGCGCCCCAGAGGGGGCTCTGCCCCCTCTGGACTCCCCCCAGAGACCGACGAACCCAGAGATCAGAGACGCAGAGATCAGAGGCCGGGGGACGCCACCCGAAAACCGATGTAATCGTTCCGATCCTCAGGAAGGTCCCTGTTGCGGAAGGCGCAGCGCACGTTCCGAGATTCACTGAGGAACGACCCGCCCCGCAACACGCGCGCCCCAGGATCGTTTGGATCCTCCCGCCCGTCCCCAGCTTGATAGGGGTAGCCCTTGTACAGGCTGCTGGTCCACTGCAAGACATTGCCTGCCATATCCAGCGCGCCATACGGGCTCGCGCCCGCCGCGTATTGCCCCACCGGCGTCGTGTCCTTCACATTCATGTCGAAGTTGGCCAGGCTGGCATCCGGCGCCGCGTTCCCCCACGGATAGATGCGCCCATCTGTCCCGCGCGCCGCCTTCTCCCACTCCGCCTCACTCGGCAGCCTGATCGTTCGCCCCGCCACCTTCGTGGCCCAGGTGCAGAAGGCCACCGCATCGCGCCACGACACCTGCGTCACCGGGTGGTCCTGCTTGCTGCTCACGTCGCTGCCTGGCCCCTCTGGGTGCTGCCAATCGGCACCCTTGACCTCCACCCATCCCGAGCCCGTGAGTGCATAGGCGCTGCCCTGCTGCTCGGCGGTGGTCTTATAGCCGGTGGCCTGGACGAAGGCGGCAAACTGCGCCACCGTCACGTCGTACTTGCCGACCCAGAATTCAGGCAGGTTGACACGCTGCTGCGGCAGCTCGTCGTCCCACGCCTGCGGGTCCTGAGTCTTGTCGCTGCCCATCAGGAATTCGCCAGCCGGCACGCGCACCAACTCGAGCGTCACGCCGGGCGCCAGCTGCAGTGGCAGCGTAGATTCCGCAGAGGCCGCTGTGGGCCCTTCCGTGGGCATCGGCGCGGCAGTCGGAGGCGACGTCGGAGCGGCCGTGGAGGCAAGTGTGGGGGTCGCGGTCGGGGCCTCGGTGGGCGCTGCCGTCGCGATAGCAGTGGGCACCGGCTTCGGAGCGGCCGTGGGGCTCGCCTGCGGCATCGCTGTGGGCGTGGCCTGCACCGCCGCCTGCCCCGCTACCACCTGCGTCACGATTGTTACCTGCGTCACCGGCTGCTCCACTACCACCGGTGTCGGGACCGGGCGCGACAAGTGCGCCAGGCCCCAACCGCCAAATGCCAGTACGAGCCCCACCAGCCCGATCAACGCCCACGGCAGCCGCCGTTTCTCGCCGCCCGCACTTCCTTTGGGCGCACCGGCGCGGCGCGCTTGCTCGCCAGCCGGACTTGCCCGGGTATCCGCAGCTTCCGCCCGCTGCCGCGCCGCCCTGGCGGCTTCCTCCTGCGCCTGCAGCGCCGCTTCCCGACGGGTGAGTTCTACCGCTTCGGCTTGGCGGCGTTGCTCCGCCTGCTGAGCAGCCTCGAGCTGCGCCGTGGCCTGGCGCGCTTGCTCCTCCGCCTCTTGGTGCAGGCGTTCCTCTTCCGCCAGCCGGGCGCGTAGCGCCTCCCGCGTTCGTTCCTCGGCCTCAGCCTTGGCTTTGGCCTGCGCCTCCGCCAGCATCCGCCCCATCGCTTCGCCATCCGCCAGCCGGTCGTCGGGTTGTATCGCCAGCGCCGCCGTAGTCAACTCCACTAACCAGGGCGAAACGTCGGGGCGCAAGTCCGTCAGCCCCTGCTTGCGGCGCCTGGCCTGCTTGTAGGGCAGGCCGGCCAGCATCTCGAACAGCACGCAGCCGACGCTGAAGATATCGCTGGCCGGGTAGAGAAAGGCCGACGTCGTCTCTTGCTCCGGGGACATGTAGAACGGCGTCCCCGGATGCGGCTGCCCCGCCCCCGAGCGCAAGCTTTCATCCCCTAGCTGCGCCAGCCCAAAATCGGTCAGCTTGGCCTGGCCGGCCCGGTCAGCAGCACGTTGGAGGGCTTGATGTCGCGATGCACGATGTCACGTGGTTCGGCGTGCACGGCGGCCAGCCCGGCCAGCAGATCGCCCGTGATCCGCACTGTTTCGTCCACCGGTAGCGGCCCGTGTTGCGCTAAGTGCTCACGCAAGCTGGTGCTGTCCACATACTCCATGACCAGATAGAGCCGGTCGTCACCCTCCTGGATCAGTTCGTAGACGTGGACGATGTTGGGGTGGTTGAAGCCGGCCTGGACCCGCGCCTCCCGCTGGAAGCGGCGCACGTAGTCGGCGAACTGGGAGGTATCCGAGCTCGTCAGCATCCTCGACCAGCTCCTTGATCGCCCGCACCACACTCAGCTTGGCGTCGGTGGCGCGGTAGACGCGCCCATAAGCACCAAGGCCGATCTCAGCCTCGATGCGGTAATGGCCGTTGAGCATCTCACCTGGCGATAGTGGCATAGACCTTCCTCCCGATACCCAGGCGACCGATACCTCCGAGGTGCCGGGCACGGACGCTAGACGACCTCGACCTTGACCAGCCCGGCCATGCCGCCCACGCGGACGCGGGCAGCGGAGCGCCCTTGAGCACGCGCACGATCACGGCGCAGGCATCGTCGCGGATCGTGACCGCGCCGGGCGGCGGCTCGGCAACGTCGAACTCGAAGCTGGCATCGGCGCGTACGTCCGCGCTGCACGGGCCCCCGCACGTCACGCTGACGGTCAGCCGCTCGCGGCCGGCGGCGGTGGGGATCAACCCGTCGAATTCTAACACGGCGCTGGCGCCCGGCGCGAGGGGACCGGGCAGCTGGCCCGCAACGCTGCGCGCCAGGCGGCCGCCCAGGCGGAAGCGCACACCCTCTGCCGGCGCATTTCCCAGGTTGCGCACCTCGACTGTCGCGGTCATTGGCTCGCCCGCCTCCCCGGCCGGCAGGTTGGCGATGGCCAGGCGCAGGTACGGGAAGCGGCCCATGTGGCCGGCCAGCCCGCGACAGGTAGCGGCATCTGCCGGCGCGTCGCACGCCTCCAGGCGGTCCGCGGCCAGGTTGAGATAAGCGGCGGCCAGGGCGGGCTGTCGAGATCGTTCCACATCGGCCGCCCGCCGAAACGCCACGGCGGCGCGGCGGTCATCGCCCAGGGCCGTCCACAGCCAGGCAGGGCGTTCCGGCGCGCCGGCGGCAACCCAGGCTTGCTCGGCTGCGTCCAGCTCGTTCGCCAGCGCGTGACAGGCGGCGGCCGCATCCAGCTCGCCCCGCGCCCGGAACGCGCCGCGGCCCAGTCCCACCGGCCCAGGTGCCAGGGCAGGGCGCTCCAGCCGGCCTCAGCGCCGACCAGGATCGTCCCGGCCAGCACCTCCGGCCCCGCGGTCAACGGCACCCTGGCCGAGCAGAGGCCGTGTGCCGCGCCATCGACGACATCGAGCACGTGAAGATGGCCGCCCCGCGTGGCCGCGAGCGCCAGGCCCTCCGCGGCCACCAGGCCGATGACCGCATCTGGGAGGTTGGCCTGCCAGCGGGTGGCGCCGGTGGTCGGGTCGAGGGCGACCACCACGCCGCCCGCGCCGCCCAGGTAGAGCATCCCGTCGTCGCCCGCCGCAGCCACCGGCGCGCCTCCCGCGACCTGGAACGACCACGCCCGCGGCTCGCCATCGGGCAGGCGGAAGAGACGGGCCAGGCCGCGATCGGTTAGGGTGAGGGCCTCAGCCCCGCTCCCAGTCCTCGCGGGCGAGGCGAGGAGGAGGATGGCGGCGCGAGCGCCCAGCGGCTGGGCCCACACGACAGTACCGCGGCCGGCGTCGAGCGCGACCAGTTGGCCCTGAGCGTGGCTGGTGGCGACCAGCAGCAGGTGCCGCCAGCGGACGGGCGTCAGCGCCACGCGTCCGCCTACGCGGGTCTGCCAGGCAAGTTCGGGCCGATCCCCCGTGTCGGCCAGGGAGTAGACCGCGCCCTCGCCGCTGCCCAGGTAGATGCGCCCATCGTCCAGCGTGGGCGCGCCGGGCGACGGCACAGGGAAGCGCCACCTAACCCTTGGGCGGTCCACTTGCGGAAGGGCAGAGTGGGAGCTGAGGTCAAGCGATACCAGCTCTCCTTCGCGGGGCGCGGCGTACACGCGATCTCCGCGCCCCGCAAGCGCGCCGCGCAGCGGCCCCTCGCCCGCCCAGCGCCAATGCACCGTGCCGTCGGCGGCCGAGATCGCGGCCAGCGCGCCCGCGCGATCGGCGAGACAGACCAGGTCGCCCAACACCAGCGGGTGGCCGGCTGCCGCAGCGACGGTATGCAGCCGCCAGAGCGGCTCTCCCGCTGTGGGGGTGCGCAGCGCCGCCGGGCGCTCCCAGCCGCAGAAGACGCAGCGCTCGGCCGCGCCCAGGTAGCGGCCGCAGGTGGCGCAGAAGACGATAGGTGTGCGCATCGGTTACTCCACTGCCGGTTAGGAAGCCGGCACTGTCGTGGGCCGGGGGCAGGCCACAGATCAGGAAATGACCAGGATTGGCCACGGCCGGATCGCCATCCGTGAGGAGAGTCGGGAGCCACCGGACCACGAGGTCGGGAGGCACCACGCAACACGCGAAGGCACCACATAGGCAGCGCGCAAGGATGCCACGTACGCGTCCGTGCGGGAACCCCAACCGAGGCGACAACTCCCACTTTCATCGCGCTTCTCACGCTGTTTGTGTACAGATCGCGTTGCAGTCCGCCCGGTTCGACCGCGCACCAGAGGGGGCTTGGCCCCCTCTGGACTCCCCCAGAGACCACGTTCCCAGAGGCCAGCGATTCCAGAGATCAGAGGCCGGGGGACGCCACCCGAAAACCGACGACAACGAGCCGACCCCCAGGATTGAGCCTGAAGCGGAAGGCGCAGCGCACGTCCTGAGATTCAATGAAGCAGAGCAATGTGGC
>CAWEHT010000021.1:0-11657 GCA_963808455.1 uncultured Chloroflexia bacterium | reverse complement strand
CACCCATGCTTCAGTTCACACATTGCGAAGGGTCTGGCCCCCCTTCCCTGCAACCAGTTCGCCGCTCACGGCACGCCATCGGCATCCTGCAGCTTCTGCATGGTCCCGTCACTTTGCATGTCGCCGATGATGCCGTCGATCTTGGCCTTCAGGGCTGTCTCGCCCTTGGGCATGGCGATGGCCTGCCCGGCAGAGATCGTCTTGTCGGTGAGCAGGGCCACTTTGAGCCCCATCTGCTTCGACAGCGACTCCGCGGCGTCGCCGATGATCATCAACACATCGATGCGCCCGTTCTGAAGGTCACGCGCCGCGTCGTCAACACGCTCATAACGGAAGACCTGGCTCTCCTTGGTCAGCCCCGTCTTCACCAGGTTGTTCTCGATCCACGTGTCTTGGACCGTGCCCGTCTGCACGCCGATGTTCTTGCCCCCGGCGTCCTTGGGATCGCTCATGGTGAACGTAGCCTTGGACGACACCAGGAAGCCATCCTTGGGCATGTGGTACACGACGGAGAAATCCACCGTCTGGGCGTGCGCCGCGGTGGCCTGCATGGCCGCGATGACTACGTTGACCTTCTTTTGTTGCACGGCTGCGATAAGTGAGTCGAAACCCATATCCTGGATCTTCACGTTGACGCCCATCCGCTTACCGATCTCGCGGATGACGTCCATGTCGAGCCCGCTGTAATTGTTGTTCTTGTCCACCGATTCGTAGGGCGGATAGTCGGCCGAAGTGCCGACGATCAGCTGCTTCTGCTGCATGATCTGGCCGAGCAGGCCCTGGTCGGCGGGCTGGCTTGCACCCTGGGCAGGGGGCTGGGTGGCCGCGGGCTGGCTGGTGGCGGCTTGGGCCGCACTGGGGGCAGTGGGCTGGCTGGGGGCGGGCTGGCTCGTTGGGGTTGCGCAGCTCGCCAGCAGCGTGGCTAAGACGATGAGACAGGCCAAGAGAGCGTACGAGCGTTTCATGATCTCCTCCTTGTGGCATGCTTTCCCGTGAGGCGAGTGGCGGGCGGATCGGGCGTTGGGCTTCGCCTTTTTGGCTGAAAAGCATCGGATAGGGCTGCCTGGTGATCGTCCGGGCACCAGGTCGGGATCGCATTCCGCCTGACGCGGGATTGTAACATACGGTCCCGGTGCGTGCAAGCGTTCATAAGAGCGGGCGAGGATGCGAGGGCCATCGGTGGGTGGGTTTCGCCGCAGGCCACGCACGTCTCTTGGACGAAATGTACAAGGACATCCGGCAAGACCTTGACAGAGTGTCTAACAGGTTGTATGCTAAGTATGGCCAGGCATTCGCGGGAAGGCGCCTTTTCAATCTGCCTGGCCGAAGGGGCAGCAACCGGGAAATGGCTGGAGAGCTCAACCAGTGGATCTTCGAATATCTGACGCGCCTGGCCGATGGCATCGTCGCCGTGCTCGGCCCGCAGTGCGAAGTTGTCGTGCATGACCTGGAAGACTTACAACACTCCGTCGTCGCCGTGGCCGGCAACCTCACCGGTCGCTGTCCCGGCTCCCCGGTCCCGGACCTGAGCTTTACCCCTGAAGAGCTGGAGACGACGCGGACCGACCTGCTCAACTATCGCACGATGTCGGGTGGCCGGGCCTTTCAGACCTCCACCGTGTGGCTGCGTGATCACGAAGGGAAGATCATCGGCGCGGTCTGCATCAACGTGGACTACTCCGGGCTGCAGCAGGCGCGCGACGTGCTGAACAGGCTGGCCGCCCCGGCCGATGTCGCCACCGCGCCCGTGGTCGAAACGACTTTTGCCCGCGACCTGGACGAGTTGATCGACCGGTCGATCGACCAGTTCCTGGAGCAAGAGCAGATATCCTCGCTGGAGGAAGCCGGCCGGCAGGCCAGGCTGCGCCTCATCCAGGCGCTCGACAGGCGGGGGCTGTTCAAGATCCGTGGCGCGGCGGAGAAGCTGGCGGACCTGCTGCACCTGTCGCGCGCCAGCATCTACAACTACCGCTCGATCGCCCAGAACGGCGATTGAGCCCAGGTTGCACCGGAAAGGAGCGCACGCATGCCCATTCAGCCTGGTTACCTCGAGCTGGCCAGCCGGGTTGGCGAATTCCTCGCGCCGAGCCTGGCCGAAGACTGGCCCATGTTGCCTGTGGAACGTGCGGAGGGCGTTTACCTGTACGGCGCCGACGGGCGGCAATACCTCGACTTCACCTCGGGCATCGGCGTGGTCAACGTCGGGCATTGCCATCCACGCGTGCTTCAGGCTGCCCAGGCCCAGATGGGGCGGATGGTGCACGGAGCCATCGGCATCACGCTGCACGAATCGCTGCTCAGGTTGTGCCAGGCCCTGCCTCCGGTCATGCCCGAGGGCATGAACATGTTCTTCTTCGGCAACAGCGGGGCCGAGGCCATCGAGGGGGCGCTCAAGCTGGCCCGCTACGTAACGCGGCGCCCGGCGATCATCGCCTTCGAGGGCGGCTTCCACGGCCGCTCGTATGGCGCCGCATCCGTCACCTCGGCCAAGGCCAAATACCGCCTGCACTACGAGCCCTTCCTGCCCGGCGTCTACTTCGCGCCCTACGCCTATCCCTACCGCTGCCCCCTGGGCGACGAGCCCGAGCGCGCCGTCGAATGGAGCCTGGGACGGATCGAGAAACTGTTCGAGCACGTCGTGGCGCCGTCGGAAGTGGCCGCCCTCCTCGTGGAGCCCGTGCAGGGCGAAGGCGGCTACATCGTCCCGCCGGCCGGCTTCCTCAAGGCCCTGCGGCGCATCTGCGACGAACACGGCATCCTGCTCATCTTCGACGAAGTACAGACCGGGTTCGGCCGCACCGGCCAGATGTTCGCGGCGCAGACCTTCGACGTCCGGCCCGACGTCATGGCCATTGCCAAGAGCATGGCCTCGGGCTTCCCGCTCAGCGCCACGGTCGCCAGCCGGGAGCTGATGGGCCAGTGGAAGGCGGGCGCTCACGGCACGACTTTTGGCGGCAACCCGGTCGCGTGCGCCGCCGCGCTGGCGACGCTGCAAGTGATCTGCGAAGAGGACCTGCTGGCCAATTGCCGCCGCATGGGGTCACGCCTCCTGACCGGCCTCCAGGAGCTGGGCGCGAAGCATCCCTTCGTGGGCCAGGTGCGCGGGATCGGGCTGATGGCGGCCCTCGAGATGATCCGCCCCGGCCCCGGCAGGGAGCCCGACGGCGACAGGGCCATGGCGCTGTTGGAAGGTTGCCTTCGGCGAGGGCTGCTGGGCTACATGTGCGGCCCGCGGGGCCAGGTCGCGCGCTTCCTCCCGCCGCTCTGTGTGACGGCTGCTCAGATCGACCAGGCGCTCGGCATCATCGCCGAAAGCCTGGACGCTATCGAGGCCCATTGACGCCGGCCGCGCGGTGCGCCGGGTTTGGCGCCCGGCGCGCTATGATCACAAAGGGCCTTGGCGAGCTCCAGGCCTGAGGGGGTATCTCATGGTACCAAGCCGCATCATCATCATGGGCGCCGCAGGGCGCGATTTCCACAACTTCAATGTCTGCTACCGCCAGGACCCCGATGTCGAGGTCGTGGCGTTCACGGCCACGCAAATCCCGAACATCGAGGACCGCCGCTACCCGCCCGAGCTGGCCGGCCCGCGCTATCCGCAAGGCATCCCTATTTGCCCTGAGAGCTCTCTGCCGTCGCTGATCGGCGAATATCAGGCCGATCAGGTCGTGTTTGCCTATTCCGACGTGTCTCATGAGCACGTGATGCACAAAGCTTCTCAGGTCATCGCTGCCGGAGCGAGCTTCGTGCTCCTGGGGGCCAGGCAGACGCAGGTGAAGTCGATCAGGCCGGTGGTCTCGATCGGGGCCGTGCGCACCGGGGCCGGCAAGAGCCAGACGACCCGCTGCGTCTCGAAAATCCTGCGCGCGAAGGGCTACCGGGTCGCCGCGGTGCGCCACCCGATGCCCTACGGCGACCTGGCCAGGCAGGCGGTGCAGCGCTTTGCCGATCTCGCCGACCTGGACCGCCATCAATGCACAATCGAAGAGCGAGAAGAGTACGAGCCTCACCTAGCCAATGGCCTGGTCGTTTATGCCGGCGTCGATTACGAGGCGATCTTGCGCCAGGCGGAGCAGAGGCCGACGTGATCCTCTGGGATGGCGGCAACAACGATCTGCCCTTCTACGTGCCCGACCTGCACATCGTCGTGGCCGACCCGCTGCGTCCCGGGCACGAGCCCCGCTACCACCCTGGCGAGGCCAACGTGCTCGCTGGCCGACGTCCTCGTCATCAACAAGGTCGACAGCGCCTGCCCCGACGACATCCGCGCCGTCCGCGACAGCCTGCATGCACTCAACCCGAAGGCCACGATCATCGAGGCGGCTTCGCCGGTGTCCGTGGGCGAGCCGGAGGCCATACGTGGCAAGCGCGTCCTGGTCATCGAGGATGGGCCGACCGTGACCCACGGCGGCATGAGCTATGGCGCGGGCTGGGTGGCGGCCCGCCGCTTCGGCGCAGCCGAAATCGTGGACCCGCGGCCGTATGCGGTGGGGTCGATCGTCGAGACCTACCGCAAGTATCCCGGCACCGGGTTGGTGCTGCCTGCCATGGGCTACGGCCAGCAGATGATTTCGGAGCTCGAGCAGACGATCGATCGCGCCGACGCGGACCTGGTGCTGATCGGCACCCCGATCGACCTGCGCCGCGTGCTCAAGATCAACAAGCCGGCCCAACGCGTGTTCTACGAGCTGCAGGAAATCGGGCATCCCACCCTGGAGGACGTGCTTGGGGACCTCCAGGTGCCTGCAAGGGGCCGCTCGTGAACGCGGTGATCGGCCGCAACCTGGACGCGCCTGGTTCGGCCATATAGCGCCTGACCGGGGCGCTGAGCTCCAGGATACGGTGGACTATGGGCCTTTCCGGTGCCCTTCCGTGAACGCGCCGGGCGCGGAAGGCCTGTCTCGCGTGGCGCTGGCAATCGCCGCCGGAAAGGCTTCCTCGTCAAGGGCGTCGCCGGATCAGCGGCCAGCGCAGCACCCGCCCGCCTACGTTCCGGCGCTGCCGTTCATATTGCCTCTCATACCTTCTCATCATCTTACGCGTCCTGTCATCGACGAACGCCGCCCGCATCCCGGCGGGTCACGCAACAATCTGAGGCAGCACCCCGAATGCCCACGCGGGCTTCTATTCCGGGGCCGGGCCGACCGCGGATGCCCCACGGATGCGCGGATAGGCTCGCCGCGGCGTGCGCGATCCGTGCACTGCGAAGCGCCCCTTTGAGGACCATGGCCCGATCCGTGGTCGGCGGGCGCCTTGCCCCCAATCTGAGGCGCCCCACGGGTCCGCGCGGGTTGCCAACGGCCCCGAATGGGGACATAATAGGCGTGGCCCGCTGCGCGGACAGCGAAACGGCGAATCGCGACGAGATCCCTGGATCCGTCCTCCTCCTTCTTATTTGCAGGCCATGTTCGATATACCTGAATCCGTGCTGATCTATGGCTTCACCGCCGGCGTTGGTGGCACGCACACCAGCCGCACGATCATGCTCGACGAACTGCGCTTGGTCCTGGCGACGTGCCCGGCGTCTGCCGGCTACGCCGATTACCGGCGGGCGGTCGTCGAGGACAACGCCATCCGCAAAGACAGCTATTCGGGCCGCGTCCGTTCGCTCCGTGGGCTGCGCGAGCTGTATGGCCTGGATCGGAACCTGGTGCTTTTCCGGGCTTTGCGCGATCTCTGGGCCGCCGATGCCCAGGCCCAGCCGTTGCTCGCACTTTGCTCCGCGGCGGCACGAGACCCTATCCTCCGCGGCACCGCCGATTTCTTGCTCGCGCTGCCGTGCGGGCAGCCCGTCAGGCCGCAGATGTTCTGCAAGGTTGTGTCGGAGGCCCGGCCGGACCAATATGGCGAAAAGACGCTCCTGAGTCTCGGCCAGAACCTGGCCTCTTCGTGGCAGCAATCAGGCCACCTGGCCGGCACGCGCGGCAAGACGCGGGCCTCGGCGCAATGCCGGCCCACCGCGGTAGCCTACGCCCTGCTGTTGGGCTACCTCTGCGGGGGCCGCGGCGAGGCGCTCTTCGAGACGCTCTGGGCCCGGCTGCTCGACGTGCCGGCCCACGCGCTGCACGATCAGGCATTCCTGGCCTCGCAGCAGGGCTGGCTGGAATATCGCCAGACCGGTATGGTCACTGAGATCGCTTTCCAGTACCTCCTGCGCGGCGCCGGCGGACTCTGACCTACGAAAGGCGCGAAAGCGCACACGAAAGGCACGGTAGACCATGGGGCGCATCGAGGGGCTCATCAAAGCTTACGAGGAGTTCGTGTTTCAAGCATGGTCGCAACACCTGTCCGGCGCCGAAAAGACGTGGTTCGCCGTCTACGAGCCGGCCCAGGAGCGCCGCCTGCAGCTGCGAATCCCGGAGTTTGCCAACGCCACGGCGAAGGCCGGCCACGGCTGGCAGCACGTTCAACCTCTCGGATGCCTTTGCGGAGTGGATGGCCGGTCACAAATACCGCGAGGCGTATTTCGAAGACCCTGAGGCGCTCGACCTGGCCCTGACTGACTTTGCGGACGCAGCCGTCGCTCGGGTCAAAGGTGCCCTGACCGCACAGGATGTGGGCGAGGGCACGGTGGTGGCCCTCTCCGGCGTCGCCGCGCTGTTCGGGTTGGCCAAAACATCCGAGATATTGGAACAGGTGACCTCGTCGATCCGCGGTCGCCTGCTCGTGTTTTTCCCCGGGCGCTACGAGAACTCGCAATATCGTCTGCTGGACGCGCGCGACGGCTGGAATTATCTGGCCGTGCCCATCCTGGCCAGGAATGGAGACTGAGAGAATCGCCGGCAAGGGAGACGGAGAGGAACATGTTACAGAACCGCCAGATCTTCCACCGTGACCCGACCTCGTTCGTCATCCCCAACGACGGGGTGACCGAGGTGTTTGAGCCGCGCACGCCGCAGGAGTGGTCCGTCCTGCGCTACGAGCTGGAATCCTTTGTCTGTTCGGGCGAGTACAAGGCCGGCCTGGAGCGGGTGCTGAGCACCTTCCTGGGACACCTGGACCAGGCCAAACAACCGGCCGTGTGGGTATCAGGATTCTATGGCAGCGGCAAGAGCCACTTCGTGCGCGTGCTCCAATACCTCTGGCAGGACGTAACCTTCCCCGACGGGGCGCTGGCACGCTCACTGGTCTCGTTGCCGCCTGACATCGAGGCTCAGTTCAGGGAGCTGAGCACGGCCGCCAGGCGCGAGGGCGGGCTGTGGTCGGCTGCGGGAACGCTCAGCGCCGGCGCGGACAGCATCCGGCTGGCGCTGCTCAGCATCGTGTACTGCGGCGCAGGTCTGCCGTCGCAATACGCCCCGGCATGCCTGACCATCTGGCTGCGGCAAAAAGGTATCTACAATGCTGTGGTCGCCGGTATCGAGGGGCAGGGCGAGACCCTGGCCGGCGAGTTGAACAATATGTACGTCTCGCCGGTGCTGGCGAAAGCGGTGCTGGCGGCCTATCCCGATCTCGGTGCTACACCAAAGGATGTTCTGGCCCAGATACGGGCCCAGTTCCCGCAGAAGGCCGAGATCACGGAGGCCGAGCTGCTCCAGTCGATGGCCGATGTCCTGGCCCTGCAATGCAACAAGCCCGGCAAATGGCCCTTGACCTTGCTCGTGTTCGACGAACTGCAACAGAGCATCGGGACCGATAACAACCGCACGCTCCAGGCCCAGGATCTCGTCCAGGCATGCTCGTCGCGTTTCGGCAGCAGCCTGCTCTTCGTGGGAACCGGCCAGGCGGCGCTGGAGGCCACGCCCCAACTCTCCAAACTCGAGGACCGGTTCACCGTTCGCGTCACGCTGTCTGACCGCGACGTGCAGCAGGTAATCCGCGAGGTGGTGCTGCGCAAGGATCAGGACCACGTCGCTGCGCTGACCGCGGTGCTGGACGCCGCGAGCGGCGAGATCAACCGGCACCTGGCCGGCACCAAGATCGCTCCCACCCTGTCGGATCGTCCCGATCTGGTGCCGGATTACCCGCTCTTGCCCGCGCGCCGGCGGTTCTGGGAACGCCTGCTGCGCGCCATCGACCGGCCCGGCACCGCAGCGCAACTCCGGACGCAGCTCCGCATCGTCCACGAGGCGGTTCGCGGCGTCGCCAACGCGCCGGTGGGCACCGTCGTGCCGGCCGACATGATCTACGAGCAGCAGGGTTCGTCCATGCTCCAGAGCGGCGTGTTGCTGCCCGAGGTGGCGGCGATCATTGCCGAACAGAACGACGGCTCGGCCGATGGGACGCTGCGGGCGCGCCTGTGCGCCCTGATCTTCCTGCTCGGCGAGCTCCCGACGGAAGGCGTCATGGCGACAGGCGTGCAGGCCACCGCCGGCACACTGGCCGATCTGCTGGTGGACGACCTGACGGCCGGCTCGGCCTCCCTCCGGCAGTGCATCCCCGGCCTGTTGCAGGCGCTGGTGGAGGACGGCCTGCTCATGCTGGTCGGCGGCGAGCACCGCTTGCAAACCCGGGAGAGCGCCGAGTGGGAGCGTGATCGGCGGGCGCGTTACCAGAAGATCGCCAATGATCCGACGCGGCTGGCCGGCGACCGGCTGAGCGAGTTCCGCGTTGCCGTCGGCAAGACTCTAAGCGGCCTGAAGCTGATCCAGGGAGCCAGCAAGGTCCCGCGCAAGCACGAACTGCACTTCGGGCTGGACGCGCCGCCGACCGGCACCGACAGCGTGCAGGTGTGGGTGCGGGACGAGTGGAGCACCTCTGAAAAGACGGTACGTGGCGACGCCCAGGCCACTGGCGTGGAGAGCCCGGTAGTATTTGTGCTACTTCCCCGCCGCGATGCCGACGCTCTGAACGCGTCACTCGCCGGCCTCGCCGCGGCCATCGATACGCTGAACGCCCGGCCGGCCAACCAGCCAACCCCGGAAGGCATCCAGGCACGGCGGGCGATGGAGACGCGGCGAGAATTGGAACGAGGCACGCTGGATCGCCTGGTGGCGGGCGTGCTGGACGCGGCGCGTGTGTGGCAGGGCGGCGGCAATGAAGTGACCGAGGCCACGCTGCGGGACTCGGTCGAGAAAGCTCTCGACGCATCGTTGGTCCGGTTGTTCCCCAAATTCGGCCTGGCCGACGACCCGCGCTGGAGCACGGTGGTCGAGCACGCCCGCCAGGGAGCATCCGATGCACTGGCTGCCCTCGGCTACAGCGGCAATCCTGACGGGCATCCTGTCTGCAAAGAGGTGCAGGGCTACCTGGGCGGGGCCGGCAAATTGGGCAGCGACGTGCGCGGACGTTTTACGGGGCCGGGCTTTGGCTGGCCGAAAGACGCCGTTGAACGGCGCGCTCTACGCGCTGGTGGCGGGCGGGCAGGTCGAGGCGCT
Source organism: uncultured Chloroflexia bacterium (assembly GCA_963808455.1). GTDB lineage: Bacteria > Chloroflexota > Anaerolineae > CG2-30-64-16 > CG2-30-64-16 > CAWEHT01. The sequence goes on along the minus strand of CAWEHT010000021.1, from coordinate 2,340 downwards.
GGACAAGGCGGGCAAGACGGCGAACGCCAAAGAGATCCCGCTGGGGCAGATCGGCGTCACCACCTTCCGCAACCAGGCGATCATCATCCCGGCTACATATCGCATCGGGGTGCGCGGCCTGCTCACCGCGATCGGCTTGCCGTACACGAACAACGAAGAGGGCGCGGTCATCCCCCAGCTCTTGCAAAAGCTGAAGGACCTGGCCGCCGACGCCGGCGGCGCAGCGCCGCTGCCCGCCAAGCCAGATACCAGCCTGGTCAACGACCTGCTGGGTAAGCACGGCAATGAGCAGTTTGTCGCGGTATTCGAGGCGCGGGACGCCCTCCAGAGCACGTACGCCGCCTGGAAATCGGCCAAGGCGCTCCGGGAAACACGCACGCCGCGATGGGATGTTCTCCAGCGTCTGCTGACCCACGCGGGGGACCGGCCTGTGGCCTACACGGTCCGGCCGCAGGTTCAGGCGATCCTCACCAACCGTGGCCTGCTGAGCGAACCCGACCCGGTCAAGCCGCTGGTTACGCAACTTAGCGCAGACCTGCGCTCGGCGCTCCAGCTTGCCCGTGATCGGCTGGTAGAGGCCCGCGACCGGGAGCTGGAGGCACTCAAGAATACCGACGAATGGCAGAAGCTGCCCGACGAGCAGTGGCAGAAGATCTTCCGCGAGCATAAGCTGGGCCCGGTCGAGCCGCTTACCGTGGGGACCGAAGAACAGCTCCTGGCGACGCTGGACGCCACGCCCCTCCGCACCTGGGAAGACTGGATCGTGGCCATCCCGGCGCGCATCGCTAGGGCGCGGGAACAGGCGGCCAAGCTCCTGGAACCGAAAGCGGTGCGTGTCCATCCCAAGGCCACTACGTTGCGCACAACAGCCGAGGTGGACGCCTACTTGAAGGATTTGCGGACCGAGATTGTTCAGAACATTGAAGCGGGCAATCCGGTCATCTTGTAGCATCGGCGCGGCCGGGCCGCGGCCACGGGATATTGTATGCGACACAATGCGCTTGACACAATGACCGGGCTGGAGTACGATGGACCGTGATATTGATTGAGAGGCAGCCATGTCTGACACGAAACAGGCACCGGTCCATCCCGGTGAGATCCTGCTGCACGAGTTCCTGGTGCCGATGAACCTCACTTCTCACCGGCTGGCGCTGTGCATCGGCGTGGACCCGCGCCGCATTCACGATATCGTGCAGGGGAAGCGGGCCGTCACCGCCGACACCGCCCTGCGCCTGGGACGCTTCTTCGGCGTCTCGCCCGAGATCTGGATGGACCTCCAGACCCGCTACGACCTGGATGTTGCTTCCGCTACGCTCGGAGACCGGCTGGAGCGCGAGGTACGCCCGTGCACGCCTGCGACGGCGTGACCGGAGTCCTGATCCGAGTGCGCGGGTATTTTCGGCGAGCCGCCCTACCATAGCTACGTGCGCTGGAAGCCGTTTGCCGAGCACCCGATAGGCTGATCCCGGACCTCAACGCGAAAGGCGTTTGGATCACGGGACCGTTTGGACCACGAGACCCACGAAAACGACACGAAAGGCACGAAAAGGCTCGCCGCGTGCGAACTTTCGGGATGAAGAAACCGCAAGACGCGAAAGGAACACGGGGAGCGCGCCGGGACCGGGGGCGGTGGCGGGTTTGGACCACGATACTCACGAAGGGTGTTTGGATCACGAGACTCACGAAAGCGACACGAAAGGCGTCTGGATCACGAAAGGCACGAAAGCGACACGAAATACACGAAAGGGTTCGCCGCGGGTGGATGGCCTGGAAATGCGGTTAGTGGGACGGAGTGATCCCCTTCGGGGCAACTGAGGCACGGTAGATCGACAACGCGATGACGGCGGCAGGCGGCAGGGACAGACACAATTTCGAAGCGCTCTCACGCGCCGTGATTGGCGCGTGTATCGACGTGCAGCGGGCCTTGGGCTTGCACTGCATGGAGGTCGACTACCAGCGGGCGTTGGAGCTGGCCCTGCGCAAGCAGGGCCTGGAATGCGAGCGCGAAGTCGAGGTGCCCATCACCTACGAGGATGCGATTGTCACCAGGCGGCGGGTCGATTTTGTGGTGAGCGATGCGACGGAGACGCTGATCGTGGAAACTGAGGCCCTGTAAAACAACAACTTCCGCTGCTGTCATGCTGAGCGGGTGGACGAGAGAACCAGCGCCGCGGCGGCGCGCCAGCGAAGCATCCGTCGTGCCGAGCATAGGCACCACGGATCCTTCGGCCTGGCACGTTGAGTTGTTAAGCACGGTAAGGGAGTCGGTCTTTCAAGAAACTCCTGATACGGATTCTTCGCTGTGGCATGCCGATATCAGGCCTTGTGGGCACAGCCGCT
>CAWEHT010000020.1:0-13623 GCA_963808455.1 uncultured Chloroflexia bacterium | reverse complement strand
CGAAGGCGGGCAGGGCTTCGTGGCCCTGGTGGATTTCGCGGACACGCCGAACGCGCTGGCCGAGGCACTGGCGGCAGCGCGCGAGCTGGCGCAGCCGGGCGGGCGCGTCATCGCCGTGTTCGGCTGCGCCGGGCTGCGCGACCGGGCCAAGCGGGCGATGATGGGCGAAGTGAGCGGGCGCCTGGCCGACTACACGGTCATCACGGCCGAAGACCCGCGGACCGAGGATCTGGCCGGCATCATGGCGGAGACGGCCGCCGCCTGCGCAGCCGCCGGGCAGGGAGAATGCCTCGATCCGCTGGCCGGCGGGATCGCTGCAGGCCGCGGCTTCGTGCGTGTCCCGGACCGGCAGCGCGCCATCCTGCTCGCGGTGCGCGCCGCGTGCCCCGGCGACGTGGTGATCGTGTGCGGCAAGGGCCACGAGCAGTCGATGTGCTTCGGGGACCGGGAATATCCCTGGTCCGACCGCGAGGCGGTGCGCTGGGCGCTGGAGGCGCGGCGGGGCGGCGGAGCCCGGGGAGCCGCCCCACGTGCTGCCGACGTGGGAAGGGTAGGGCCGACACCTACCGGTTAAGGACCCCCTTCACCGCGTCTTGCAGGACAATAAAATCTGGATTATAATAATCCAGATTTTTTAGTCACAAGCGAGGACACGCGTGTGTTTGTCGGTCGCCAGGCTGAGATCGCCCAATTGGAAAAACACTACGCTTCCGGCAAGGCCGAAATGTTTGTGCTTTACGGCCGGCGGCGGATCGGCAAGTCTACTCTGCTGCGCCAGTTCTGCGCCCAAAAGCCGCACGCGTTTTACGTGGCCACCGAAAGCACCGACGCCGAAGAGCTGGCAGCCTTTTCACAAGCCATCCTCCAATATCAGTCCGGCCAGGAGGTGCGCGCTTTCACCTATCCTTCCTGGGAGGATGCTCTCCGCATGCTCGCGGAATTGCCAGGTCGTCCCCTGGTGGTCATGGACGAGTTCACCTACCTGTTCAGGGCCAACAGCGCCTTACCCTCGATCCTACAAAAAGTTTGGGACGAGACCCTCTCGCGTAGCCGGGTCTTCCTGGTGCTTTGCGGGTCGTATGTCGGCATGATCGAGCGCCAGGTACTTGATTACCGGGCGCCGCTCTACGGCCGGCGCACCGGCGAGCTATATCTGCCCCCTTTGCCCGTTACCTGCCTGCCGGCCTTTTTCCCGCGCTATGACGCACTGCAACAGATGGAAGCCTGGGGTGTGCCGGGTGGCGCGCCGTACTATCTCGCGGAATTCAGCGATGACCAGGATGTGTTCACCAACATCCGCGAGCAGATCCTGGCCACAAATGGCCTCCTGCGCCACGAGCCGCTCATCACCCTGCGCGAAGAGGTGCGGGAAACGCGCAGCTACAAGGCCGTGCTGACCGCGGTCGCCGAGGGTCACACCCGCCTGAACGACATCGTTCAGCACAGCCGTCTGCCGGATGCCAGCACCGCCGTGCGCTATCTGGACCTGCTGCAAGAAATGCGCATCATCAGACGAGAGGTACCGGTCACGGAGGAGCAGCCTGAGAAGAGCCGCAAGGGCATCTATCAGGTAGCTGACCATTTCATGCGTTTCTGGTTTCGATACGTACGGCCCTATGAGAGTACCTTGCTGGCCGCAGACCGCCCGCAGATGGTGCTCGATCAGCATGTGCGTCCCACCTTTGATACCTATATGGGGCCTATCCTCGAAGAGGCCGCGGAAGCTTTCGTCTGGCGCTTAGCCGACAGTGGTCAGCTGCCATTCTTGCCCGAGCGCGTCGGCCGCTGGTGGGGCGGCAAGGATGACAGCGGCAGGGACGTCGAAATCGACGTGGTGGCGCTTTCCGACAGGGCCGGCGCGATCCTCGTCGGAGAGTGCAAATGGAGCCGCAACCCAGTCGGCCCCGGCGTGCTTTCGGCCTTGCGCCTCCATAAACTACCGGCGCTTGATGCGCGGAGGCGCTGGCCCCATGTCTATTATGCTCTCTTTGCACGCGAGGGCTTCACGCCCGAGCTGGCCGAAATAGCCCAGGCGAGCGGTATACACCTGGTGACGGCGGCCTCTTTGCTTCAAACACTCACTGCTGCGAGCTAGGACAACCATGCTGTTCGCAGGATGAAGTCTGATGGTCACACTATCAAATCGCGGCTCCATGGGAGGAAGGCTCGCATGATCCAGTCAGCATCCACGCGCAGCAGATCGGTTTCTTTCGGGGTCCTCGACGAGGACCAGGTCCAGGAGATCATCCGGAGCGCCTGCTCGATCCTCGAGACCACCGGCGCGATCGTCCAGCACCCCGCTGCCCTCGATATGCTCAAGCGGGCCGGTGCCCTGGTAGCCGACCAGCGCGTCAGGGTTCCGCGACATATTGTAGAGGCCTGTGTCCGGTCGGCGCCGAAAGGCTTCACGATCTACGACCGCTGCGGGCAGCCCGCCCTCGAGGTGGAGGGCAGGAAGAGCTACTATGGCACCTCTACGGCAAGTCCGAGGACCAGGGATCCCTACACGGGCACCATCCGAGACACGTGCGTAGCGGATATTGCTTTAGGGGCCCGAGTAGCCGACGCCTTGCCGAACATCGACTGGGTCATGCCGATGGGTTCCTGCCAGGATGTGGCGCCGCTGGCCGCCGACGTCTACGAGTTCGAAGCGGTCGTGAGCAACACCACGAAGCCCATGGTTGTCATCGGTTACTCGGCGCGTGGCGCGGAACTCATCTATGAGATGGCTGCCACTGTCGCAGGGAGCCTCGAGCAGCTCCAGGCCCGCCCCTTCCTGCTGCTCTACCCCGAACCGATTTCACCGCTGTTGTGGCCAGCCGATGTCGTGGACCGCTTGTTCGTGGCCGCCGACCTTGGCCTGCCGCAGATCCCGGGGCCAGCCGTCCAGCCGGGAGCAACGGGCCCGGTGACGATTGCCGGAGCCGTGGCGCAGATGATTGCCGAGTCTTTGCTCGGCGTCGTGCTGGTGCAGCTGCGACGCACCGGTTCACCTTGCTTCCTCGGCGGAAGTCTGGCGATCCTCGATTTGCGGACAACGAACCTCAGCATCGCCGCACCGGAAATGAGCCTGGGATTGGCCGCCTACGCCGAAGTAGGCCGGGCGCTTGGTCTGCCGACGTGGGGCACCGCAGGCACCACCGATGCCAAGACCCTGGACGCGCAGGCAGGCATCGAAAGCACCTTCTCGATTTTCGCGCAGGGCCTGGCAGGGCTCAACTTGATCCACGATGTTGGCTACATGGATATGGCCATGGCATGCTCCACAGAGATGCTGGTCCTGGGCGACGAGGTTATCGGCATGACGAAGCGCTTCGTGCGAGGCATCGAAGTCAGCACGGAGACCCTGGCACGCTCCGTCGTGGAGCGGGTTGGGCCGGGCGGCAACTACCTCGCCGACGACCACACGCGGGCCTGGTTCCGCAAAGAGCTGTGGATGCCTGGCCTGTTGACCCGGCAGAACTACACGACCTGGGAAGCAGCCGGCTGCAAGGACATGGCCACGCGCACCCGTGAGAAGGTGCTGCACGTCGCTGAGACACACAAGCCGGCCCCGCTGTCGAACGAAGTGGCCGCGTCGCTGGAGGCGATCCGCCGTCGCCGCGTCGAAGAGCTCGCGTAGGCACGAGGGAGGCGCAGTTGACCGCAAAGAGCCAAGGGAAGACCGCGAAGACCATAGGAGCATTATTATTTGCGAGGGCATTTGGCAGAATGCCGGGCACATGTTACCCGATTGAAATGTTAGAGATCATGAGTGACCGAACGTACGGCCGGGCTTCGCACCCATAAGCCAGGGCTCCCCCGCCTTGGGACCGTCAGTCCGGGAGACGCAGACGGATCCCTACCGGGCAATGGTCGCTGCCGGCCACTTCTGGCAGGATGAAGGCGTCCGAGACGGCCGAAAGCATCTCGGGCGAGGCGAAGAAGTAGTCGATGCGCCAGCCGATGTTCCGCTCGCGGGCACGCATCGGAAGGGACCACCAGGTGTACTGGCCGGTCAGCTCAGGGTAGAAGTGGCGGAAGGTATCGACGTAGCCCTGCTCGATCACCCGGTCGAGCCAGGCACACTCTTCTGGCAAGAAGCCGGTGTGCTCGCGGTTCTCGCGCGGGTTCGCCAGGTCTATGTCTCGATGGGCTGTGTTCACATCCCCGCAGAAGATGATCCCCTTGCCCGCGGCCCGCAGGCTCTGGCAGGTCCGGAGGAAGGCGTCGTAGAAAGCCATCTTGTAGGGCACGCGGCTGAGGTCGCGGCCGCCATTCGGAAAGTAGCAATTGATCAGGGCATATGCCCCGTAGTCGGCGATGATCGTCCGTCCCTCATCGTCAAACTCGGGCCGTCCCAGCCCATACTGCACCGAGCAAGGCTCCGACTTCGTGAGCAGGGCCGTGCCGCTGTAGCCTTTCCTCTGCCGGCTACCGTGCCAGTAGGCATGGTAGCCGGGCGGCTCCAACATCTCAGCCGGAAGCTGCGCCGCGTCGGCGCGCGTCTCCTGCAGACACAAGATGTCGGGAGCTGTGCCGGCCAACCAGGTCAAGAACCCCTTCTTGTGGATTGCGCGAGCACCGTTGACATTCCATGACAACAGGGTGATGGTCGCCATTTTCAGGAAGTTGAACCTCAGGGTCTGTAAAGCAATAACTCCCGCTGCTGTCATGCTGACCGCAGTGCAAAGCTCGGGTGGACCAGAGTGCGCAGCCTCCCTTTGGGACAACCGGCGCCGCGGGGCCCGGAGGGCGCCCCCGCCAGCGAAGCATGCGTCGTGCCCGGCACAGGCCGCACAGATCCTTCGGCCTGACACCTTGAGTCGTTCAAGCGCGGTCAGGGAGTCGGCCTCAGGATGACGCGTTCGGGAGGTTATTCCTTCACGAGTGCTTAACTTTCCCGCCCCAGCGCCTCTTCGAGACCGGCCAGGCGTCGCTGGGTCAGGGCCAGGCCCTGCCGCGCCGCCTGCTGGGCCTCGGGCAGGGTGTCGTCGAGGTGCAGTGAGTAGGCACGCTCGGCCCATTTCAGCGTCCGCCGCCAGGATGCCAGGTCTGCCCGATCAGCCAGAATCCCAGTCGTCCGCGAAGTCCCGGCTGGCCTGGAGCGAGCCCATGAACATGGCCAGCCTGGCGCTCTCGCCGGCGGGATCGCCCTCGGCGAGGGCGCTGCCATCCGCCGGCAGGCGGAAAATCACTCCTTCGGCGGCGTGGGTGTAGAGCACCGGCGCCGCGAAAGCCAGGCTCTCCGGATGCAGGGCGGCCAGCATGTTGCGGGCATGCGCCAGCGCCACGTTGACCTGGCCGGCATCGCGGCCGACGGAAAGCTGCCGGTAGAACTCGCGGGCGAAGTCGAGGGCGGCCTGGTCGGCCAGAACATATTGCATGGCCACTACCGCCGGCGTGTCGGCCCGCACCAACTGGGGCGCGAAGCCGCTGAACGGCCGGTTGGCGGCCACCTGCCCGAGGCTGCACGCGTTGAGGACCACCAGTTTCACCGGGTGCGTGCCATCCAAGAGGCGCGCAAACGTCGCCGGGTCGGCCCAATCGGCCTTGCCGTCAGGCGTGGTGAGCCGGATGTAGCTCTGCCCATCGAGGCGGCCGCCATGGCCGGCGAAGTGCAGGATATCGAAAGGCGCCGCCTGCAGCGTCTCGGCGAGAGCGGTGCGCGTCACGGCGCCTTCCAACACGTGCAGGTTCAGCGCCCCACGCAGCGAGGCGGTCGCCTCGTGGACCAGGTCCCTCTCCTTGGCCAGGTCGAGCTCCCTGGCCGCCGGCAGCACCAGCAGCATGGCCAGGGGCAGCTGCGCCTCCGGCTCCGCCAGGCCGCCGAAAGTATCCGCCTGATCGAAAAAACGCACGAGCGGCGTCGCAGCTGCCGCCGCGAAGGCGTGATCGCGCGCCGGGTCGTGCAGCAGTTCCCAGGGCAGGCTGGCGATCTCAGGCGCATCGATACTGAGCCGAAGGCGCAAGCCCCGGCCCGCGCGCGCGGCCCTATCCCAGGCAAGCCGGAAATGCGTCTCCAGCGCGCCGGCGAAAAGCCAACGAAAGAGGGCATTGCCGGCCTCGCGAACCACGGCGCTATCGCCAGGCCGGCCCAAGGGATACTGCTCGGCCAGCCCGGCCAGGCGCCCCAGCCGTTGCTCCAGCGTGGGGTCGATGGGCGGCAGAGCGCTGGACACGTGCCCGAGCCCTGGGCCGCTGGCGGTAAGAGGATAGCCCAGGCCCTGCCGGGCTGCGATAGTAATGGTCAGATCGTTGTAAAGCATATGAAAGGTTGACCCAAAGCCTCTGCTCGAAGTGGTGGCCTTTGACAAAGCCCTGCCCCTCGGCTAATATGGGGCCCATCCTCTGCGTAGCGTCCCTCTGCGATCGCGCAGGACCCCTCCGGGGCCGCGCAGGGCCCTTCGAAGATGGGACGATGAAAGCATAGCACATGTCCGTCGCTTACAGAGATCGCGCGAGCGTCCTCATCTGGGTGGTCCTGCTCGGCCTGGCGGCCGAGCGTCTGTTCATCCTGCCGGCCGGCGTGATCATCGGCACCGTGCTGGGCTCCGAAGTCACCTTGCCGCTGACCGGCAGCGCGGCCCTCGGGCTGCTGTTGATCGCGCTGGTCATCAGCGGCACCGATGCCGTCGTGCGCGCTCACCCACGCAGCCAGACCGGCGAGCTGAGATATCGCTGGGCCTTCTGGGGCCTGCCAAGCGCCCTGATCCTGGTAGCCCTGCTCCTGCTGCCGCTGGCGCCGTCTGTGCTCTACTGGGCGACCGGGCTGGCGCTGATGGGCGTCTCCCTGGGCATCGCCATGACCGGCATCTACCACACGGCCGATCCCTTCGCCACCGGGTATCGGCGCGCCCGCCTCGGCCTGAACGCCCTGACCTACGCGGTCGCGCTGATCATCTTCCTGGTGGTCTACCAGACCCGGGTGCGCAGCATCCTTTCGGCCACCGAAGTCATGGTGTTGAGCGGCCTGCTGGCTCTGGAGCTCCTGCGAGGCAGCGAACGACCCCTGCGGCTGGTGGCGCTCTACGCGGGCATCACCGGCGTGGTGTTGGGCGAGGCCACGTGGGCGCTCAACTACTGGCGGCTGAACAGCCTCACCGGCGGGCTCCTGCTCCTCGTGCTCTTCTATGATGTGGTTGGCCTGGCCCAGCACGCCATCCAGGGCCGGATGAGCCGCCGTGTGCTCTTCGAGTTCGTGCTCATCAGCGTCGCCACATTGGCGCTCATCTGGCAATTTGCATCCTGAGCCTATTGCTCGCCCAGGTAGGCCTTGCGCACCCGTTCGTCGGTGAGCAGGGTCTGTGCCGCGCCGCTGAGCACGATGTTGCCGGTCTCCAGCACGTAGCCCTTGTTGGCCAGACGCAATGCCGCACGCGCATTCTGCTCGACCAGCAGAATCGTAACGCCGGAATGGTTGATCTCGCGGATCGTGTCGAAGATCGTCTTGACCAGGAGCGGCGCCAGGCCCAGCGACGGCTCATCCAGCAACAGGATCTTGGGGTCGGCCATCAGGGCCCGGCCGATGGCCAGCATCTGTTGTTCGCCGCCTGACAGGGTGCCGCCGAACTGACGGCGCCGCTCCTGCAGGCGCGGGAACAGTTTGAACACGCGCTCCCGGTGCTCCTCGATCCGCGCCCGCTGCCCGCCCAGCGTGTAGGCGCCCATATTGAGGTTCTCATCCACGCTCAGGGTGGAAAAGATCTTGCGCCCCTCGGGCGCATGTGACACGCCCAGGTAGACGATCTGATGGGCAGGCACATCGCGGAGCGACCGGCCCAGGACGCGAATTTCCCCCTGGCGCGGCCGCAGCAGCCCGCTGACGGCGCGCAGCGTGGTCGACTTGCCTGCGCCGTTGGAGCCGATCAGGGCCACGATCTCGCCCGGGTTGACCTGCAACGAGATGCCCTTGAGCGCGTGGACATGCCCGTAGTAGGTGTGCAGATCGATGACATCGAGCACCGGCGACGCGCTCGCCGCACCCGCCGGCTCGCCCTGCGGCGCGGACGGCCTGTCGTGCTGCGCCTGCTCAAACATGGGGCCTTACCTCCATCTTATCGCGAGTCTGGCGCGCTTCACTGCGCGCCGCGGGTCTCAAAGTGCCGGCGTCCACCCTGCCTCCTCATCCTCGTGACCCAGGTACGCTTCGATGACGCGAGGATTGGCCTGCACTTCGGCGGGCGAGCCTTCTGCGATCTTGGCCCCGTTGTCCAGCACCAACACGCGATCCGACACACCCATCACGACTTTCATGTCATGCTCTATCAGGAAGATCGTGATCCCGGTGTCGCGGACCTGGCGAATCAGGCTCATCAGCTCGGCGCTCTCGTGCTCGTTCAGCCCCGCAGCCGGCTCGTCCAGGATCAGCAGCTTGGGGTCGGTGGCCAGCGCCCGGGCCACCTCCACCCGGCGCTGGCCTCCGTAGGGCAGGTTCTTCGCCAGCTCGTTGCTAACTTCCCACATTTTCATGAAGCGCAGGCGCCGTTCCGCCTGGGCCTGAATGTCCCTTTCCTCCTGACGCTGCGCAGGCGGGTGAAAGATCGCGCCCGCCACTCCGGCGTGGCTGCGGCAGTGACGTCCCGCCATCACGTTTTCGAGGACCGTCAGATTGGGAAACAGGCGGATGGTTTGAAAGGTGCGGGCAATGCCCGCTTTGGCGATGGCGTGGGGCTTTAGCCCCAGCAGGCTGTGCCCGGCGAAATCCACCGAGCCTCTGTCCGGCCGATAGATCCCCGTGATCAGGTTGAAGACGGTGGTCTTGCCGGCGCCGTTGGGGCCGATCATGCCCAGGATCTCGCCCGGCTCGATGGCGATATCCAGCTGCTGCACAGCCATGAGACCGCCGAAAGACTTGGTCAGGCCCGTAATCTGTAGCAACGCCATTTCTTTTCCTGCCTCAGGCTGGTTTCAGCCCCTCGAGTTCCACGTCCGGAGGGGGCGTTTCCGCCTCGCCCTCGCCGCTCAGCAGCTCGATAGCGATCCGCCGGCTGGGCAAGAGGCCGGCAGGGCGGACAAGCATCATCAAGACCATCGCCAGGCCGACGAACCCGTCGCGCCAGTTCTCGACGAAGCGAAAGGCTTCGGGGAGGACCACCATGCCGAGGGTGCCGACGATCATGCCCGGCAGCGACCCGGCGCCGCCCAGCACGACGATACAGAAGATCGTCACAGAAGTCAGAAAATTGCCCATCTCGGGCGAAATCCCGCCAAGCGACGTCGCATAGAGCACGCCGGCCAGCCCGGCCCAGGCCGAGCCCAGGACGAAAGCGATGGTCTTCACCCACACCACGTCCACGCCCATGGCCTCGGCCGCCAGCTCATCCTCGCGCACGTACGTCCAGGCGCGGCCCAGGCGCGAGTTTTCCAGGCGCTGCATGGCGACGACCGTGATGACCACGAAGAAGAGCACGAGGTAGTAGTGCTGCAACACCGTCTGGAAGGTGAAGCCAAAGATGGTGGGGAACCCGACGCCGAAGAGGCCGTTGGAGCCGCCGGTTAGCCCACCCGGATTGTTCACCAGCAGAAGGCGCACGATCTCGCCGAACGCGATGGTGATGATGCACAGATAATCCCCGCGTAAGTGCAGGATGGGCCGGCTGATCAGGAAGCCGGCCGCTCCGGCGACCACGACGCCGGCCGGCAAGCACAGCAGGATCGGCACGTGGTACTGGAGATTCAAGACGGCGGTCGTGTAGCCGCCCAGGGCATAAAAGGCGGCGTGGCCTAGCTGGAACAGCCCGGCGTAGCCCACGATGATGTTCAGGCTCAACCCCAGCAGCAGGTAAATGCCGATTGTCCAGAGCACTCTTTGAAAATAGACGTTGAGCCGCAGGGGCAGCAGGATGGCCACTACCAGGATCAGCAGCCACCAATAGAGAGATGGGGCCTTGCGGGCCCTCTGAATGATGTTGGTCATGCGTTCTCCATCGGCGACGGGATGCCTACAGCTTCTCGGCCACGCGTTCGCCCAGCAGGCCTGTCGGGCGCACGATCAGGATGAGCGCGAGCAGCACGTAGGCAATGACATCCTTCCACTGCGCACCGATGTAGTAAGAGCCGAAGCTCTCCACGACACCCAGCATCAGCCCCCCGAGCATCGCGCCTGGGATATTGCCGATGCCACCCAGGATGGCGGCAATGAAGGCCTTCAGGCCGAACGTCCAGCCCAGCGTAAAGTCGAAGGAGCCATAGTAAAGCGCCACCATCATGCCCGCGGCGCTGCCCAGCGCCGGCCCGATCATAAAGACGATCATGATGACGCGATTGACGTCGATGCCCATCAGGCGGGACGCGTCGTGGTCCAGCGAGACCGCGCGCATGGCCGTGCCGGCACGCGTGTAATTGATAAAAGAATACAGCGCGGCCATGATGATCACGGATGCCAGGAGGGCGAGCAACTGGGTGTAGCTGGCCGTGACGCCGCCGACGAGGGTGAGGCGGCCGTTGATCTGCACGGCCTGCGGGTAGATCTCGTACGTGGCCCCGGACACGTTGCGCGCCGTCGCCTCCAAGATGAAGGCCACCCCCAGGGCCGAGATCACGGGCGCCAGGCGGCCGGCATTGCGCAGCGGCCGATAGGCCACGCGCTCCAACAAGACGCCGAACAGCCCCATGGTGATCACGACCATGATCACGCCGGGCACCAGCGCCCAGGGGCCGAGTTGGAATCCCAGCAGGGCCAACAGGCTCAGCGCGGCCAGGCTGACGTAGCCGCCCCACATGAACATGTCGCCATGGGCGAAGTTGATCATCTTGAGCACACCGTATACCATGGTATACCCCAGGGCCACGAGTGCATAAAAAGCGCCAATCGTTAAACCGTTGAGCAGATTTTGCGCGAATGTCTGCATGCCTTCCTCAGATGTTTGAGAACGCAAGGAGTGACAGGGCAACCGCGCCCTGTCACTCTGCTGTCAGGTCAGCGTATCATTACGAGGCAGGCGCAGGCTGTTTCGGAGCCAGCTTGATCGAGCCGTCAGCGCCGATCACATAGGCCTGGAAGTCCGTGCCGATGCGATCGCCGTTCTGGTCGAAGCCCTGGATCACCCCCGTGATGCCCGGCAAGTTCTTGAGCTGGTTGTGAATGTAGTCGGCCAGCACCTTCGGGTCGGTGGACTTGGTTTGCCGGATGGCCTCGGCGATCACGCGGTAGGCCTCGGCGGTCTCGACCCACCAGATGCTCCCGGGCGCCTGGTTATACTTGGCCTGGAAATCGGCAAGGAACTTCTTGGCCACGTCGGAACTCAGCTCCTGGGGTAGCGGCTCGGTCGTGAACTGAGCGCCAGCGGCGTTGGCCGCGCCGGCGATGGCGATGACCTGCGCGTTGTTCGCGCCGTTCCCGCCCAGCCACGGGGTCTTGAGGCCGACAGAAGGCGCCTGCTTCAGTAGCTGGCCAAACTGCGCGTAGTAGCCGGTGAAGTAGATGACATCGGCGTTGGCGGCCTTCAGCTTGGTCAAGACCGGCGTGAAGTCCGAATCCTTCGGGTTGATGGCATCAAAGTAGACGATGTTCAGATTGTACTTGCTGGCATACGACTTGGTGTCGTTGGCCAGGCCCTGGGCGAAGGTCGAGTTGTCATGCAAGATCGCGATGTTCTTCGCACCCATGATCTGCGACATGTACTCGTCGGCGAAAAAGCCCTGGCGATCATCCGGGAAGCAAGTGCGGAAGAACATCTTGTAGCCATGCGTGGTCAGCCGCGTGGCCGTGGCGGAGGGGGTGATCTGCAGGATCCCGGCCCGGTCGTAGGTAGCGGACGCCGGCTCGGTGGCGCTCGAGCTGTACGAGCCGATCACGGCAATGACGTTGTTCGAGACCATGCGATCGGCCACCAGGGCAGCCTGCTGAGGGTCGCCTTTGTCGTCGTCGATAACCAGCTGGACCTGCCGGCCAAGGAGGCCGCCGGCGGCGTTGTCTTCGTCGACCAGCAACTGGGCGGACTGCTGCATGCCCTTGCCTTCAAAGGCGAAATCGCCCGTGAGTGGCAACTCCAGGCCAATCTTGATTGGGCCGCTGGCCGCCGGGGCAGCAGCGGCAGCTTGGGTGGATGTGACGGGTTGAGCTGCTGACACCGCGGCGGTTGGTGCCGCCGGCGCCGGCGTCGCTGGGGCCGCGCAGGCCGTAAGCAACATGACCACAACGAGGAATAGTGGCAGGACGCGCTTGAACATTGTGTTTCTCCTCCTGGCTCGGGTTTGTGCCGGACTCGCGTGACGGGAAATCCAGGCTCGCAGGGCCGGCGATAGGGAAAACGTACGGTCCTACTCGGCGCGCCAGACGCGTGGGTTGGGATGCCCGCCCATGGCGGCGGCCGCCAGCCTATTAGGAGATTCCTGAGCAGCCTCACCCCCTTTCTTCGACGTTCGGAGCCCGGCCTATGGGGCCGCCGGGCGATGGTATACCACGACGAAAAGAGCTGGCCACGATGTGCACCGGGGAGATAAGGCTCACCAACCCACCCATCCTCGGGTTCCTGACATTATAATGCAATTGTGGAAGCCGTCAATCTTGGCTGAGGGGCCAACGCTCAGTCGAGCCCGAGGACGGGCATGGCGGCGTCGGCAGGGGTTACGAAGCGGCGCATGGTGAGGAGGACGCGCTGCGGGCGAAAGCCGTTCGCCTCGAGCAAGCGGCCTGGCACGGCCATCTCACCGCTGTATTCGGCGAGCACCCCACGCCTGGACTGGGCTGCCAGGGTGCCCAAGCCTTGGGCCAGCAAAGCGGCAATGGCGGCGGCGGGCGCCGCCGGCCTGGCCGCCAGGCACAAGTGATGCGGCTCACCCATGGCGTTGGCGATCGCTTCCACATCGGCCAGGAGCACGCCGGGATTTTCCGGGTCCCACAGGCCCCAACGCCTGACCCGCGCCAGGCCGGTCAGCTCGCCAGCAGCCTGGCGCAGGAATGCGATGAAGCCCGGCCGGTAGCCTGCCTGGTCGAGTTCCTCGGCCCAGTGGGCGAGCGGCGAGCGGCTCGCCTCGGCGAGATCCAACCTTGCGCGCCAATCGCCTGCGTCGAGCCGCTGCAGATGGAGGGCGGCAGGGCCCGGCTCAACAGCGAGGCCGGCTTCCTCCCCGATCCCGCCCGGCTCAGAAAGCGGCAGGGACGGCACGGTGGCCGCGTACCACAGGCCGTCCTTGCAAACGTCGCCGAAACCCAGCCTTTCGTAAAGGTGACGTGCGGCAGGGTTATCAACACGCACCTGCAGCACGGCCCAGCTGCCACCGCGGCGGGCGATCTCGCGCAACGTCGCCTGCACCAGCCGGCGCGCGATACCGCGCCCACGATAGCTCGCCGCGACGGCGACGTTGCTGATGCGCCAGCGTGTATCGCTATTCTCCTGCCGCTGCACCGTGACATTGCCGATAACCCGGCCGTCCTCGACCCACACATAGCCGGCCATATAGTCGGTAAAGAAAGCGGAGCTCAGGATGGTGCCCAAGAGCGGGCTCCACCGGCTGATCGACTCCTTCTCCTGCATGGCGCTGCGGCCGTTGGCATCCAGCTCATTGGCAAAAACGGCAGCAATCAGCTCCGCCACCTGGCGCAAGTGGAGGCGCGGATCGAACGGCTGAATGCCATCCGCCATGGCTTCAGCTCGCGCGGCTGTGAGCGCTGTCATCTGAGTCGCCCTTCACATCTCT
>CAWEHT010000019.1:0-4972 GCA_963808455.1 uncultured Chloroflexia bacterium | reverse complement strand
GCGGGTTTGCAAGCCGGCCTGCGCCGCGGCGAGCCGCTAGCGAAGAATCCGTCTTGGCGTCAACGAAAGGGCCCCCTGTTTCTACACTAGCGGTTGTGCCAGAGGGCTGCGGCAGCGTGACCGCTGCTTATCCGACTGGCGGCGGTGACCGTTGCCTGTTGTGAAGCCAAGCACAATGCTGAGCTACGCCAGGCATCTGCTATTCTGGTTGAAGACGGCGAAGCAACATGAGGGTGAGGGAAGGCAGCATCGGAGATATCCAAACAAGCGTTGAACCTCGGGGGGACAGTACCGACGGAGATCACGCGATCGCCGATCTGCCCTGGCTCCCCACAGATCTCCAGGGGCAGCCCGGACGGTCTGGAGGATAAGCCCGGGGCATAGGAAGCAAGCGGTCGACACCCCAAAATGTCGATGCGGCCAAGCCTCTCGGCGGAAGCGAGGCCTTACCGCAGGTCTGAAATCCGACCTCGCGGGAGAGTTTGGCGGTAGCGTGCCTTTATGGCGTCGCGGTCGCCGCCAAGGGCACGCTCCCCGTCGGCACCGGCCCCGCGACCTCAGTCGAAGTCACGCTTAGGATTTCCTGCGCCTGGTTCTTGTTGACGACCCACGAGCGCCGGACCACTTCGCCGGCCGCGCCCATGGCGCCCAGGTCCTGATGGTTCATCGTCAACAGCACGCCACCCGCATTGCCTGTCAGGAGGGTGGCGTCGTGGCCCACTTGCCAGCCCCGCGCCTGCCCAGCCTCGAGCAGATCGGTCAGTACCACTTTCCCGTCCACGGTGGCCGATACCCACGAGCGCTGGGTGATGCGGATCGTCAGCGAGACACCGCTCCCTGCCTGGGGCGTTGGGGTAAGAGCAGGCACAGCCGCGGACGTCGGCGAAGGCTGCGAAGTCGGAATCGGCAATGTGAACAGATCAGAAGTGGGGCTGGGCCCCGGCGCATCCCCAGTGGGCGTCGCGTCCAGCGCGACGGCCGAGGGGCCCTGAGTGGCCTGCGCCATCGGCGTGTCGGCGAAAGGTGGGCGGACGGACGTCACTTCCGGGTGAACCGGGGTGGTCAACCCGAGGGCCAACGCGAGATCGAAGGCCCTCGCCTCCTGCATACCGCCGTGGGTGTCGAGCCACCACGAGCCACCCACGAGCAGGGCCACGATCACGGCGAGGGCCACCAGCCAGCGCCAGAACACCCCCCCGCCCGATGCCTCGCTCATCAACGACACTTCCAGCGGCCGATAATCGATGGAGCGGTTGGGGTTGCGATACCACGATCGGCACCACAGGTCCTGGGTCGCCGCTTTCCTGTGTGTACAGTTGAAGCGTCTGCGCAGGATCGAGGCCCAGATAGCGCGTGTAGTTGCGCAAAAAACCGCGCGCGATGGTGCCGGGAGGCAAAGCTGCAAAGTTGCCCTGCTCCAGCACGGCCAGGTATTTCTGTCGCACACACGTCAGCCATTTTCAACGTAGACAAGCGATAATTTCTTAGCAGTGCGCGCCTCAACCAGGAGGCGCCCGAGTTCAGACATATGCCGGCAGCACCCTCAGCTTGACATCCGGCGCCCACTATAACCCCACGTAGCCGAAAAGTCAAACCAGTTGGAAGGTTCGCCTCCATCAGCACGGCCCATTTGTGCGAACTTGGTGCCTGGCAAGAGCCTGGCGGGAGCCGGATTGGCTCCCGCGGGTCACCGGCGCGACGCCAGTACCTGCCGCAGGATGAGCGCATGCACCACTTGCTCTACAGGGGCGCGGTCGTCGGTGAAGACCGGTGTGCCCGGGGGCGGGGTCACGATGCGGGCATGGGGCGCCATGCGCCTACCCACCTCGGCCAGCATGGGCTGCGTAAAAGCCCCTAGATTCGCCCGGAAGTCGGCCAGCTTCGTGGGCTGGCGGGTGCCCACCACCAGGCTGTTGCCCAGCGTGCTGCCCTCGTCGGGCTCGTCAACGATGTAAACGCTGGGGAAAACCCTCTGCATGGTCGCGGCCACGGCATCCACGAGGCTAAAATCGGTATGAGTGCGGCCTACGTTGACCGCCACCGCGCCATCGGGGGTCAGGTGGTCGCGCGCCAGGGCAAAAAACTCGGCCGTCGTCATCTGGAACGGGATATAGGGCGGGCGGTAGACGTCAACGGCAATCACGTCGTAAGACCCACCCTCGACCGCCAGGAAGCGCCTTCCGTCCATGGCAAAGACGTGCAGGTTGGGCTCGTTCATGTCAAAATAGCGGCGGCCCGCGTCGATGATGGCAGGGTCCAGCTCTGCCCCGTCGATCGGCACTGGCCCATACGCCTGGGTATACAGGTCGGCTGTGGTGCCGGCGCCCAGGCCGAGCAGGCACACGCTCCGAACCTGGCCGGGCAGGTAAGGCGCCGGATTGAATGCCGGGGCCAGCAGGAAGTAGTCCCAGATGCCGTCGGCCAGTTCTCCTGCCGGGCGGTAAACCGAATGGATACCATCTCCCTCGTTCAGCCGCAATTGGCGTTCGTAGCCCGTATCCACCACCTGGATGTAATTGAAGGCCGATTCCGTCTCGTAGAGGAGTCCCGGCGCGGGCTTGATGGCGCCGGCGCTGCCCCAGCCGGCGGCAAGCACGGCCGCCAGGGCCAGCACGGCCAACAGCGTGTCCCAGGCCCGGCGCGCCTGGAGCAGGCCGGCGACGATCACCACCAGCAGCACGCCCGCCAACGTGGCGAAGGTCCGCCGCGTGCCGATGGCCGGGATCAACCACAGGACCGGCAGGAAGCTGCCCAGGATACTGCCTGCGGTGGACAGCGCATAGACCTGGCCGGCCACCTTTCCCCCCCGGCCACGTCCTTTAGCAGCAAGCGGATGACGAACGGGCCGGTGCAACCGAGCAAGGTGACCGGCACCGCGAACAGCACCAGCACGGCCGCCATGCTGCCGGCCAGCAGCCCGGCATCCAGATCGGCCAGCCCGCCGCTGGCCAACCTGAGCACGGGCTGGGCCGCGAGCGGGATCAGACCAACGAGGGCTGCTCCCAGCCCGGTCAGGCGCAGCAACGTGACCAGCTGCGGCGAGCGGTCGGCCAGCCTGCCTCCGAGCCAGTAGCCCACTGACAGATACAGCAGGATCAGCCCGATCAGGCAGGCCCACACAATCAACGAGTCGCCGAACCAGGGATCCGGCAGCCGCGAAGCTGCCAGCTCGACCCCAAGGGTGGTGAATCCAGAAACGAAAACCAGCAGGCGGAGATAGCGAGCCATCCCGAGCTCCTGGGCGGACCCGGGGTCCCCCTGGGGCAAGGCCGTGTCTCGAACCTCTGTCTCTGAACGAACTTCGTGGCCCAACCGCGATTATTGACTCTCTGCGGCATGGCGCGATTATACTGCCGATAACCCGTTGCCCAGAAAGGTCACGCCAGGCAGAATCGTGAGCCCCGGGCATCCGGCGAACGAACGGATTTACGCATGGAACTTTTGGCGAAAGTCATCGAGCTCGACCTCGACGGGATGGCGCACGGCGGCGAGGCACTGGGTCGCTATAGCGGCAAGGTCATCTTCGTGTCTTTTGCCATGGCCGGTGAGCGCGTGCGCGTGGAGGTCGTGGACGAAAAGGAGCACTGGGCGCGCGCCCGCCTGCTGGCCCTGCTGTCCGCCAGCCCGGATCGGGTCGAGCCGCCATGCCCATATTTCGGACCTGGCCGCTGCGGCGGTTGCCAATGGCAGCACATTGCTTATCCCCGGCAGGCCGAGTTGAAGCGCGGGATCGTGGCCGACCAGCTGCGCCGGCTTGGCCGCCAAAAGGACCCGGCCGTCGCCGAGACGATCGTCCTGGCCGACGACGAGGGCCTCCTGGATTACGGCTACCGCAACCACGCGCAGTTTGCCACCACCGGCGACGGACGGCTCGGCTTTCGCCGCGCGTCCAGCCATGAAGTCATGCAGATTGATCGCTGCCTCTTGCTCGCGCCGCCTCTCGATGACCTGCATGCCGCCCTGGATATCGGCGAGCACCCGTCCGCAGGTCTTCCCCCTGCTGACGGGCCCCGCAGCCCGGCGCGGGACCTGCCTTTGGGAGAGGGTCCCCGTGAGGGATCCGCCCCAATCCTGCAAGGCATTACGCTGCGCGCGGGCCTGAACACCGGCCAGGCGCTGGTGCTGCTCGAGAGCGCCACAGAGGAGGTGCCAGAGTTGGTGGTCGAGCAGGAAGTTGCCTGCGCCTTGCTGACTCCGCGCGGTCTGCACCCCTTGATCGGCCAGCCGTGGATCGAAGAAGAAGTACTGGGGCAGCGCTATCGCGTCTCGGCGACGAGCTTCTTCCAGGTCAACACGGCCGGCGCGGCGGCGCTGGTCGATACGGTGGATGCTTACCTGAATCCGCAATCCGGCGATGCGCTGCTCGATGCCTACTGCGGCGTCGGGCTGTTCACCGTGCCGCTTGCCGGGAGGGTGCGAGAGATCATCGGCATCGAATCCTCGCCCACGGCCATGGAGGACCTGGCATACAACGCCCGTGATCTCGGCAACATTACTCTGCACGAAGGGCCGGTCGAGGAAGTGCTGCCGGCGCTGGTGGCACAGGAGCAACACATCGATCTGGCGGTAATCGACCCACCCGCGCGGGCGCGGGGCCGGCCGTGCTGGCCGACCTGGCCAGGCTTGGCCCACGGCGGATCATCTACGTTTCATGCGACCCGGCGACCCTGGCCCGCGACACCGTGACTCTGGCGGCTGCCGGGTACGATATACCGCGAGGCCCAGCCCATCGACCTGTTTCCGCAGACCTTCCATATTGAGACGGTGGCCTGGTTCGAGAAAATGAATTGAGATTTGCTCTTCGACTCAGCGCTATGCTATACTATCGTGCAGTAAGGTCCGCCTCGCGGCGGTAAAGGACTGGAACATGCGCCCCGGTATTCCAGCGGTGTTTCGGTTAGCGGAAAGGAGTTTGCCATGAGTCTGTCGAAAATGGAAAAAGGTACTATCATTCAGGAATACCATGTTTAAG
>CAWEHT010000018.1:0-19551 GCA_963808455.1 uncultured Chloroflexia bacterium | reverse complement strand
ACTTTGAATATCCGCGATTGCGGGTTGGATGAAGGTTGGTTGCAAGACCAAATTGAGAAAGATACAAGCATTCTCGGTTTGGGTCTTTTAGAGGTTGTCCGTCGTGAGAAAACGCAATCGAGCGGAGGCCGACTGGACTTCCTTATTCAAGATTCCGGTGATCGATCAAATGTATGAGGTTGAGGTGATGCTTGGTGAAACCGATGCGAGTCATATCATTCGCACAATAGAATATTGGGACTTGGAGCGTCGGCGTTGGCCCAAGAGACCGCATACGGCTGTTTTGGTTGCGGAAAATATGGAGCGCCGATTCTTTAACGTCATCCAACTCTTAACCTTCACGATCCCGATTGGAACCTCGGAGGGGCCGGCAGGTCGCGATGGCGCGCAGACCGCCCTCGGCACCGCTGACCTCCAGCTGGTGCTGGCCGGGCGGCACGGCTGGCTTTACCACGAGCTATTCACCCAGGTCTCGCGTCTGGGCCTGGCGGGCCGCGTGGTGTTCACCGGCTACGTGGACGAGGACGATCTGCCGGCGCTGTATGGTGGGGCCCTTGCGCTGGTGTACCCATCACTCTATGAAGGCTTCGGCATGCCTGTGCTGGAAGCCCAAAGCTGTGGAGTACCCGTGATGACGAGCAACAACTCTTCTTTGCCGGAAATCGCCGGTGATTCTGCGCTGTTGGTCGATCCGCACGACGTGGATGCGATCGCAGCTGCCATGCATCGCATCCTCACCGACGAAGGCCTGCGCCAGGAACTGATCCGGCGGGGCTTCGACAATGTGCAGCGATTCTCCTGGGAAAAATGCGCCAGGGAGACCCTGGCCGTGCTGGAAGAGGTGGCCGCTTCGGCGCAGCGCGGCGCCACCAGGGGCGGGAGCCATGGCGCGTGATGCGGAACCGGGCGCGTTACGCATCCTCGGCGTGCGCGTTGAACGCGCTGACCTACCCATTGCTCCTGGCATGCATAGGTGCGTACATCCGGTCAGGGACACCGCACCAGATCGCCACGGTGAACCCCGAGTTCGTGATGCTGGCGCGCCGGGACCGCGAGTTTGGGGAAGTGCTGGAAGGCGCAGACCTGTGCATGCCCGACGGCATCGGGCTCTTGTGGGCCGCGCGGCGTCTCGGCCAGGCCCTCCCCGAGCGCGTGACAGGCTCCGATGGCCTGCCTATCATCGCTCAGGAGGCGGCTAAACAGGGCTGGCGCCTCTACCTGCTCGGGGCCGCGCCCGGCGTGGCGGGCCAGGCAGCGGCGGTCCTGGCCGCCCGCTTCGAGGGGCTGTCCGTCGCCGGGACTTTTGCCGGATCGCCTTCCGACGCGGACGCTCCAGCGCTCGTGGCCCGAATACGAGCCGCCGCGCCCCAGATCCTTTTCGTCGCTTTCGGCGCCCCCGCGCAGGACCTGTGGATTCATCGCTACAAAGCTGAGCTCGCCGTCCCGGTGATGCTGGGCGTCGGCGGCGCCTTCGACCACCTCGCCGGCGTGCGAAGGCGGGCACCGCGCTGGGTCCAGCGGCTGAACCTGGAATGGCTTTTCCGGCTCATCACACAGCCATGGCGTTGGCGCCGCCAACTGGCCTTGCCTGAGTTCGCGTGGCTGGTGGCTGCCGCCAGCCTCCGGAAAACGCGCGGCGTGCGCCGGCCGGGCCGGGGCGATCGCGAACCGATGGCGTGAGGGCGCCTGGCTTTCCAGACTTTACGAGAGAAAGCTGATATTTCGAATGGCAGAGGTTCCACGGGATGGTCAGAGTGTGAGAGAGGGGTGACCGTTGGGAAGCGTGATGACGCTCGAGGAAGCGGTGGCCTGGCGCGAGGCGCTGGTAGGAGCCCGGCGCCACCTGGTTTTCACGAATGGCCTTTTCGATCTGCTGCATGTCGGGCATGCGCGGTATCTGCTGGCTGCGCGCTGCTCTGGGTGACGCGCTCGCTCGTGGGCATCAACGGGGACCGATCGGCAAGCACGATCAAGCCAGGCCGCCCGGTAGTGCCGGCGGAGGAGAGGGCCGAGCTGGTAGCGGCGCTCGGCTGCGTGGAGGCAGTTGTGATCTTCGACGACACCACCGCCGCCGCGCTGGTCAGCAGCCTGCGCCCCGAAGTATATGCCAAGGGCGGCGACTGGGGCGAGCCCGGTGGGCGCGTGCCGCCGGAAGCCGCCATCGTGGCGGCCTACGGCGGCCGGGTGGCGTATCTGCCATACATCCCGGAGCGTTCCACGTCGGCCCTGATCGCCCAGATACGCGGCATGCAGGAGAGCGGATAGCCCGCAGTGTCTGCTCCCTATTCCCTGCTCCCCATTCCCTACTCCCTATTCCCTCGTCAGGGGCCTCGATTTGTGGCCCCTGCTTCGCTATGGTAAGCTCCGGCGCATGGATCTTGCTCCAGAAGTGCCAGCCGGGCCGCCGGCCCCTGCCGGGGTCGAGCCCGGTCTGGCCCGCTCGGCGAGCCTCCTGGGGCTCGGCAACACCGCCAGCAGCGTCCTCGGCCTGATCCGAGACACCATCATCTCGCACCTCTTCGGCTCTTCCGGCGCGTTGAGCGCCTATAACCTGGCCTACCGCGTCCCGAGCCTGCTCTACGATCTGCTCGTGGGCGGCATGCTAAGCGCCGCGTTGGTTCCGGTCTTCAGCGACTACACCCGCCCCGAACGGCGCAGCGAGCTGGCCGGGCTGGCCAGCGCCGTCTTGAGCCTCTTCGCCATCGTCCTGGGGACGGTGATGGTACTGGTCGAGGCCTTCGCCCGTCCGCTGGCGGGACTCCTGGGCAATTTCTCAGACCCGGCCCTTCAGGATGTGCTCACGAATTCCCTGCGGCTGATCGCTCCGGTGATCCTGCTCATGGGGCTGTCGGGCGGGGTCGTCGGGTTGCTGTATGCGCTCAAACGCTTCAGCTACACGGCGATCGCCGCAACCGCCGTCAACCTCGGCACCGTGGTCGTGGCGCCCTTGCTCGTGCACCGGCTTGGGATCTCCGTGCTGCCGCTGGGACTGATAGCCGGCAGCGCCGGCCAGCTCCTGGTCATGTTGCCGGCGCTGCGCGGCGTGCGCATCCGGCCGACCGTCGCCTGGAACCACCCGGGGCTGCACACGATGGGGCGCCTGTATGTGCCGATCGCGCTCGGACTCCTGATCAATGAGTTCCAGGTGGTGGTCGACGGCCGTTGGGCTTCGGCAACCGGCCCGCACAGCGTGGCCTGGATGGGCTACGCCAGCAAGCTGATCCAGTTTCCTTTGGGTCTCGTCCCGGTCGCGGTGTCGCTGGCGGCTCTGCCCAGCCTGTCTCAGCGCGGGGCGGCCGCAGACTGGGATAGCTTTCGCCACATCTTTCCGCGCGGGCTGCGCCTCGTGCTCGTGCTAATGATCCCGGCGACGATCGGGCTGTGGGCCCTGGCAGAACCGGTGATCCGCTTGCTTTTCGAACACGGAGAGTTCCAGCCGCAAGACACCCTGATGACGGCGCAGGCGCTGCGGCTCTACCTGGTGGGCCTGATGTTTGCCGGCGTGGATTACCTGCTGAACTATACGTTCTACGCCCGCAAAGACTCCCGCACGCCGGCCGTCGTCGGCGTCGTCGCGGTGGGCGCCTACTTCGTTACTGCCTTCTGCCTCAAGCCCCGCTTTGGCTTTCTCGGCCTGGTATTTGCCGACTCGGTGAAGCAGGCCACCCACGCCTGCACCATGACCGTCTTGTTGGTGCGCAGCGTTGGGCGGCCTCGTGGCGAACGCATCCTGCAAACTGCGGCCAGGTCAGCCTTCGTAGCGCTGGCCATGGGCCTCGGCGTCTGGTGGTTGGCCCGGGAGATGACCACCATGCTGCCGGTGGGCCTGGTGAGCAGGCTGCTCGTCGTCACCATCACCGCCGGGCTGGGCGCCGTCTTCTATGCCGGCGTGCTCTACCGCCTTGGCGTGCCGGAGGTCGGGTCGCTGGTCAACAGGCTTGCCTGGCGCACCCAGGCCAAGCCCCAGAGCCCAGAGGTTTAGGCCATGGCACCTTCCAGGCGACAGCTCCCGCTTCAGTAAGGCAATCCCTTGCCGCCTTGCACCCCCTTGAGGGCCGCGATCTCGCCGCTGTGCTCCAGGGTGTGGGCAGCCACCGTGGTCAGCGCATCGGCGACCTGCCGTGTCCCGCCCATCATGGTGACCTCGCGATCGAGGTCCTCGTCCGCCAACCGTTCGAGGTAGGCATC
This sequence comes from uncultured Chloroflexia bacterium, assembly GCA_963808455.1. GTDB lineage: Bacteria > Chloroflexota > Anaerolineae > CG2-30-64-16 > CG2-30-64-16 > CAWEHT01. Next base: position 15,363 of record CAWEHT010000018.1, on the reverse strand, counting down.
GGTAGCGGCCTGCACGGCCTGCCGGTACTCCTGCAAAGTCGCGGACGACAGCCGGGCGCTTTTCACCTCATCCCAGAGCCGCGCCCCGGCCTGGTGGGGCCGAGATGCCGATGCGGCCTGCCCACCCCCCGGTGGCCCAGACGAGCGGCTTGCCTTGCAGCACAGCCTGCACGAAAGCATCCTCAGAGGTCAGCATGTGGACCAGGGTGACGCCGATGGCGTTCGCCAGTGCCTGGCGGCGCCCAGTTTACCTGCTCATCCGAAAGGCCTTGCAGCACGCCATCTGCGATGCGGCGCACGCTCGCGATCTGCTTCTTCACGTAGGTCTTGGCATCCATGAACACCTCCAGCGCCCATGATGGCACAAGCCCGCCAAATTGTGAAATGCACACCTTGTAAATCCGGGGTTGACTTCAAGCCTGCTTCGTGCTATTGTGCCGGCTAACTCAGGGCGTCCGTGGACAGAACTGAGTCTTTCCGCTGCACCAGGTTGCTGTGGGGCTGACCGACCAGGCGACAGGCATTGGGTACAAAGGTACCCTGTGAGACCCCGCGTCACGGGGTACAATGGATGATCAGGAAAGGTCTGCCGATCCCCGACGCAAGAGGCAGACCGGCGCCAACTGAGGTGAGCCCATACGCCCTGCCTCACCGGCGTCCCCAAGCGCGGTTCCTCGTTTGAAGCCAGAGGCAGCGCATGCGGCGCACAATCGCTCTCCTGCTGCTAGCACTATTGAGTCTCGGCCAGGTCAGTTCGACATCGGCCCCCCAGCAGACGCGCGTGGTTCGCATAGGCGCTTATGAAAATGCACCCAAGATATATACCGCTCCCGATGGCACGGTTTCGGGTTTCTGGCCAGACCTGATCCGCCACATTGCCGCGCAGGAGGGTTGGCAAATACTCTGGGTCCACGGGACCTGGGAAGACGGCCTTGCAAGGCTGGCAAACAACTCGATCGACATCATGCCGGATACCGGCTGGACCGAAGAGCGCAGCCAGACTTTCGCATTTTCCGACGAAACAGTGCTCCTGAGCTGGTCGAACGTTGTATGTTCCCGAAGGCTCATCCATCGAATCCATCCTGGATCTGCAAGGCAAGACCATCGCGGGCCTGGCAGGCAGCATCAACCTGGACGGCCCAGATGGGATCATAGACCTCACAAGCAAGTTCGGCTTGCGCTGCCGTTTTGTGGAGATGGCCGACTATGCCCAGGTCTTCGAAGCACTGGACAAGAAGCAAGTCGATGCAGCTATCACCAACAGGGAGAACGGCGACCTCAACGCGGGAAAGTACCATGTCGTCAGGACTCCCATCATTTTCCAGCCCGCACGCTTCCAGTTTGCCTTCACGAAGAACGCCGCATCAACCCCCTATCTGATCGGAGCCATCGACTCTCAGATGGCATCGCTAAAGGCCGACCAGCATTCCGTATACTATCAAGCGCTGGACCAATACCTTGGGCAGAAAAGTTCCGGCGCGGTCGTGGAAGTCATCCCCGGCTGGCTGAAGACCTTGCTCCCGCTTGGGGGTGGGATCATCGTCTTTCTGCTGGCAGTCGGGATCACGTCCAGGGTGCAGGTGCAGCGGCAAACAGCAGAGCTACGGGAAAGCAAAGAGCGTTATCGGACGCTCGCGGGGATCTCCCCCGTGGGCATCTTCCACACGGATTCCGCCGGACTCACGACTTATGTAAGCCCCACCTGGTGCCGTATCACCGGGTTGTCGGCCGAAGAGGCTCTGGGAGAGGGCTGGCTCAAGGCCGTTCATCCCGCAGATCGAGGGAAGGTGGCCGGCGACTGGCAAGAGCGCAAAAAACAATATGACGTCTCCCTGGCAGATTATCGCTTCGTGCGCCCAGACGGCACGATTGCCTGGGTGATGGGCCAGGCGGCGCCGGAACTGGATTCGGATCACGAGCTGGCCGGATATGTTGGGACGATCACCGACATCACCGACCGCAAGCGAGACGAGGCGGCCTTGCAGCGTTCGGCAGCGGAGCTGGAGCAACGCGTCGCCGAGCGTACCGCCGAGCTGGCCGAGCGAGTCTCTGAAGTCGAGAAGCTGAACGGCGCCATGTTCGCCATGATGGAGGACCTGAAAGCCGCAGTTGAGAAAGCCAAGAGCGCCGATCAGCTCAAGTCAGCTTTCCTGGCTACCATGTCGCACGAGCTGCGCACTCCGCTCAACTCCATCATCGGCTTTACCGGCATCCTCCTGATGGGGCTCGTGGGCCCCTTGAACGAGGAACAGAAGAAGCAGCTGGGCATGGTTCAACGCAGTTCCCGCCACCTGCTGGATCTGATCAACGATGTCCTGGATATCTCAAAGATCGAGGCCGGTCAGGTGGAGATCTTGCCGGCGCCGTTCGACCTGCGCGCCACCTTGCAGAAGTGCATTGGGGTAGTAGCGCCCCTGGCGGAGAAGAAGGGACTGGCGCTGGTGGCCAATGTGGCGCCGCAGATCGGCGAGATCGTCAGCGACCAACGGCGCGTCGAGCAGATCCTCCTCAACCTGCTCAGCAACGCGGTCAAATTCACGCAACAGGGAGAGGTGCGCCTCGAATGCGGTGTTGAAGACGGACGGCTGGTCACCCGCGTGTGCGACACGGGCATCGGCATCAAACCCGAGGACATGGAAGTCATGTTCAAACCATTCCGGCAGATCGATTCAGGCATCACCCGCCAGTACGACGGCACCGGCCTGGGCCTTTCGATCTGTAAGCGGCTGGTAGAGCTGCTACGCGGTACGATTGAGGTCGAAAGTCAGTGGGGCCAAGGCAGCACCTTCACTTTCACCCTGCCGCTCGAAGGGAGGGCGCCATGACAGGCACAATTCTCGTGATAGAGGACAACGAGCAAAATCTCTACCTCGTCACCTTCATCCTCGAGAAGCACGGCTACCAGGTCATTCAGGCGCACGAGGGCAGGTCGGGCATCGAGTTGGCCGGCCGCGAGAAACCCGACTTGATCCTGCTGGATATCCAGCTCCCCGAGATTGACGGCTATGCCGTGGCGCGCGAGCTGCGAAGTAATCAGGATCTCGCCACCGTACCGATTGTCGCCGTCACGTCGTACGCCATGGTCGGCGATCGCGAGCGCATCCTGTCCGCCGGCTGTTCTGGCTACATCGAGAAGCCCATCGACCCGGCAGCGTTTGTGATGACAGTGCAAAGCTACCTGTGAGCGAGACAAGATGACAAAAGTCTTGGTGGTGGACGATCAGGAAGAAAACCGCTATCTGCTGCAGGTTCTCTTGGGGAGTCGTGGTTACGAAGTGGTGGCCGTCGAAGACGGCGCCAGCGCGCTCGAGGCCGCCAGTTGCAACCCGCCCGACTTGGTGCTCAGCGACATCCTCATGCCGAGGATGGACGGTTTTTCCTTCTGCCGCGCCTGGGTCAAGGATCGCGTTCTACAACGCATCCCCTTCGTCTTCTACACCGCCACCTACACCGGGCCCGACGACGAACGCTTCGGCCTCAGCCTCGGCGCGGCCCGCTTCATTGTCAAGCCGATAGAACCTGAACCGTTCCTGGCCATCATCGAGTCGGTGCTCCAAGACTGGGCAGGCGGCACGCTCGTCAGGCCGGAAACGCCGCTGCTAGAAAACGAAGTGTTCCTGAAGCACTATAATGAAGCCCTCATCCGCAAGCTGGAAGACAAGGCGCAGCAGCTGGAAGCCGCCAACCGGGCCCTGGAGGCCGACATCGCGAGGCGCATTGCGGCCGAAAATACCTTGCGGCTGCAGAGTGCGGCGCTCGCCTCCGCTGCCGATGCGATCGTCATCACCGACCGCGCCGGCGACATCGTGTGGGTCAACCCTGCCTTCGAGAGGCTGACCGGTTACCGCACGACCGAGGTGGTAGGAAAGAGCCCGAAGCTGCTCAAGTCAGGCAAGCATTGTGATGCCTTTTACAAGTCGCTCTGGGACACGATCCTGGCCGGCGAAACCTGGCGTGGCGAGATGGTCAACCGGCGCAAGGATGGGGCGCTCTACTCTGAGGCAGGGAGCATCACGCCCGTGCACGACGCCGGCGGCGCAATCACCCATTTCGTTGCGATCAAACAGGACATCAGCGCGCGCAAGCGCACGGAGGCGGCGGAACGCGACCAGCGCGCGCTGGCCGAAGCGCTGGCTGCCACGGCGGCCGCGCTGACCAGCACGCTCAGCTTCGACGACGTGCTGGACCGTATCCTCATCGAGGTCGGTCGAGTGGTGCCCCACGACGCCGCCCGGATCATTCTGGTCGAAGGCGGCTTGGTGCGCGTCGTGCGCAGCCGCGGCTACGCTGATCTCGAACCGGCCCCGGCTTTTCAGCAGCCGCCGGCGCCGATCGATACGATCGCGAACCTGGACGCCATACTCCGGACCGGGCGATCCCTGGCGATTGCTGACACGCGCAGCTATCCCGGGTGGGCGGATTGGCCGCAGACGCACTGGGTCCGGTCGAACGCCAGCGCGCCGATCAAGATCAAGGGCGGGGTTATCGGCTTCCTCGGGCTGGACAGCGCCACCGCTGGTTTCTACACCCAGGAGCACGCCGAGAGGCTGCAGGCGTTTGCCGACCAGGCCGCCGTTGCCATCGAGAATGCGCGCCTGTACGACCAAGTCCGGCGCCATGCGGCCCAGCTGGAAGAGAGGGTCGTGGAGCGCACCGCCGAGTTGACCCAAAGGGAGGAGGCCCTGCGGGCAGCAAACGAGAAGCTCACAGAACTCGACCGGATGAAGAGCCAATTCGTTTCCAACGTCTCGCACGAGCTGCGCACCCCGTTGACCAACATCACCACTTACCTGTCTCTACTGGAGTGCGGCAGGCCGGAGAAGCACGCCAGGTACATGGAGACGTTGCACCGCGAGGCCGATCTGCTGGCCCGCCTGATCGAGGACCTGTTGCAGCTTTCGCGCCTCGAGCTGGGGACTGTGCGTCCGGCCTTACAAACCGTGGACGTCAACCGGATGGTAACACTGCTGGTGGGGGACCGGACTTTGTTGTTCGCGAATCGCGGCCTGACCTTGGAAGCCAGCCTCGAGCCGGGCCTGGCCCCGGTTCAGGCTGACGAGAAAATGCTGATCCAGGTGCTCACCAACCTGATGACCAACGCGATGAACTACACCCCGCGCGAGGGGAAGGTCACGGTCAGCACGCACGCGAGGCGGCGGAGCGACGGTCCAGACGCGACGCGCGCCGCGCAGGACGCAGCTGGCGATACGGGACCGGCGTGGGTCACATTCTCCGTCACGGACACCGGCCCCGGCATCTCAGCCGCAGATCAGGCGCGTCTGTTCGAGCGTTTCTACCGGGGCGAAGCAGCGCGCCAGAGCGGCGCGCCCGGCACCGGCCTGGGCCTGGCAATCTCTCAGGAGCTTGTCGCAAGGCACGGCGGACGCATCACCGTCGAGAGCGAAGTGGGTCACGGGTGTACTTTTTCGGTCTGGCTGCCCGTTCTGGGCCAAAGATAGCAATACCCTACCAGGACACCCGGATCAACGCGAGTTCGTGCCAGGCTCGAATCACAAAGCCGAACTGTCTCCGCTTGCCAGGCCCCCCGCCACGGTCATCTCACCCCAGGCTCTTTTGCCCCAAAGCTCAACAGTAACGTAATATCCGCATAACGTAATATCCGCACCTTGACAGGTTACATCGCCTATGATAGCCATAAGGTAGCCGTGCTGTCTGCATGGCCTTGTCGGGAGTCCGGGATCACGCCCTTGGCCACCCCGGTACGGAGGCGAGGGCCACTGCGGAGGAAAGCGATGGAAAAAGCCTGGTTGTCACATTACGAGAGCTCCGTGCCGCATTCGCTGACCTACCCGCAAGTTCCACTGGGGCACTTGCTGGACGACGCCGTGGCGCGTCGCCCCGATCAGCCCGCCTTGCACCTCGTGTTGCAGTACCTGGGCCCCATCGCCATCGGCAGCCGCCTCACCTACCGGCAGCTGGCAGAACAGACTGACCGCTTCGCCGCGGCCTTGCACGCCCTGGGCGTGCGCAAAGGCGACCGCGTCGCCGTCATGCTGCCCAATCTGCCCCAGTTCGTGATCGCCTTCTTCGGCAGCATAAAGCTCGGCGCGATCGTGGTCAACACCAACCCGCTCTATACGCCGCGCGAAATCTCGCAGCAGCTGGGCAATGCCGGAGCGGAGACCATTGTCATGCTGAGCGGAAGCTACGCCAGGCTGCTTGAGGTCCAGGCGGAGACCCGGATCAGGCGCGTTATACTGACGGACGTCTCAGATTATGTTCGACCTTCGCTTCCGAAGCCTGGTCAAGGGCCGGCTGCGCAAGGACGGTCTGATGGCAAACGTCCCGGCGGGCAACGGGGTCTACCACTTTCGCCCCCAGCTGGCAGCCCACCCGGAACCCCCTCCCGTTGTTGACGTCGGGCCGGAGGACATCGCCCTTTTCCAATACACCGGCGGCACCACGGGCGTTCCCAAAGCCGCCATGTTATCGCACTGCAACCTCGTCGCTAACATCCTGCAAGTCCGCAACTGGCTGGCCGGGATCCCCGACCGTGTGTCACCCTGCCTGGGAGCCGTCCCCTTCTTCCACGTTTACGGCATGACCGTCGCAATGGGGCTGGCCATGTCCATGACCAGCCAGCTGGTCATCATGCCCAGCCCACGGCCCATCGGCCACGTGATGGAAGTGATCCAGCACGAAAGGCCCGCCGTGTTCCCAGGCGTGCCGGCGATGTACATCGCGGCCATCAACCATCCGCAGGTGGCACACTACGATCTCCGGTCGATCCAGGCCTGCATCAGCGGGTCGGCACCGCTGCCCATGGAAGTGCAACTCAAGTTCGGCGAGCTCACGGGTGGCCGCCTGGTCGAAGGTTACGGTCTGACGGAGGCCGCCCCCGTCACACATTGCAACCCGGTGTTCGGCGAGCGCAGGGCGGGCTCGATCGGCCTCCCCCTCCCCGATGTCGAGGCCAAGATCGTTGACCACGAGACCCTCGAGGAGAAGCCGGCCGGCGAGCCGGGCGAATTGTGGGTGCGTGGCCCACAGGTCATGGCCGGCTATTGGAACCGGCCGGACGAGACGGCGAAATGCCTCATGCCCGGCGGCTGGCTGCGCACGGGCGACATCGCCCGTGTTGACGAGGACGGGTACTTTTACATCATCGACCGGCTGAAGGACATCATCATCGTGAGCGGCTTCAATGTGGTGCCGCGGGAGGTCGAGGAGGTGCTCTTCGAGCATCCCAAGGTGCTGGAAGCCGCTGTGGCCGGCGTACCGGACCCGAAGAGCGGGGAAGCAGTCAAAGCCTATGTGGTGCTCAAGGCCGGACAGGCGGCCACGCCTGCCGACATCATCGCCTTCTGCCGTGAGGCCTGACCCCCTACAAGGTTCCCAAACAGGTTGAGTTCAGGACCGAGCTGCCCAAGACGAGTCGGGCAAGTTCCTGCGCCGTGTCCTGGTCGAAGAGGAAGCGCAGAAGACCCTGCGGGGGGCTTGAAGCGTTTGTAATGGCCGACACTGCACAAAGCTTGAGCATACCTTATACCATACCGGCGATGTAAGTTGAGGCCGTGTGCGATGGCCTCCGAGCTGGCAAGGGCCGGGGCACACCCGGTCCCTGCCAGCCACGAGTCGAATAGGAGAGGAAAGACATGTTGACGATCCTGGGCCTGGCGCTCCTGGTCAGCACCGGGTTGGTCCTGGCGGCAAGCGGCCGGCGCGGGCGTGGCCCGAACCGGTTCGTGTGCGATCAAACGGACACTGATCCGAGCGCGCCGGCAGCAGCCGGCGGGGCCAGGCAGGACCGCGGTCCCGGGCGAATGGCCGGGACCGCGGCTCCGTTTGAGCCTGGAAATGGCACCGGCTGGCCGCCCTTCAGGACGTCTGAGCCTGCCCGAGCCTGACACGGATGTTCAGGGTATGCTGGTTGAAAATGTCGAAGTCGCTGTAAGGGACCGTGCATTACGCGGCTGTTGTAGGGATGAGCGGGCGGGGCTCGACGCGGAGGGTCTGCCTGCGCGTGGACGGAGGGTGTGGGCCGGTGGATGCACCGAGCTTTGTGGTTCGCGGGTTCTAGGCGCCGGCTCCTGAGGCACCCTGGGTCACCTGGTGCAGCCTGTGCCAGTCGTGAAGCAAGAGAGGGAACTCGCGGACCAGCGGGCCGATCACGTCCCAGGCCAGGGTGCGCCAATTGCTGAACACCGGCTTGGAGACATTCATCGCGCTGAGGGACTGGCACAGCCGGTCGATCTCTTCATCGCCCAGCCTTGCCATGCCGAGCATGGCCTGGGCCTCCGCCTCGAGATTGGGCAGGATCGATTCGTGCAGCATCGCGTCGGACAAGGCGAGAGCGTGGGCTGACAGGTCGCCCGAATCGAGCGCCTCGGCCGCCACGAAGGCCGCCTGGCGGCCCACGTAGATCGACGGCAAGATCCCCAGGTGCCCGGCCGGTGCGATGGCGTCGCCGGTGCCCATGAACCCGTGCGCCACGACATGCTCGGGAGCGCTCTGCAATTCCATGCGGCGTTGGGCTCTGCTGAGCACCCGCGGCCCGCTCAGGAGAACGCGCACCCGGGCATCCCGCTGCACGTATTCGTCGATATAGAACTGCGCGAAGCGATCGGAAAGCGCGGTGGCGGGCGTTGACGTAGATCGTGAAGAAGATGCTGGCGCGGCCAGGCGCCGGCAGGAGCAGCATGCCAAGGCGCGCGGCGCCGAAGTGTAGCGCCGCCCGGCGGTGATGATCTGGCCGACGTGCTCGGCCCGCACGCCCGGAGCCAGCAACTCCTGGTTCACCAGGACGACATGCTGGCCGGGCAGGTCCGGCTCGCAGAGTCCGGCCTCCCGGCTCAGGAGGCGGTCGGCGCCCTCGGCGCAGATCACCAGCGAGGCACGCACGTCGCGCTCGGCGAGCCTGACGCCCACCACGCGTTCGTCTTCCCTGAGCAAGCCCGTCACCTTCGCGCCGCCGGCAGCTCGGCGCCTGCCGAACGCGCTTGCCGGGCCATCAAGCGCAGCAGCCCGGCCTTATCCAGCACCGCCGCCGGGAAATCCTGTTGAGGTCCGAAGGAGGCCCGCCACTCGTAGCCGCCCGGGCTGACAAATCTCTGCGCGGGCAGGAAGCCGAGTATCAAGGACGAAGGGATCAGCAGGTCCAAGGAGGGCAGGAACAGGCCATCGAGCAGACGGCGGGCACCGATGAAGCCCGGGACAGGCGTTACCAGGGCGCTGCAGGATGTTGCAGCTCGCCGGGTTGGGCCAGCTGCTCGAAGACAACTACGCTAAAGCCGAGGCGAGCGACAGTGCGCGCTGCGCTCAGGCCCGCCGGCCCCGCGCCAACGATGGCCACGTTATACTGGGGGTCTTGACTCATGTCGAGATCGTTCCTCCTGAGGACCAGCCGCCTTCAGTTATTGTACATGCGGATACTCGCATTGTTAACCGTATAACACGCGGATCTTAAGTTCGCCGCGCCCGGAAAAACTACGCGAAGGTGCGCGAGAGCTGGCGTGATCCATTTGCTCTACCCCACCGGCCAGACGGTGAGCTACAGCTACGGTGCTGCAGACCGCTTGACAACTGTGGACGATCAGCCGTACAGTCGGGACAACGATGGCAACTTGCCAAACGACGGGCAGAGGCAGTACAAGTAACACGTACGAGTAAGGGAGGCAGCTGCTAGCGATCACCGGCGGCGGGCTGGCCTGGAGCGCGTGGTACGACGGCGACGGGGTGCGGCTGAGGCAGACGGTGGATGGGGTTGCCGTCACCTGCACGCTGGACCTGGCGGCGCAACTTCAGCCAGAAGCTTTAGATAATGCGTGGCAGGTGACGCAGATCGGCCATAGGGTTATTCCGTTCCAACCAGGAGGTGGCTGATGATCTCATGCGAACGCGTTCGTGCCGCTTTGTCCGGCCAGGTGCCGGATCGGATTCCCAAGACGTTCACATTTTGGGAAGCATCGCTGCCGGACATCGCGCCACTTAGTCCGTCCGACTATTTCGACCTGGATGTGCGCTTCGTTGACATCAAACCTCCGGCCGGTCAGGAGGATTTCCTCCGCTATCTCGGCAGCCTGCCCCATGATCTCCACCTTGGCAGCCTCGCGGAGCTCAGGAGCTACTACGAATGGAATTATCACCCTGAGTCTGTTGCCGGCAGCAGCCCGCTCGGGCAGATCCAGACGGCTGAGGACCTCGAGCGTGTGATCTTGCCCGACTCGATTGATCCCAGCCGTTACGCCGACCTGAGTGGCCAGGTGGAGGACTGGCACGCCCGGGGACTGGCCGTAGCTGCCTCCCCCGCCGCACCTGGGCGGCCAACTCTTCGAGATGGCCTATCGGTTGCGCGGCTTCGAACCCTTCCTGACCGACCTGAAGCATCGGCGGCCCGTGGCGCAATATCTTCTAGATCAACTGACCGCCTTGATGGTGCACGCCGCGGTCATCCTGGCCCGTGCCGGTGTCGATATCCTGTTACTCGACGACGACGTGGCCATGCCCACCGATCTCATCATCAGCCCAGGCCTGTGGCGCGAGGCTTTCAAACCACGGCTGGCAGATGTCATCCGGTTGGCGCGCGGGGCGCGCCCGGCCTTGCTCGTCTTTTATCACTCCGACGGCAATTTCTCCCGGCTGCTCCCTGATCTGGTGGATCACATTGACGCCGATCTCCACCAGATCAGGGAGCAGCCGGGAGAAATTGCCGTCGGAGTGATAAAAGACGAGCAAGGCCGGGCACGCCTCGCGCGGCGCAACTGGATGACATCTGCCAGCCGTGGTTTGAAGACCTCGCGCCACAGGCCTGGGCTGATGATGAGATCGGTGGGCATGGCCACGTCGTCGTCGAGTAACAGGATATCGACACCGGCACGGGCCAGGATCAGCGCGGCGTGCACCATCAAGGCGGTCAGTTGATCTAGAAGATATTGCGCCACGGGCCGCCGATGCTTCAGGTCGGTCAGGAAGGGTTCGAAGCCGCGCAACCGATAGGCCATCTCGAAGAGTTGGCCGCCCAGGTGCGGCGGGGAGGCAGCTACGGCCAGTCCCCGGGCGTGCCAGTCCTCCACCTGGCCACTCAGGTCGGCGTAACGGCTGGGATCAATCGAGTCGGGCAAGATCACGCGCTCGAGGTCCTCAGCCGTCTGGATTTGCCCGAGCGGGCTGCTGCCGGCAACAGACTCAGGGTGATAATTCCATTCGTAGTAGCTCCTGAGCTGCGCGAGGCTGCCAAGGTGGAGATCATGGGGCAGGCTGCCGAGATAGCGGAGGAAATCCTCCTGACCGGCCGGAGGTTTGATGTCAACGAAGCGCACATCCAGGTCGAAATAGTCGGACGGACTAAGTGGCGCGATGTCCGGCAGCGATGCTTCCCAAAATGTGAACGTCTTGGGAATCCGATCCGGCACCTGGCCGGACAAAGCGGCACGAACGTGTTCGCGCGAGTTCATCAGCCACCTCCTGGTTGGAACGGAATAACCCTATGGCCGATCTGCGTCACCTGCCACGCATTATCTAAAGCTTCTGGCTGAAGTTGCGCCGCCAGGTCCAGCGTGCAGGTGACGGCAACCCCATCCACCGTCTGCCTCAGCCGCACCCCGTCGCCGTCGTACCACGTGCTCCAGGCCAGCCCGCCGCCGGTGATCGCTAGCAGCTGCCTCCCTTACTCGTACGTGTTACTTGTACTGCCTCTGCCCGTCGTTTGGCAAGTTGCCATCGTTGTCCCGACTGTACGGCTGATCGTCCACAGTTGTCAAGCGGTTTGCCAGCACCGTAGCTGTAGCTCACCGTCTGGCCGGTGGGGTAGAGCAAATGGATCACGCCAGCTCTCGCGTACCTTCGCGTAGTTTTTCCGGGCGCGGCGAACTTAAATCCGCGTGCTATACGGTTAACAATGCGAGTATCCGCATGTACAATAACTGAAGGCGGCTGGTCCTCAGGAGGAACGATCTCGACATGAGTCAAGACCCCCAGATAACGTGGCCATCGTTGGCGCGGGGCCGGCGGGCCTGAGCGCAGCGCGGACTGTCGCTCGCCTCGGCTTTAGCGAGTTGTCTTCGAGCAGCTGGCCCAACCCGGCGAGCTGCAACATCCCGGCAGCGCCCTGGTAACGCCTGTCCCGGGCTTCATCGGTGCCCGCCGTCTGCTCGATGGCCTGTTCCTGCCCTCCTTGGACCTGCTGATCCCTTCGTCCTTGATACTCGGCTTCCTGCCCGCGCAGAGATTTGTCAGCCCGGGCGGCTACGAGTGGCGGGCCTCCTTCGGACCTCAACAGGATTTCCCGGCGGCGGTGCTGGATAAGGCCGGGCTGCTGCGCTTGATGGCCCGGCAAGCGTGTTCGGCAGGCGCCGAGCTGCGCGGCGGCGCGAAGGTGACGGGCTTGCTCAGGGAAGACGAACGTGTGGTGGGCGTCAGGCTCGCCGAGCGCGAACGTGCGTGCCTCGCTGGTGATCTGCGCCGAGGGCGCCGACCGCCTCCTGAGCCGGGGAGGCCGGACTCTGCGAGCCGGACCTGCCCGGCCAGCATGTCGTCCTGGTGAACCAGGAGTTGCTGGCTCCGGGCGTGCGGGCCGAGCACGTCGGCCAGATCATCACCGCCGGGCGGCGCTACACTTCGGCGCCGCGCGCCTTTGGCATGCCGCTCCTGCCGGCGCCTGGCCGCTGCCAGCATCTTCTTCACGATCTACGTTGACGCCCGCCGTGCTTTCCGATCGCTTCGCGGAGTTCTATATCGACGAATACGTGCAGCGGGATGCCCGGGTGCGCGTTCTCCGAGCGGGGCGTGGGTGCTCAGCAGAGCCCAACGCCGCATGGAATTGCAGAGCGCTCCCGAGCATGTCGTGGCGCACGGGTTCATGGGCACCGGCGACGCCATCACACCGGCCGGGCACCTGGGGATTCTGCCGTCGATCTACGTGGGCCGCCAGGCGGCCTTCGTGGCGGCCGAGGCGCTCGATTCGGGCGACCTGTCAGCCCGCGCTCGGCCTCGTACGACGCGATGCTGCACGAATCGATCCTGCCCAATCTCGAGGCGGAGGCCCAGGCCATGCTCGGCATGGCAAGGCTGGGCGATGAAGAGATCGACCGGCTGTGCCAGTCCCTCAGCGTGATGAATGTCTCCAAGCCGGTGTTCAGCAATTGGCGCACCCTGGCCTGGGACGTGATCGGCCCGCTGGTCCGCGAGTTCCCTCTCTTGCTTCACGACTGGCACAGGCTGCACCAGGTGACCCAGGGTGCCTCAGGAGCCGGCGCCTAGAACCCGCGAACCACAAAGCTCGGTGCATCCACCGGCCCACACCCTCCGTCCACGCGCAGGCAGACCCTGCGCGTCGAGCCCCGCCCGCTCATCCCTACAACAGCCGCGTAATGCACGGTCCCTTACAGCGACTTCGACATTTTCAACCAGCATACCCTGAACATCCGTGTCAGGCTCGGGCAGGCTCAGACGTCCTGAAGGGCGGCCAGCCGGTGCCATTTCCAGGCTCAAACAAGAGACCGCGGTCCCGGCCATTCGCCCGGGACCGCGGTCTCTTGCCTGGCCCCGCCGGCTGCTGCCGGCGTGCTCGGATCAGTGTCCGTTTGATCGCACGCGAACCGGTTCGGGCCGCGCCTCGCGCCGGCCGCTTGCCGCCAGGACCAACCCGGTGCTGACCAGGAGCGCCAGGCCCAGGATCGTCAACATGTCTTTCCTCTCCTATTCGACTCGTGGCTGCAGGGACCGGGTGTGCCCCGGCCCTTGCCAGCTCGGAGGCCATCGCACGCGGCCTCAACTTACATCGCCGGTATGGTATAAGGTATGCTCAAGCTTTGTGCAGTGTCGGCCATTACAAACGCTTCAAGCCCCCCGCAGGGTCTTCTGCGCTTCCTCTTCGACCAGGACGCGGCGCAGGAACTTGCCCAACATCGTCTTGGGCAGCTTGGTCCTGAACTCAACCTGTTTGGGAACCTTGTAGGGGGTCAGGCGCTCGCGGCAGAAGGCGATGATGTCGGCAGGCGTGGCCGCCTGTCCGGCCTTGAGCACCACATAGGCTTTGACTGCTTCCCCGCTCTTCGGGTCCGGTACGCCGGCCACAGCGGCTTCCAGCACCTTGGGATGCTCGAAGAGCACCTCCTCGACCTCCCGCGGCACCACATTGAAGCCGCTCACGATGATGATGTCCTTCAGCCGGTCGATGATGTAAAAGTACCCGTCCTCGTTGACACGGGCGATGTCGCCCGTGCGCAGCCAGCCGCCGGGCATGAGGCATTTCGCCGTCTCGTCCGGCCGGTTCCAATAGCCGGCCATGACCTGTGGGCCGCGCACCGACAATTCGCCCGGCTCGCCGGCCGGCTTCTCCTTCGAGGGTCTCGTGGTTGACGATCTTGGCCTCGACATCGGGGAGGGGGAGGCCGATCGAGCCCGCCCGCGCTCGCCGAACACCGGGTTGCAATGTGTGACGGGGGCGGCCTCCGTCAGACCGCACCCTTCGACCAGGCGGCCACCCGTGAGCTCGCCGAACTTGAGTTGCACTTCCATGGGCAGCGGTGCCGACCCGCTGATGCAGGCCGGATCGACCGGAGATCGTAGTGTGCCACCTGCGGATGGTTGATGGCCGCGATGCACATCGCCGGCACGCCTGGGAACACGGCGGGCCTTTCGTGCTGGATCACTTCCATCACGTGGCCGATGGGCCGTGGGCTGGGCATGATGACCAGCTGGCTGGTCATGGACATGGCCAGCCCCATTGCGACGGTCATGCCGTAAACGTGGAAGAAGGGGACGGCTCCCAGGCAGGGTGACACACGGTCGGGTTCCCGGCCAGCCAGTTGCGGACTTGCAGGATGTTAGCGACGAGGTTGCAGTGCGATAACATGGCGGCTTTGGCAATGCCTGTGGTGCCGCCGGTGTATTGGAAATGGGCGATGTCCTCCGGCCCGACGTTCACAACGGGAGGGGGTTCCGGGTGGGCTGCCAGCTGGGGGCGAAAGTGGTAGACCCCGTTGCCCGCCGGGACGTTTGCCATCATCTTCCTTGTTCAGCCGGCCCTTGACCAGGCTTCGGAAGCGAAGGTCGAACATAATCTGAGACGTCCGTCAGTATAACGCGCCTGATCCGGGTCTCCGCCTGGACCTCAAGCAGCCTGGCGTAGCTTCCGCTCAGCATGACAATGGTCTCCGCTCCGGCATTGCCCAGCTGCTGCGAGGTTCCGCGGCGTATCAGCGGGTTGGTGTTGACCACGTATCGCGCCGAGCTTTATGCTGCCGAAGAAGGCGATCACGAACTGGGGCAGATTGGGCAGCATGACGGCGACGCGGTCGCCTTTCGCGCACGCCCAGGGCGTGCAAGGCCGCGGCGAAGCGGTCAGTCTGTTCTGCCAGCTGCCGGTAGGTGAGGCGGCTGCCGATGGCGATGGGGCCCAGG
>CAWEHT010000017.1:0-18867 GCA_963808455.1 uncultured Chloroflexia bacterium | reverse complement strand
GCCCTGGCGTATCCTCAAGCTTACCGCGCCCGAGGGCGGCTGAGCGAGCCCTGAATCCCAGCCCCGGCCTGCGGCTTGGCGCCTGCAACGGGGCAGGGCGCGCCGCTGAGAGCGGTTACCATCACAGGATAGACAGGATCCACGGGATGGACACGAAGGTCCCCGCAAGGGGATGGATGAAGCCCCAAAGAACATCCTGCCTATCCGGTCTATCCTGTGAGTCCTGTCCGAATCAGCCCACGGGAACGCGACAGCTGGGCCGCGCGCCGCGCAATTTCGCGGGCCGGCCTGGCGTGGCCCCGCAGTATGATCTCGCCACGCGAGTGGGGGGAGGCGCCGGCGAAATTGTCCGGCGCCCGCTCTTCGGGTGTAACGCAAGACTGTCAGGCGTGGGCCGCCCGGAGCTGAACAGGAAAGTACACTGTCTATTTAAGTGGCTCGCTACAGCGGGCGATGTGTGTGCAAACACTCCGGGCTAGTGCAGAAGCAGGGGGCCCTTTCGGTGACGCAGAGACGGATTCTTCGCTGGCGGCTCGCCGCTGCGCAGGCCAGCTTGCGTACCCGCTCAGAATGACACACGCCGGTACCGAAGATGTCTCCTGCACATGCACTGGAGGGACTCACCGACACTTTTGCGCTAAACCCCGCTCTTCTTCCGCTGCTGCGAAAAGGGGCCAGGTGCGGGCCGCGGGCGGGCTGCCAGAACGGCATAGCAGCCCGACGCTCAGCTGATCCTGAGGCCATAGGTGCGGTTCTCGACCTGGCCTGCGACGACGTGCTCCCAGAGCCGCGTCGGGCGGGCGTCGAGCAGGCGAAAGCCCATGCGCGTGTACAGCGCGATGGCGGCCAGGTTCAGGCTGGTCGTGTGCAGGTGGACGCCGGGCACGCCGAGGTCGAGGAGCTGTGCCAGGTAGGCGTCGAGCAGGCGGCGGCCCGCGCCCAGCCCGCGCCAGCGTGCGTCCAGGTTGATGTGGAGATGCGCCGGATAACGCGCCAGGTCCGCGGCCGGGAACTCGTGGCGCACGGCCGCCCCGATCTCGTCGAGCGCGTGCCTCCAGGTGGGACGGCCCACCCGGTAACGGCCGCGCAGGAGCCGCCAGGCGAGCGGCGAGAAGACGCACGCGTGGCCATCGAGCGATCGCGCCGCGCCATGTCGGTGCAGCCCGCCAGGAAGCCCACCACCTCCGCCCCGACGGCCGCCACCCAGGCGTGCTCCGGCTCGAAATCGACATAATAGCGATAGAAGGCGTCGCAGAAGAGGCGCCGATCGTCCAGGAAGGTCTCGACCGGCCCGCCGAAGGCCGCGGTGTCGGCCGCGATGCGCAGCACCGCTTCGCGATCGGCCCGGCGGTAGGGCCGGACCGCTGCCTGCTCTCGGCTCGATGGCATGTCACATGACCTGACGATGTGGATTGTAGGCGGCAGGGCCCGGCCTTGGATTCTTGTTGGTGCGCTGCGAAGCCAACACGAGGCGGACCGCGGGGCCCACGAACATTATAGAGCGCAGCTTGGGCCACCTGCAAGCACTGATCGCACTTTCCAGGCGAACCCCGTGGGATTCGTGACAGGGCCCGTTGCACGGCCCTGTGCCGGGCGTGCGACGGCTCTAGGGCCGCTCTCAGCCAGGGGGTGTCCGTGAGGAGCCCAGGCTGGTGCGGAAACAGGCCACCCTTTCGGTGACACCAAGACGGATGCTTCGCTGGCATCCCGCGCGGTGCGGGCTGTCTTGCCCACCCGAGCTTTGCACTGCGGTCAGCATGACAGAGGCTGCTACCGAAGACCTTCCCTGCACATGCACTGGTTAGCGTCGCGCACCAAGGGATAAGTTGCCCTGAAAACTGTCCCGTCTTCCGCTGAGGAGCTGAAGCCCACCTGGCCCTGCAGGTAGTGCTCCGTCAGGTATTTGATGCTGTAGGTGCCCAGCCCTCGGCCGGGCCCCTTGGTCGAGAAGGACCGCTGAAAGACCTGCAACTGAACCTCGCGCGGCATGCTGGCCGGGTTGTGCACCCAGAATTCGATCCTGCCCTCGCCCGCCCCATAGCCCATCGTCACCATGTCGCCCGGCCGGCTGGCCTCCAGGGCGTTCTTGAGCATGTTGCCAAGCACACGCTGCAACAGCGTCGCATCGCTGATCAGCGTCGCCTCGGGCTCGGGAGTTCGCACCACGATATGGCGCCCGACCGCCACGTCACGATTGATGTACAGCGCTACAATATCACGCAGCAGGCGGCCGGCATCCATGGCCGTCAGGGTCACCTCGAGCTCACCATCCTCGGCCGCGGACAACTGTCGTTGCGTACGGATTTCGTCGACCAGGCGCAGTGTCAGGCGGCACATGATATCTAGCACCTCGCCGGCCTGGCCGGGACCTACGATGCGAGCCAGCTCGGCTGCCTCCTGTAACCCGCCTGCAGTGTTGAGGACGTCGTGGAAAAAGATGCGTTCCAGCGCCTCCCGGCGCTTCTCGTGGCAGATATTGCTGACGGTGAACACGGTATAGGTTGTGCCGTAGGCATCGAGGGGTGCGGCGCGCACGCGCAAGTCCAGCGCCTCGCCGGTGGCCCTTTGCCAGACGCGACACTCCTGGGTGCTAACCTGCCTCTGCTGGCCGGCCAGGATGGCCCGCACTGCGCCACAGGTGCTGCAGTATTCGGTGGTCCCGCACCCTCCGGCCGTTTCGGACGCGTGGGTGCAGTTCAAGGCCTCCCCGGGGCGCAGGCCCCAAACGCGCTCCTGATCGGTTCCCAGCAAGGCCACCAGGCTGCTATTGGCAAAGACGATCTGCCTGGCCTGGTTCAACAGCACCACCATGTCGGGGATCGCGTTGAGGACATCGCACAGCAAGGGTGAGTTCTCGAGAAAGTGCTGTGCCTGGCTCGCGACTTCACCTGGCGAGTCGCGTTCGGCGGAAGCAAACTTCGTGGGCAGGTTGATCGCTTGCATACTGCACCCGGCTAAAGTGATGTTCGCGGTCCGCCCAACATGCAGGACGGTTGGACGAATTCGAGTTTGAGTGAATCGGCCAATGGCCTTGGTAATATCAATGGCTGGAGCGGTCGCAAACGCAATAGCGAAGTAGTACCGTTTTCTTGCTTCGAGACACCTGGGTGCGGGACCGGGTTGCCCGAATGGACCTTCTCAGCTATAATCTGATCATGCTTTTGGATCTAAAGCGATGGGCTGATTGAATCTACAAACGATGATCAACAGCGGGCTGGCCGTGGGCATGGCGCTCTTCCTGGCACGGCTGGTCGCGCCGAACGTCGGCTACCCGGTGAGCCCGCGCGATCGCCGATCGCGTGGCCCGGCGGAAAGGCCTGGCGTGGGTGCGCGGGGTGCGCGCCAATCAATGGGTCATCAGCAATCAGAGCCTATCGGCGCGCGAACTGGACCGGGCGGCCCTGGGTGTGATGCGCCACCAGGCTCATTGCCTCTTCGACCTGTACCATTGCCGCCGGAACTCCGACGCCATGCAGGCGTTGGCCCCCCTGACAGACTCCATGGGTGCCCTCATCGAGCGCAGCCAAAGCCGGCGAGGCGGTGCGCTTGTGGTGATCCCGCATCTGAGCAACTACGACCTGCTTTTCATTGCCAACGCCTCGCGAGGCCTACAGGCGCAGCTGCTGACGCTGGCCGCGCCGACCGGCGGGTACCGATCGCACAACAGCATCCGCGCCGCCGACGGCTTCTCGATCACACCTGTGAGCGACGAGGCGACGCGACAGGCCGTGCAGCGCTTGAAAGATGGCGGGCTGGTCATCACCGGCATCGACAGGCCCATCGAGGGCAAGAAGCGCTCGCTGGCGTTCTTTGGGCAGCCAAGCTTCCTGCCCGCCGGCTATATTCGCATGGCGATGCAGGCGCACGTGCCAGTGATCGCCGCTGCCGTGTCAATGAGTCCCGGCGGCCAGTACGGCTTGACGGTCTCCGAACCCATCCCCATGCAGTCGGGCGGCCGTGATACGACTGCCATCCTTGAAACTGCCGAAACGGTCCTCGACGTGATCGCCGGCTTCATCCGCCGGGCGCCACAGCAATGGCTGATGTACTATCCCCTCTGGCCGCACCTCTCGGCCAGCGTGCCGAGCTAGGGGCGCGGGGGGCGGTCTGGGTTCACCCCGCGGCTGCTCCTGGCCATTAGGCGAATGCGTGCGCCGCTTCGGCAAAGCGCCGGGATTCGACGCCGTCGAAGACCAGCGGCATTTCTCGGCGGAACTGCTCAAGCAACCAATGCCTCACCCTAATCCCTGCCTCGTCTGGTTCTTCGAGCGATACCTCGATGAAATTCAGCGTACACAGGCGCTGGGGTACCTCAGCATCGGGATGCCCGTTGCC
Source organism: uncultured Chloroflexia bacterium (assembly GCA_963808455.1). Classification (GTDB taxonomy): domain Bacteria; phylum Chloroflexota; class Anaerolineae; order CG2-30-64-16; family CG2-30-64-16; genus CAWEHT01. The sequence continues at coordinate 14,532 of CAWEHT010000017.1, read as the reverse complement.
GGCGTAAGGTGCTGATTCCGGACCGTTCGGGGCCCGCCAATATTTCATTGGCCGCCGCACCGCGCCAGATGGCTGCGAGGAAAGTACGCCTTTCTGTGCGATGATGACAAATCGGGCCAAGGGCCGCGCGGCCCTTGGCCCATGAATGTGCTCTCAGGAACGGCTCACCGGAAGCGTGCGGGCCAGCCCCGAGCCAACTGGCCTCCCGTCGCGGCACACAGCGTCGCCGGTGAGGAAGTTGGCACGGCTGCCGGCTCCGGACTCCGGATGCTTGCCTGTTGGCGCGTGGCCTGCTTCTCCAGCCTTTCAAGGGCGGCGACCACCTCGTGAGAGGCTTGCACCAGGGCGCGATGCGCCGCCTCCGCGCCGGCCCGGTCACCCTTCCGCACTGCCGTGGCGACGGCCCCGGCCCCCTCGTGGACCCGCCGGTGCGGCGCTGCGATGGCCTCGTACTCCGGCATGCCGCCCCACTGCGTTTTCCCTATCCCCCCATACCATTGGCCCAGCGCGCACCTTCCAGCGTCACGCAGCTCGCGCTCATCGAGCGCCTCGCCGGTGTCGATCATCTCCTGACCACGCTTGATCCAATCGAGATGGGCCTGCTTGAAGGTCTCGAACACTGTGGAGATGTCCTCTCGGCAGCCGGCCTCATCAGTTCTGAACTGGGCAGCAAACGCCCGCAAGGAGATCGCTTGCTGGGCCAATTGCTGCGCCGCTGCGGAGACCTCTTCCACCTGCGTGGCCAACTCCTCGGTGGTGGCTGAGACCTCTTCGGCCGCTGCCGAGTTCTCTTCGGCGGTGGCCGCCACAGACTCGGCGGCGGCGGTCACCACTCCGAGCTGCTCGCTCAAGGCGGCTGTGGCGGTCTCATTCTGACCGCTCACGTCGGATACCGTGCCCAGCCCCCCTTCAACGATGATAGCCAGCTCGTGGATCTTGTCGCCGGCGGCCTGGATCTGGGCGGTCGCCCGGTGGTTCTGCTCGGCCGCATCCAGGATCTGGGCGAGGGCCTGCCCGGCCTCGCCGGCATCGCGGACGCCTTGGTTAACCTGGTCGCCCGCCGCGTGGGTGGCCTGGACCGTCTCGTCGATGCTACTCTGCACGGCCCGGATCAGGCCCGCAATCTCACGGGTGGCCCCGGCGGTTTTTTCGGCGAGCTTACGGACTTCGTCGGCCACCACGGCGAAGCCGCGCCCCTGCTCGCCCACGCGGGCGGCTTCGATGGCCGCGTTGAGGGCCAGCAAATTGGTCTGATCGGCTACATCATTGATCGTGCCGATGATCTTGCCGATCTCCTCGGAGCGCCGGCCCATTTCCTGTACCGCGTGGGCGACGGTCGCAGTTCCCTCCTGGATCGCCTGCATGCGCTGTAGCGTGCGGCCGACGGTAGCCTCGCCCGCCCTGGCAGCTTCGGCGGACTTGAGGGCGGCGTTTGCGCCGACCTGGGTGGCCTGAGTCGTTTCGGCGAGCGTTGCGACAAGGCGTTTGACGGCCTGGCGTGCCTCGCGCACCACCGCTGTCTGCTGCTTGCTGCCTTGCAGGATGCCTTCGACCTCCCTTGCCATGGCGTCCACGGAAGTCGAGGCTTGCGCAGCCTGCTCAGCCTGCGATGCCGCGCCCTGCGCCACCTGTTGGATGGTCGCCGTGACCTGGCCGGTGGCCAGGCCGGCCTTCGAGGCCGCCGACGTCAGCCCTTCGCTCGCCCCGCTGACCTGCCGCGCCGCACTGGTGAGCTGCCCGATCAGACGGCCCAGATCGCCTACCATCTTTCCGAAGGCCTGGCCCAGCTGGTCGGCTGCCGACCGGGGGGCTACCTGCACGGTCAGGTCACCGGCAGCCAACCGGCCAGCCGCGGCGGTCATCACGCTCAGGTAAGCGCGGACTTCCTGCAGACTGCGGCCCGCTTCGCCGATCTCGTCCGCCCGCCGCGCGAGGCCCGCCCGCGCCGCTGCATCCTTGTTCGCGTCGAGGTCGCCCAGCGCCAGGTCCAGCGTCTCGCCCTGAAGCACGGCCAGCGGCCGCGTCATCGAGGCCGCCAGCCAGGCTGAAGCCAGCGCCCCCAGCAAGACGAGCACCGCCAGCAGGGCCGCCATCATGCGGGTATCCCGGTCCATGCCCGCGGTCACCTCGCCGGCAGGCTGGGTCAGGGCGAGCGCCCAACCGTTGACGCCCACCGGAGCGTAGGCTACGAACTTGTCCACTCCCTCATAGACGTAGCGGGCCATCCCGTCTTGGCCGTGGGTCATAGCCGTCGCGGCGGCTGCCAGCGCCGCGCTCGGGTCTTGGGTCAGGTTCTCCTTCAGCAACTTGTCCTGGGTAGGATGGGCGATAAGAACCCCATTCCTGTCCACCATGTAGAAGTAACCGCTGCCGGTGCCGGTGACGGACAGGTCGGTCTTGTAGTACTGGGTCAGCGACAGGTCGCCCTGGGTGAAGCCCAGCACCTGGCCGTGGGTGTCTTTGATCGGCGCGGTGACCGCGACCACCACGTCACCGCTGGTCTTGGAGGCGAAGGGGTCGGAGATCACCGGCTGGCCGGCGATGGTCAACTGGAAGTAGGGCATGTCCTTGAAGCTCGTGCCCTCGAAGCGAGCGCTGCTCGCCACCACGGTCCCCTGGGTGTCCACCAGGTAGATCGCCTGAAAGGTGCTGCCATACGCGGCGAAGGCTGCCTTCAAAGCCTCCCCGGCGCGGGCCGGGTCCATGCTTTTGATGTCTTCATCCCGAGCCAGGGCCATGATCTCACGCTGCCGGTTGTTGACCCAGCTGTTGGTCCGTTGCGCCTTGGCCTGGGCCATAGAGAGCAGCCGCTCGTAGATCTCCCCCTGGATAGACTTCGTGCTCGTGTACAGCCCCAACCCACCGCTTATCAAGGCCGGAACCAAGGCCAAGACCAACGCGCTAACCAGCAGGCGCGCCCGCAACGACGACCGTACCGCCAAGTTCTGTCTGATTCCCCTCTGAATCTTGCCCCACATCGTTCTGTCTCCTGATGGTGAATGTTGGTCGGTCATGTACGCAGGTGCCCAATTGTCGCCCCCGGCACTCCTGGCGCCTGGCGTCGCCAAGGGGTGCTCCAACGACCAGGGAATCAGCGCACACCGATCAGCCAGATGCGGCCATGGTGGGCCGGCAATGACCGGGGTCGATTACGAGACAAAGCACCGCTCCAGAAAGGAAAGCCTGCAAGCACAGCTCTTTTCCCAACCGGCCGAGCCAGGCAAGTGGTGGCGCCCATGCCCGGCCAGCCCTGCCTCAGCTTGTCCTTTCAGGAGCGATGGTCACTTCATGCCTCTTTCGCGAGTGCCCCCACTGCCGTGCTCGACCGCTTTGACTCTGAAACCCGCTGGCCCTCCCCAAAGGCTGCCATAGGTGCTGCCATACGCTCAGGCGCAGCGCTGCCAAATGTGTCTCCCGAGCCGCCATCCGATTCCAGGCGGAAGCGCCTGACTGTGCCATGGAGCTCCTCGCCGAGGGTCGCCAAATCCTTGGCAGAGGCGGCCACCTCCTCAACCTGGGCTGATAGCTCTTGCGCCGTGGCCGATACCTCCTCAACGGTGGTCAACCTTTTGCCAATCTGTCGGCCGCGTCGGCCATGGCCTGCAGGTAAGCCACCAGGTCCTGGAGGGCACGCGCCATCGCATGCAGCTCATCCTTGCCCGTGGTATCGCCTACGCTAACTTCGATGTTGCCCAGGGCAGCCTCACGTGCTATAGCCGTCAACCTGCGCAAGCGCCTCAGCACCAGATGATCCATGAGCAGCCAGGACAGCAGTGCCAGGCACAGGCCGGCCCCGATCAAGGCGATCATCACACGATCTCTGGATTCCCCCGAAACTGCGAGAAGTGTGTACTTTCCAAGGTCTCCGCACGGACTTGACATATGAGCCTTCGATCCTTTCCGATCGACCCTACCGGTCGAATGCAGACCATGAAAATCGCCAAAGGCACACATGCTGCCCGTAGACCCGTTACTTCACAAGCGCGCTGCGACCGGCTCACGGTTTGAGGCGTGGCCACGATTGGTCCGACACCGGTCGCGGACCTGGCGAGGCTCGTGGCGCGCTTCGCATAGGAAAGGCTTCGCACTTCACATATAGCACTGTAACTCAGTCTACGCCCTAGTTCTGGGGTACTACGAACGCTTACAGCTTGGTTTGAAGATAGCGTCCACGCCTTAGGCCTGGGGTACTACCGACGCCAATGGCATGGTTGGAAGAATCGAAATTACCTCGACGGTGTTAGAGCAGGTGGGAGCGCTGGTGGTCCAGCCCATGGAGCATCTGGAGAGCGCGGTGGGGTGCTGTACGTGGGAGGGGGCAAACGCCAGGGTGATCGCATCTCAGCCATTTACCGCCATCAGCTTCGATGAAATCGAGCGCATCCTCATCATGACCAGGGATGGCCACTGTGCCGGTGAGAGAACGGAGCTCGGAAGCGATCCAGGCGGTCCGCTTGCAGCGGCGGACATTCGTTGGGTGACAGCGATGAGAACGGCTCGAAGGCCGGTTCCATATATCCGTACATTTCTTTGCTCATGTCGCCGGCGCCAGAACCCCGCCGTGGGTGGCTGGAAGAGGTGGCAGATTGCAAGCCCGCTGCGCCAGCATGGCGTCGAGGATCTCCCGGGGCAAAGGTCGGCGCCCAGGACGCTCAGACGATTGGGTCCGGGGGCCAGCCGAGCCGGGTGCGCGCAGGCCCGTGAAGGAGCCCGCAAGGATGCCGTTTGATTTGCTGATTCAAGGTGGGCAAGTCCTGGACCCGGGTGAGGGTCTCCAGGGACCGCTTGACGTGGCCATCCGGGGAGGGGCCATCGCAGCCCTGGACCATGCCATCCCCCAGGAGGCAAGCCGCCAGGTCATCAACGCCACGGGCCTGCTGGTTACGCCCGGCCTGTTTGATCTCCACACCCAGACCTTCGAGGGCGGCTCGTACTGGGGAATCGATCCCGACCCCTTGGGCTCTCGAACCGGTGTTACTACGTGGGTGGATGCCGGTTCTGCCGGCGCCTACACCTTCCGTGCCTTCCGGCGGTACGTCGAGGGGCGGCAGAGCCGGGTTTTGGCATTCTTGAACATCTCGGGGATCGGGCTGCCGGGGCGTACCTACGAGCTGGCCTGCCTCGAGCATTGCGATCTGGCGGCGGCCGGGTCGACTGTAGAGGCCAACCGCGACCTGATCGTCGGCATCAAAGCCCGAATCGATGCGGAAACGACCCGCGGGACCGGTATTGAACCTCTCCGGCTGGCCCGCCAGTTGGCCGATCTTGTGGACTTGCCATTGATGGTCCACATCTATATGGGGCCGCCCACCCTCAAGGAGATCATCGAGCTGCTCCGGCCGGGTGACGTGCTCACCCACAAGCTTCACGGGCTACGAGCACCGCATCCTCGACGGGGACGGCCGTCTATGGGATTTCGTTCGCCGGGCGCGGGATCAGGGCCTGATTCTGGATATTGGGCATGGGTCGGGCAGCTTCAGCTTTGAGGTCGCCGAGGCCCTGATTTCACAGGGCGTGTACCCTGATGTGATCAGCTCGGATGCGCACCAGCTGAGCGTACAGGGCCCGTTGTACGATCTGCCAACGACGCTCTCCAAATTCCTGAACCTGGGCGTGAGCCTGCCCGAAGTGATCAGGCGGGCTACCTCCAGCCCGGCCGCGGCGGTCAGGCGCCGCGATCTGCCGCGACTGCGGCCCGGCGCCCCTGCCGACGTCGCATTATTCAGGCTCGACCGGGGCCATTACACTTTTCACGATGCGTCCATGACGGCCATGGAGGGGACCACGAAGCTAACTCCGGTCCTGACCGTGAGGGCGGGACAACCCATGCCGGTGCTGCCGGTCGAGCTGCCTGCACCGTGGGCCGTCCTCCCTCCGGATCAACAAGGCCTTCGGGCGGGGTAGGGGGCGGCCGCCAGGATTCGGCCGGGTTCTGCCTAGAAACTCCCCTCCCGCTTGCTGCGACGTTGTCATTCTGACCGCAGTGCAAAGCTCGGGTTGACGAGAAGACTCCTGCCGCGGCGAGTCACAGCGACGAAGTCCCCGCAGGGGGAGAATCCGTCGCACGACTCCCGGAACGGATGCTTCGGCCTGCCACGCCGACCCGTCAAGCGCGGTCAGGGAGTCGGCCTCAGCATGACATTGGGGGGTTTCTTGCGCAGCCGCATCCCGCCGCGCGGGATGGAAAACTCGGCAGGACTTGCACGACGCGCTGCGCATCCTCGAACACATACGTCACCGGCCACGACGCCGGGCCACAAAACCGATAGAGCGAGGGGATCAAAATGGCACTCAAGTGTGGATGGATCCGGTATGAGGACCAGCTGGGCTATCTGGCTCTGCCCGAGCATGCGGCGGCCCCGCTTCCAGGAGTGGTCGTCATCCCGGATATCTTGGGCGTGGACGGTCATGTCGAGGACGTGACGCGCCGGATCGCCGCCGCCGGCTATGCGGCCCTGGCTCCCGATCTCTATGCAACCGGGGGCGCGCGGCCGGCCTCCCTCGTGCAACAGCGTATCGGGGAGGCGATGGCCTTCTTGAGCGGGCTGTCCGCGGAGGTTCGGTTTGACCGCGTGGCCAGGGAAGCCGCGCTCGCCAGGCTCCCCGAGCCCGACCGGCTGCGGATCGGCGAGACCATCGCGCAGCTATTTGCCTTCGCGGCGCCCGACCGGCTGAAGGGCCAGGTGGGCCCCCTCAGGAGCGCAGTCCGGCACCTGCGGGCCGAGCGGCCCGAGACCCGCGGGGGGAAAGTGGGCTGCATGGGCGAAGGGCTGTCGATCCTCCTGGCCTGTGAGGAGCCCGAGCTCTCGGGCGCCGCCGTCTTCTACGCGACCGCGCCGTCCGCCGCCAGGCTGGCGGAGATCGGCTGTCCCGTCGTCGCTTTCTACGGCACCAAAGACATTCACGCCAACGCAGGCATTCTCGGCTTTGCAGAAGCCATGCGTGAGGCCGGCAAGTCTTTTGAGTATTACACTTATGAGGGGGCCGGCCGTGGCTTTTTCAACGATACCGCGCGCGACTACTATGACGTGCGGGCGAGCCGGGATTCCTTCGCGCGGCTATTGATGTTTTTCTTGAAGACGCTGGCCGAGAGGTAACGGCACCGCGTGCCACCCCGCCTTAGAGGACGGCACGCTGGGTACCGCCGGTGCCCGCGCGTCGCGCCTGATTCAACGGCTTGAAGGGGTACATACTATTTCAGGCTTATGACCACTTTTCCTCGGGCGTGTCCTTCTTCAAGATACCGGATGGCCTCGGCAACCTCACCCAACGGGTAATGTCTATCTAAAACGGGCCTCATCTTATCGGCTTCTATGAGCTCCTTCACGAAAGCCAGATCCTTGTTGTTCGGTCTCGCCAGCATGTTACGCATTCTCTGGCCCCCGCTCAGTGAAATCAACGGCCCAAGGAGCATAGCCTCGGACATCTGAGCCATAGAACCGCCTGTCATGACATAGATCCCTTTGGGGCTTAGTGCACGCCTGTAATCTGAAATCGGGTGGTATCCGTTGGCAGCCATGATCAGGTCATAACGTGGCCCGTTTTGGGTGAAATCCTCCCGTGTGTAATCGATGACATGGTCCGCCCCAAGCGAGCGCACCATATCCAGATTTCTCGTACTGGACACGCCGGTCACTTCTGCCCCGAAGGATTTGGCAATCTGCACCGCAAAGGTACCCACTCCACCAGACGCTCCGTTGATCAAGACCTTTTGCCCTGGCTGGATCCGTCCTCTGTCCCGAAGAGCCTGCAGGGCAGTGACTGCTGCCAGAGGTACGGCCGCCGCTTCCTCGAAGGTCAGGCCGGACGGTTTCAATACCAATGCATTTTCGCAAGCACATGCGTACTCGGCGTAAGCGCCCCAACCACAGCCGGACAGGTCCCCGAAGACCTCATCCCCTGGCCGAAACTGCTTTGCGTTCTTGCCAATCGCTTCAACCCGCCCTGCAACGTCAGCTCCGAGTATCTTGTTCTTTGGTTTCAGAAGCCCAAAGGCCAGGCGGGCCAGGAACGGATCACCTCGCAGGAGATGCCAGTCCGCTGCATTTGCGGCCGCCGCATGCACTTCTATCAGTACTTCGTCGTCCTTGGGTGCAGGCTTCTCCACTTCTTCGAGCTGAAGAATATCGGGGGAACCATATTCGTGACGCACGATTGCTCGCATGGGTTTCCCTCCAGGTTCACCTTGACTCGGCCAGTGTCAGAATAGTATACAACAAAACTCAGAATCGCTGCATGCCGAGGTTTGGGGCTTGACAAGTGGGCTCCGATGATGTACAATTAGTACAATGATACAATTAGTTCTTTGGGGTGAGCCCAGGTGCAGCTAAGCCTGGATCTTCAGAGCAGGGTGCCGATTTACGCTCAGATCGTGGAGCAGGTCGGGGCGCTGATCGCCGCCGGCGTCTTGCGGCCTGGCGACCAGTTGCCCACAGTGCGTGAGGCGGCCGTCGATCTGCAGGTCAACTTCAACACGGTGGCCCGGGCCTACCGGCTGCTGCACGAGGCGGGGGTGATCTCCACGCAGCAAGGGCGGGGCACCTACGTGCTCCCCCGGGTCCCGGCGGATGAGCAGGCGCCTCAGCTCCGGCACGCGCACCTGGTCGAGATGGTGAACAGGTGGCTGGCCGAGGCCGAGCGCCTCGACCTCCGGCCGGAGGAGATCGAGCGGGCCTGGGGCGAAGCCTTCGCGACCTGGGCCGGCGCACGGCCTGGGGGCCGATGAGAGGTGCTCCGCGGGGCAGCTGTGTGGCAGATGGGCCAGGCACGAGACGATTCGATCAAGGAGGATTTCAATGGCCGAGGCATCTACGGCAAAAAGCAGCAGGTCTATCGACAAGAAGGTTGGAACTGTGGCAAGGAAGCCGAGCGCGGTTGCGGTCGTTCTTTTCGTTCTGATCCTCGCCGGCACGCTCTGGATGGCAAATTACCTGTCGGGCACGGGCGTCCGCGAAGGCGCCATCCACGTGCTGGCGGCGGTGGGAACTCTGGTGGCGATCTACGTGCTCTTTGCCCTCAACGTCGCCAGCCAGTGGGAAAAGGCTGTGGTCCTGCGCTTCGGCAAAGTTCGCGGGTTGAGCGGCCCGGGCATCTTCTGGATCTGGCCCCCGGTGGACTCGATTGCGACCTGGATCGATCAGCGCGTGATGGTGACGCCGTTCAGCGCTGAGAAGACGCTTACCAAGGATACGGTGCCGACGGATGTGGACGCGGTGCTTTTCTGGATGGTGTGGGATGCCCAGAAGGCGGCGCTCAAGGTGCAGGACTACCGGGCCGCGATCAGCTGGGCGGCGCAGACCGCCCTCCGCGAGGTGATCGGCAAGATGTCTTTGGCGGATATCCTGGTGGGCCGGGCGGCCATGGACGCCGACCTGCAAAAGGTCATCGACGAGCGTACCACGCCATGGGGCATCACGGTCCAGTCGGTGGAAATACGGGATGTGGTGATTCCCGCCGCCCTGGAGGATGCGATGAGCCGGCAGGCGCAGGCGGAACGCGAGCAGCAGGCGCGTGTGATCCTGGGTGAGTCGGAGAAACAGATCGCCCAGACCTTCGCCGACGCGGCCCGTTCGTATGTCGGCAACCCGACCGCGCTGCACCTGAGAGCCATGAACATGCTTTTTGAGGGCCTCAAGGACCGGGGCGCCATGGTGATCGTGCCCAGCAGCGCTATCGATTCGATGAACCTGGGCGCCGTGGGAGGGCTGGCTGCCCTGGCGCAACAGGCGGCGCCGGAAGGGAGCCAGGAGTAGGGGCCGCGCCCTGCTCCCTGCTGCCCTATGTCCGGCCCTCAGAACGGATGCCCATCACCTGGCGTGGCACAATCGAGCATGCGCAGCGGATTACGTACCATGATAACGGAACGTTTGCGCATGAAGCCGAATAGCAGCGGGTGGAGAAAAGCCGGGACTCTCTCCGGGCCCCTTACATCCTGAAGGTGTTGCTGAAGGAGGGCATCCAGTTCGCCTTCACTGAGCCGGAGTTCAAATGCCGGGTGAGTCACGTCAATAACCGGCAATTCGACGCCGTTATTCGCCACCGCATAGCAAATTCCTGATATCTTGTTTCTCTCTGCGATCTTAGCCTGCACGTGCGCTCCTAAAGCACACCTTGCCCAGGTGTGCCGGGTCAAGATTCTATATCACGTTTCCATGCCCGGGGTCAAGGCGCCTGGCCCATGATTTTCATAGACCGGGGCGTCAGCAGCGTACCTGGGCCTTTTCAAACAGTTTCCCAGCTGAAGCGGGCTCGGCTTGCATGATGGCCACGATGGCGAACGCACGCCGCACGTGCTACACAGGCGGCGTGATAGAATTACCGCGGCAAGGCGAAGAAATCCAGGGAAATCGGTCTCGGCCTGGCGCCGACTTACAGATGGGAAAGGAAGGTAACCAGATGAGCGACGAACCGTCATACATATTCGTCCAGGTGACCGCGGGCGATGTGGACCAGGCCTGGGCGATCGCCAGGGCCCTGGTCGAACGCAAGCTCGCCGCATGCGCTCAGGTCTTCCCCATCCGATCCTGTTACGAGTGGGAAGGGCAGATCGTAGAAGACAATGAGGCGCTCATATTCATCAAATCGCGCCGTGAGGCCTATGACCGGCTGGAGGCTTGCGTGAAGGAGCTTCATCGCTATGAAGTTCCCGAGATCCTGGCGGTTCCCATCGTTGCCGGCTCCGAGAAATACCTGAGGTGGATCGACAGCGTAGTCCCGGTATAATCTCCGAATCATGTCATGGATGCCGTCAGTGCTAGAGGTGATCGACCATGCGCATCGAACATGTCGCCCTTTGGACGATCGATCTGGAACGGTGCAAGCAGTTCTATGCCTCCTACTTCGGCGCCGTCGCAGGCGCCGTGTACACCAACCCGGCCAAAGGGTTCGAGTCCTGCTTTCTCAGTTTCTCGGATGGCGCTCGCATCGAGGTGATGAAGACCAGGACACTTTCGCCGTTGGCCGTCGAACCGGGCGCCCTGCGGATGGGGCTGACCCACATCGCTATCTCCGCCGGTTCCGAGCAACTCGTCGACGCACTCACCCAGAGGCTCGAGGACGACGGATTCCCTATCCTGGATGGACCGCGGAGAACCGGCGATGGGTATTACGAAAGCGTTGCGCTCGACCCGGACGGCAACCGGGTCGAGATCACGGCCTAGATCGAAGGGGCCACATAGCCCGCGCACCGGGCAGACCGCGTCCGACCTCCACCGTCCGCCTCCACTCGCTGGATGGTCGCCGATTGGTTGAGTCGCGTGAGGTTGCGATAGAATGCACGCGGCCTGCGCGAGTTCTATAGACCGGATGTGATCGAGAGGATGATGAGGAAGAGACTGTGTTTGATGGGGTTGGTTGCGCCGGCAGCTATCCTGGCGCTGCTCACCGCCGGGGCGGTGCTGCCGTCTTCCACTGCTGCCGCCGGCCTGCCGGGGGGACTGGCCACCCCGTTTTCGGCCGGCCACGCGCTGCCCATCCTGCCTGCAGCGCATGCCACCCCGCCCGGTCCCGGCAGGAGCCGGGGGGCCGTACCGGACAGCCCCACGCCCGGGGTCGTCCACGTCCCGACGCGGGCAGGCTCCGCCGCGGCCGGGGAGTCCGCCCCACGAGCTGTCGCGTCGCCCGGCCGCGGCCAGGTGACCGGCGTGCCGGCCCGGGAGGTCCAGGCGCTGGAGGCGCTCTACACCGCCGCCAACGGCGCCGGCTGGTCTCAGAACGACGGCTGGCTCGCCGGGAGCAGCCCCTGCGCCTGGTACGGGGTCTCCTGCGCTGATGGGCACGTCGTATTGCTCGATCTAAGCTACAACAACCTGAGCGGCACGATCCCCTCCCAGCTGGCTGATCTGGCCCGCTTGCAGACCCTCGACCTGGACGGCAATCAGCTGAGCGGCGCCATTCCTGCCCAACTGGATAACCTGACCAATCTGCAAGGCCTCGGGCTGCGCGGCAACCTGCTGCACGGCGCCATCCCGTCCGAGCTGGGCAACCTGGCCGGACTGCGGACCCTTGACCTGGGCGCCAACCAGTTGAGCGGCGCCATCCCCGCGCAGCTGGGCAGCCTGGCCAACCTGCAGTCCCTCGACTTCAGCACGAACCAGCTGAGCGGCACGATCCCCGCGCAGCTGGGCAGCCTGGCCAACTTGCAGACCCTCGACCTGGACAGGAACCAGCTGAGCGGCGCCATCCCTTCGCAACTGGGCAACCCGGCCGGGCTGCTTGGCCTCGATCTGGCCAACAACCAGCTGAGTGGCACGATCCCCTCGCAGCTGGGCAACCTGGCCAACCTGCAGTACCTTTACCTGAATAGCAACCGGTTGAGCGGCACCATGCCCGCTCAGATAGGCAACCTGGTCAACCTGCAGACCCTCGACCTGGATACGAATCAGCTGAGCGGCGCCATCCCCTCCCGGCTGGGGGACCTGGCCAACCTGCAGGTACCTCTTCCTGGATAATAACCAGCTGAGCGGCGCCATCCCCTCGCAACTGGGGGACCTGGCCAACCTGCAGTACCTCTTCCTGGATAATAACCAGCTGAGCGGCGCCATCCCCTCGCAACTGGGGGACCTGACCAAGGTCCAGTTCTTCTACCTGAGCAACAACCGATTGAGCGGTGCCATCCCCCCCCCAGCTGGGCAACCTGACTAAGGTCCAGTACTTCTACCTGAACAACAACCGGTTGAGCGGCGCCATCCCCCCCCCAGCTGGGCAACCTGACCAAGGTCCAGTACTTCTACCTGAACAACAACCGGCTGAGCGGCCCCATCCCTCCACAGCTGGGCAACCTGGCCGACGTGCAATTCTTCGATCTGGACACGAACCAGCTGAGCGGCCTCATCCCACCCGAGCTGGGCAACCTGGCCGACGTGCAGTTCTTCGATCTGGACACGAACCAGCTGAGCGGCCGCATCCCACCCGAGCTGGACAACCTGGCCAAGCTGGGGGACCTCGACCTGAACACGAACCAGCTGAGCGGTCCCATCCCCGCCCAGCTGGGCAGCCTGACCAGCCTGGCGGAGCTCGTCCTGAATGGAAACCAGCTGGGCGGCCCCATTCCCCCCGAGTGGCAATCTGGCCGGCTTGCAGGAGCTCGACCTGGAAGCCAACCAGTTGAGCGGCGCCATCTCCGCCCAGCTGGGCAACCTGGCTAACCTGCAAACGCTTGACCTGGCCACGAACCAGCTGAGTGGGGCCATCCACCCCAGCTGGGGGACCTGGCCAACCTGCAGTCCCTCGACCTGGACACGAACCAGCTAAGTGGGGCTATCCCATCCGAGCTGGGCAACCTGGCCAACCTGCACTCCCTCGACGTGAGCAGCAACCAGCTGCTCGGGCCGATGCCGTCGAGCCTGATAATCTCCACGGTCGGCCGCGTTCAGTTCACAGCAGCGTGTGCGAACCGGACGACGCTTCCTGGAGTCCTGGGCTGCCAAGATCCCCAACCATAGCCCGGCCACCCTCTGCCGCGGCCAGCGGCAACTAGCTCGACTGCCGCTGGCCAGGCGATGAGGATGTCAGGCTAATGGCGCAGTGAAACCCACAAGCTAGAACGTCAGGCCCTTTCCGGCGATCTGGAGATCATAGCCCCCCGGCCGGGTTTGATTTACCACCACGTAGTACGTGCCGGAAGTGAGGAAGCTGCCAGACCACAGGATGTCGTTGGCCTTGTTCGGGTTGAGCGCCCCAGTGCCTACAGGGGTCACACTTTGGCCGGCCAACATGGCCAGCACATCCTGCGGCGTCCACACCGTGTAGCTGGCGGCCGGGCGAGCACAGGAACTGAGCGAATACATAAAGGTTTAGATTCTGCTCGATGCCCGGCGCGTTAAGAAGGTGACCTGGTATGAATCCAAATCAGGAGCTTTGTCCGGGTCTTGTCGCTTCCAGGTCGCCGATTCGCCCGAGCGCGTGGAAAGACAACTCTAACCGGTCGTTGGCGCCGTAAAATCCTTGTGACCTGATAATTGTGCGTAGACCGGATTCTTTCCCCTTCAGGTCGGCAATTACAGCGTTTCCATCTCGGGATGTGTCCCCGATCACTTGTTCCCGAATCGGAGAGGAAGGCCATCGATACCGGACGGGGAAGCTCCCCGCCGTTTTGCCCTAGAAACTTCTCGATTTCTTTCGCTCGAAGGCTACGTTTGTGTAGGAGGCGTTCACTTCATCAACGAGCAAAATGACTTCCACGGGCGGATCAGGCGTCGTGGCCCCACCCTCGACGGCATGAAAAGACACGATCTTCTGCGGCTGTTTGTTGTCCAGGAGCGTAAAGTCCTGCTGTTTCAGGCCGGGGACCGGCCTTCCGGACTTATCCGTCACGACCATCACGAGCGCCATGCGACGATTCGGACTGGCAAGCGGGCCAGATGCCGGAGGTCCCCGGAGTATGCCCCGCAGGTCCATCTGCTGTGCCAACCCGGAAACAAGCGAAGGTACACGTAGATTGACGGCCGCACCGAGTACTCATACTATTCACCGACTCTGCTACGCTTCACACAGCAATACGGAACTGGAACCCTTAACAACGACAATAACATA
>CAWEHT010000016.1:0-4256 GCA_963808455.1 uncultured Chloroflexia bacterium | reverse complement strand
GTTATTGTTCTGCAGGCTCCACTGGTTCAAACCGCTTTGCTGCATGACCCTGCTTGCCACCAATGCCATCTTCGCCCGTGCCGGCGACGAAGGTTCGGGCGATCCGTCTGCCGCTGAAGCCGAAGCCGCGGTCGCACGCGCGAGGTGGACAGCGTTGCTGAAAGCCTACAGGGTGGCGAGTGCCACCTGGATCGTTGTGAGCAACGAGGTCGGCATGGGGCTGGTGCCGCCCTATCCCCTGGGGCGGAGCTACCGTGACGCCCTGGGTCGGGCCAACCAGACCGTGGCGGCAGCCGCCGATCGGGTGATCCTGATGGTTGCGGGTCTGCCGCTAAAGATCAAGTAGCCCATGCTCACTAAACTGCACGTGTCCCTGGCCTTGCCGATTGCGACGACCGTCGTGTTCTGGGGATCGGCCTACGCCGGCATCCGGGTTGGCCTGAAGGCGTACTCTCCGGCCCATGTCGCCGTCCTGCGCTATGTGGCGGCGGCCCTGGTGCTCGGTCTGGTGGCCGTTCTGACGAAGATGCGGCTGCCTTGCCGTCGCGATCTGCCGGCCATCTTCCTGCTCGGCCTGGCCGGTTTTGCCCTCTACAACCTCGCGCTCAACCTCGGCGAGCAGACGGTCGCGGCCGGCCCGGCGGCGTTGCTCGTCCAGACCGGGCCGATCTGGACGGCTTTGCTGGCTGGGATCCTGCTGCGAGAGAGGCTGCCGGTCTGGGCCTGGGTGGGCATCGGCATCAGTTTCGCGGGCATCCTGCTGATCGGGCTTGGCAAGGGCCAGACCTTCCAGCTCGAATGGTCTGCCGGGCTGATCGTGCTGGCCGCGCTATCGATGAGCATCTACAACGTCGTTCAGAAGCGGATGCTGGCTCGCTACCGGGCGATCGAGATTACTTCCTACGCCGTGTGGGCTGGCATGTTGCTGCTCCTGCCTTTTGCATCAGGCCTCCTGGGCGAGATGCGGGCTGCCCCGCTGCCGGCCACGTTGGCCGTCATCTACCTGGGCGCCGGCCCGGCCACGCTCGGCTATGTGACGTGGGCACTCGTGTTGGCCCGGTTGCCGGCGGGGCGGGCGGCGAGCTTCCTCTATGCCGTCCCGGTCGTTGCCTTCCTCGCCGGATCGATCTGGCTCGGCGAAGCTCCGGCGGCATCGGACCTGTTCGGCGGGCTGCTCGCCCTCGCGGGGGTCGTGGTGGTCAACACGCTCGGGCGCACAGGGGCAAGGGCTGTCTCCTGAAAGTTACAGGCGCCCGGCTCGCATGTCCTCGATGAATGGGAGATAGGCGGCCAGGTCGGTATCGATCAGGCTCTTGGGCCGCTCGCGGCTTGGGGTTTCGTGCAGCAAGAGATAGTAATCCTCCGCGACCTGCGCTTGCTGCTCGCGGTTGAGGTCCCGGTAGTTCATGCCGGCCTCGCGCGCCTGGCGCAAACCGGCAGCCTTGCCGTATTGGTAGCCCCCTCCCGCGTGCTGCGCGCGCAAGGCTTCGACCATATAGGCGCTGCCTACCCGCTCATACTGATAGACGTGGGCCAGCTCGTGGACCATGAGCGCCAGATTGGCCCGCACACGCTCTCCCACCCCTGGCAGGCAGATGACGTGCCAGGCCGTGAACGCGCGCCCGCCGTTGGCGCGGAAGATGGGCCCTAGCGCCCCGCCCTCTGCCACCCGCACCCGCTCCCATGCCAATGCATCCCGCCCCTGGACCTCCGCCGCGGCCGTGCGCTCCGCTGCGTTGAGCAGGCCGGTGCGCACCAACAAGCACAGCGCGCGCTCAGCGGCCCGCGCCACGCCGAGGAAGTCCAGCCAGCGGGTAAGCCGCACCAGAAACCGCAACTGCTCCCCTCCATCCACTATCTGCCTGCGGCAATTCCTATTATACTATCCATCAATCTCGGCGCGGCGGGTAGGCAGATGGAAATCGTCATTCTCTTGCTCCTGATCGGTGTCAACGGCGCACTGGCCCTCTCTGAGATGGCCGTCGTCTCCGCGCGCCGTGCTCGCTTGCAGCAGTGGGCCAGCCAGGGGGACCAGCGGGCACGGGGCACGCTGGAACTCGCCACCGACCCCGGCCGGTTCCTCTCGACGGTGCAGCTTGGCATGACCCTGGTCGGGGTCCTGGTTGGCGCCTTTGGCGGGGCGACCCTCGCCGAACCTGTAGCCCGGCTTTTGCGCCGTTCGCCGGCCCTGGCGCCCTATGCCGGCCCTGCAAGCCTGGGCCTGGTGGTGCTGGCCATCGCGTACTTGACGCTTGTGATCGGGGAGCTGGTGCCCAAGCGGCTGGCGCTCTTCAACCCGGAGCGCGTCGCCATGGCTATGGCGACCCCGATGCGGCTGCTCGCGGTGATCGCGTCCCCGCTCGTTCACCTGCTCAGCGCCTCGACGGAAGGGGTCCTGCGGCTTCTCGGCGTCGCTCAGGCTTCGGCCCCGCCTGTCACAGAGGAAGAGATCAATGTGTTGATCAACGAAGGCGCCGCAGCGGGCGTGTTCGAAGAAGCCGAGCCCGACCTGGTGCGCAGGGTGTTCCTGCTGGCCGACCTGGAGGTAGGGGCGCTGATGACGCGGCGCCTCGATATCTCGTGGGTCGACCTGGATGAGCCGCTCGCCGAGAATCAGCGTCGCATCGCGTCGAGCCCTTACTCACGCTTGCCGGTTGGCCGGTCCAGCCTTGACAACGTCGTGGGGATGTTGCGCGTCGAGGATCTGCTGGCGCGCAGCCTGTCCGGGCAACCGCTGGACCTGGTCGCATCGCTGGTGCCGTCGTTCTTCGTCCCGGAAAGCCTCTCCGCGCTGCACCTGCTCGAGCGGTTCAAGCAGTCGCGGCGCCGCATGGCTCTGGTGGTCAACGAATACGGAGGCATTCAGGGCCTTGTGACGCTGACTGACGTGATGGAAGCCATCGTCGGTGATCTGCCTTCGGCCGGAGCGCCGGCCGATCCAGACGTGGTGCGCAGCGCCGACGGGACGCTGCTCCTCGACGGCATGCTCCCGGTCAACGAATTGAAGCACGCTCTCCGCCTGCAGAGGCCCTTGCCCAACGAGGAGCGCGGCGACTATCAGACGCTGGGCGGGTTCGTGATGATGCAACTCGGGCGGATCCCGGCGGTGGGGGACTCTTTCGAGTACGCGAGCTGGCGGCTCGAGGTCAGGTCGATGGATGGGCACCGTGTGGACAAGGTGCTGGCGGCCCCGCTGGCTTGATCGGCTTGCTGGAACAGACCAACTCAGTGTAGGCCAGCTCGTTCAAGAGCGGGCAGCCGGTGTCGGGCCATTGGTCGGGTTTGATCTCGATGAGCCACCCTTTGCCGTACGGCTCAAGGTTGATCAGCTGGGGGGCGGTGGTCAGGCACTCGTTGACGGACATCACCGTGCCGCTGAAAGGCACGGGCACCGAGACGTTGGCCGCAGGGGTCTCGACGTCAGCGCACTCTTCGCCCGTGGCCAGAGACATGCCCGGTTCCGGCAGGTCGAACGAATGTAACCGGTCCATCGGCGCGCTGGCGAGCGTCGCTCAAGCCCAGGCGCACGATGCCCGTGGCCAAATCCCGCGCCAGCCAGATGCCTTGCTCGGTGTATAGCAGCCCGGCTTTGATCTGATACGGAACCTGGTCAGTCCCCGAAGGCACGGATTCAGCCGACATGATCATCCTCTCTGCGACACGCTGTCCTCTCTCGCGCGGGGCGCAACACGGCCCGACGCCGCACATCAGCACCGGGCCACGGGTAACACTACACCGCACGTCCATTCAGAGCATAGAACAGTCCTGCCTAACTGCCCATGACTTGCATCATGTATGATGTTAGGTGATTCGTGGTACAATGCAGCGCCAACCTCAAGGAGGTGTCATGCACCTGAGTGACCCGCAGGCAACGGACGCCAAGGCAGGGGCCGGCATAACGGGCTCCGACCAGGAGCTGGCGCCAACATCCTCCGCCGCGTCGCGGTCCCCTGGCGCCACCGCAGCCCAGGGCCTATGGGAGATCCTGCAAACCGTTGTGCTGGCTCTGGTACTGTTCCTTGTCATCCGGGATTTCATCCAGAACTATCGGGTTGAAAATGTCAGCATGCAACCCAACTTTTATCAGGGGCAATACCTGGTCATCAACCGCTTTGCCTACTGCCCGGGCCTCCATCTGGACATAGCGCCGCTGGGCCTTCATGTGGACCGCGCCTGGTGCGTCAACACGCCGCGGCGTGGGGATGTTGTGGTCTTTCACTACCCGCTAGACCCTTCGCAAGACTTCATCGAGGAGA
>CAWEHT010000015.1:0-6727 GCA_963808455.1 uncultured Chloroflexia bacterium | reverse complement strand
GTTTCTTCTATGTCGTCTACTGGTTCCATTACGTATTGCTTGCGCTCCGCGTTCTCCTGGGCCTCGCGCCGGATTCCCCAACCCTTCCTGAGCCAGGAAGAAGAGGATGCGGGAGACGCTAAACCTCTGCGAGAACCGATCATCGCGCACGGTGACCAGCCCGCTCTGGTCACACGTGGCAAATGTGTAAACAGCCTGCGGCGTGACCAGCACGAAAGGCGCCGGCAGCTCCCAGGCATAGAAGTGATAGCGATCGTCGAAGCCCTTCAGCTCTGCGGCCAGCACCTCGTCCGGCCGCTGCTTGCGGCCGAAGCGGCGCAGATTGTAGCCTCCGATCTGGTAGAGGATGAGCCCGACCACCAGGGCGATCATGGAAACCGCTATGTACTGCTTGAAGCGCGTGGAGAGCACGAAACCGCCGATCACGACGACCATGCCGCCCAACAGGGCGTAGGTGCCGAGGCGCGAGCGGCTCTGGATCAGCCTGTCGTTACGGGTCAAGCGCATGGGGTGAAGTTTCCTTTCCATTTGCCAACAACCAGGCAGGCGTTCTGGCCGCCAAAGCCGAAGGCGTTGTTCAAAGCGAGATGCACGGGCCGGCGCCGGGCCACGCCGGGCACATAGTCGAGGTCGCAATCGGGATCGGGCCGCCCGTAATTGATCGTGGGGTGAATCGTGTCGGTGTAGACCGACATCACACAAGCCAGGGCCTCGATGGCGCCGGAGCCGCCGAAGCAGTGCCCGGTCATGCTCTTGGTCGCGCTGATGGGCACCTCGTAGGCGTGGCTGCCGAACACGCGCTTGATGGCGGCCGTTTCGACCGGGTCGTTCAGGCGCGTGGCTGTGCCGTGCGCGTTGACGTAATCGATCTGCTCGGGCGCCACGCCCGCATCGCGTATGGCCCAACGCATGCACCGAGCCGGGCCGTCACCCGACGGCTCCGGTTGAGCGATATGGTAGGCATCGGAGGAACTCGCCTGCCCCAGGACCTCGGCGTAGATGCGCGCACCGCACCTGCCGCGTGCTCCAGCGCCTCGAGCACCAGGACCGCGACGCCCTCGCCGATAACCAGCCCGTCGCGGTCGGCATCGAACGGCCGGCTGGCCCCGGCCGGGTCGTCGTTGCGGGCCGAAAGATTATGCAGCGCCGAGAAGCCGCCGAAGAAAAGCGGTGTGACCTGGGCCTCGACGCCACCCGCCAGCATGACGTCGGCGGCATCGCGGCGGATGACTTCCAGGGCATCGCCGATAGCCTGCACACCGGAAGCGCAGGCCGTCACCACCGTCAACATCGGTCCCAGGCAACGCTGCTCGAGCCCTACGTGAAAAGCGGGCATGTTGGCCAGGGCCGCCAGCGCGCTGAAAGGGCTGGTACGTACCACACCCGTGTCGCGCAGCTTGAAGAGAGGCTCGTTCAACATCTCGACGCAGCCGATGCCGGTCCCCATGATCACCCCGGCCCGTTCCCTGTCCTCGTGCGCCAGGTCCAACCCCGCATCCGTCACGGCCTCGCGTGCAGCCACGATGGCGACCTGCGAAGCGCGGGCCATGCGTCGCGCTTCCTTGGCATCGATAAAATCCTCCGGGCGAAAGCCCTTGATTTCCCCCGCCACACGCGATGGGTAAGGGCCGGCATCGAACTGGGTCACCGGGCCTAGGCCGGAACATCCCGCAACCAGGGCGCTCCAGGTCGCCGAAGCCGAGTTCCCAACCGGCGTGATAGCCCCTATCCCGGTGACCACCACGCGCCGGCATCCAGGGAGCGACATCCGCATCCTCACTTTCGATGAACTGATGGCCGCCGGCCCAAGCGTGGGCAGCAGGCCGAGAACTACGAACCAGCGGCCGCGCCCAGAGGCAGCGTGTGGCCGGCCAGCTCCTGCCGCATGGCATTGACGACATCGAGGCGCACGCTTCTTTCGGCCATGCGGATCATGCTCTGGATGGCCCGGGCATCGCTCCGGCCATGGCCGATCACGGCCACCCCATTCACGCCCAGGAGGGGCGCTCCGCCCACCTCGCGCCAGTCGAAACGCCGGCGCAGGCCGGCGGCTGTCGGCAGAAGCAACAGCAGGCCGGGCAACGAAAGCAGCAGGCCGGGCACCATCAAGGCGAGGGCGAGCTTGTTGCGCCAGCCGCCGGTGAACTCATTCTTGAGGGTGCGTGCCAGAAACGACACCAGGCCCTCCGAGAGCTTGAGGATCACGTTGCCCGTCATCCCATCGGTCACCACGACGTTCGCCGTGCCCTTGCCGATATCTTTGCCTTCCAGGTTGCCCACGAAGTTTAGGGCGCTGGCTGAGAGCAACGCCCCCGCATCGTGGACCAGCATGCTCCCCTTGCCGGCCTCCTCGCCGCTGGAGACGATGCCGACCGACGGGCTATGGAGCCCAAACATGACCCGCGCATAGGCGTATCCCATGATGGCGAACTGGACCAGATACTCTGCCCTGCAGTCCGTATTGGCCCCTGCGTCGATCAGCAGGCAGGGGGCAAGTGAAGCCGGATAGAGGCTGCCCAGAGCCGGGCGTTCCACCCCCGGCAGCCGCCCCAGGCCGAAGAGAGCAGCCGCCATGATCGCACCCGAGTTGCCGGCTGAGGCAAAGGCCTGGGCCCGCCCCTCCTTGACCAGCCGCATGCCCACTACGATGGAAGAGTCTTTCTTGGCGCGCACGGTCATGGTGTGCTCGGCCATCTCGACCACTTCGGAGGCATGAACCACTTCCACAGGCAGCCCGGCGGCGTAGGGGAACCTGGCCAGTTCGGCGCGCACGCGGTCTTCGACACCTACGAGGATGATCTCTGTCCCATGCTGGCGGGCCTCGGCCACTGCACCGGCCACGACCACGCCCGGGGCCCGATCCCCGCCCATGGCGTCTACGACGATCTTCATAAGTCACTCAGTATACGATAGGTACCCGTGGTTGACAAACGAGGCCGCTCAGGTATAATAGCAGCAGTTGCGCCCCCGTGGTGGAATTGGCATACACGGCAGGTTGAGGGCCTGTGCCCTTTAGGGCGTGCCCGTTCGAGTCGGGCCGGGGGCACCTGGAGTACTTTCCTGAGGTATGGCGCGCGAAATGATGGGATACGCGCCCAAGGCAACGACATAGGGCGACACGAAGGCTGGCCGCAGGCTTTCCGGGTCGCCCCTTTTGTTTTCTGGAACCATGCTTCGAACCGGTTACCTGCCCGGCAGCGCTGCCGGGCAGGTAACCGGTGGGCCCTCAGTGGTCGAGAGGCGTCAACCAGCGCGTCTGGCCGTCGCTTTCTGCCGCCCAACCCTTATACTGATCCCCCGATATTTCCCACCAGGTGAGATTATCTTTCTGGACGGGGCCGTCGCTGACGGTGAACTGCGTCCCAGCCACGGCCTTGGCCACGGGATCAGCGCTGGCGCCGGCGTCGGAGCGCACCGTTAGAAGCTGGCCATCCTGTGTGGTTACCTGCACCATGTCGCCGACCTTGATCGCACGATCCACCAGGTGAAGGCCGGCAGCGGTCGGCGCGGGCGTGCCGTTGGCCTGTGGCTGGATTCCAGGGCGAGTCAGAGGGGCCCAACGCCACCCAGCCGGCTGTGCCGGACCCATTATCCACCTTGTACCACGTGAAATTGTCGGCCTGTACCGGTCCGTCCGTCACGGTGACCACGGTTCCCGCCGATAATTGGCCCACCTGGCTGGCCGATGCGCTGGCGTCGCTGTGCACGTTGATAAGGGTGGCCAACACCTGGGCCTGGCCGCCCACGGTGAGGGCACCCGCCCCCGCGCTGACGGTGGGCGTGAGCGCAACCGTGGCTGTGAGTGCAACCGTGGCCTGGGCTGCCGGCACTGCGGTGGCCTGGGCTGCTGCCGGCACGGCCGTGGCCTGGGCTGCCGGCGCGGCCGTGGCCTGTGGCTCGATCCAGGGCGAGTCAGAGGGGCCTAACGCCACCCATCCGGCTGTGCCGGACCCATCATCCACCTTGTACCACGTGAAATTGTCGGCCTGCACCGGTCCGCCCGTCACGGTAACCACGGTTCCCGCCGATAATTGGCCCACCTGGTTGGCCGATGCGCTGGCATCGCTGTGCACGTTGATGAGGGTCGCCGACACCTGGGCCTGGCTGCCTACCGCCAGCCCGCCCGCCCCCGCGCCGGCCGCCGGCACGGCTGTGGCCTGGGCCGCCGCCGTCGCGCCGTTGGCCTGTGGCTCGATCCAGGGCGAGTCAGAGGGGCCCAATGCCACCCAGCCGACTGTGCCGGACCCGTCATCCACCTTGTACCACGTGAAGTTGTCGGCCTGTACCGGTCCGCCCGTCACGGTGACCACGGTTCCCGCCGATAATTGGCCCACCTGGTTGGCCGATGCGCTCGCATCGGTGCGCACGTTGATGAGGGTCGCCGACACCTGGGCCTGGCCGCCCACCGCCAGCCCGCCTGCGCCGGCGGTGGCCGTAGGCGCAACCGTTGGCTGGCCCGACAGCGTGGGCGAAGCCTCTACCGTGGGCGCCAGGGTGGGAGCGCTGGTTTCTGTTGGCAGGGGCGTGGACGTGGGTATCGTGGGGGTCGCTGCCGGCCGCAACTGGAACCCGCCACAGGCAAGCAAAGCCAGGCACAGGACCAAGAAAGGCAACAGGGCCAACGCAAAACGCTGGTGTACACGCATCGATTCCTCCTCGATTCTTGCGTTACAGGCTCTCCGGCGCAGTCATGCCCATCAGATCCAGAACCCGGGCGAAAACGGCTTTGGTCGCAGCCACCAGACGGAGCCTGGCCTCGCTGACCGCCCTATCCTTGGGATCAGACGAAAGCACCCGGCAGTCACGGTAGAACAAGTGGAAAACGCCGGCCAGTTCCTGAGCATAGAATGCCAGGTGGTGCGGCGCCATCCCGGTGACCGCCTTCTCCAGCACCTCGGGCAGCTCGACGATCTTGCGCACGAGCGACAGCTCCGCCGGATGCGATAGAAGAGCCAACTTACCTTGCGCCCAGCTTTCGGGCGCGAAGCCACGGTCGCCGGCCATGCGCAAGATGCTGGCCGTGCGAGCGTGGGCATACTGCACGTAGTAAACCGGGTTTTCGTCATTTTGCTGCACAGCGAGGTCAAGGTCAAAATCCATGACCGAGTTGTTGGAGCGGGTCAGCAGCAGAAAGCGCACAGCATCGGCGCCAACCTCGTTCACGACCTCGTCGACACTGATGATCTCGCCCGATCGCTTCGACAGCTTGACTTCCTGGCCGGCGCGGTACAGGCGCACGAGATCGTACAGCAGAATCGCCAGCCGGCTCGGGTCGAGCCCCAGCGCTTTCATCAGGTAGGGCATACGGCGGGCCTGATTCTGATGATCGACGGCCCAAACGTCAACCACAGAGTCGAAGCCACGCAGCACGAACTTATTGAAATGGTAGGCGACATCCGAGGCATAGTAACCAGGCCGGCCATCGGAGCGAATCAGCACCTCATCGCGATCCGAGCCCAGGGCGCTCGTGCGCAGCCAGACAGCACCATCCTTTAACTCCGTCAGGCCAGCCTCGCGGAGGGCAGCCATGACCCTCTCGAACGTGCCGTCACTATAGAGGCTTTGCTCAGAGAACCAGCCATCGAAGTGGATGCCGAGCCTGTGGACCGAGCGGCGGATGCCTTGCAGCACGCTGGCCAGCCCGATCTCCACCAGCGCGGGGACGGCCTCGTCCTCAGGCATCGCCAGAAACCGCTCGCCGTGCGCCGCCACGACTTCACGGGCCAGGTCGATCATGTACAGGCCCTGATAGTGCTCCTTGGCCAGAGGGGCTTCCCGGCCGAACTGCTGCTGGTAGCGGCGATAGAGGGTTTCGCCAAAAGTCCGCATCTGCGTGCCGGCATCGTTGACGTAGTATTCGCGCTGCACCCGGTAGCCGGCAGCCGCGTAGAGACGCGCCAGGGTATCGCCGATGACCGCGTTGCGAGCCGAGCCCATGTGCAGCGGGCCGGTGGGGTTGGCGCTGATGAATTCCACCTGGCAGCGCCCGCCGCAACCAATATCGATATCTCCGTAGCGGCCGGCCGCCGCCTCGATGCCGGCCACCTGCTGCGGCAGCCAGGCTTCGCTGAGGCGAAAATTGATGAAGCCCGGCGCGGCTACCTCGGCGCCGGCCAGGAACTCTGCGGACCCGAGGTGGCGCACGACAGCGCCCGCGATCAGGAGCGGTGCCATGCGCGCCAGGCGCGCGGATTGCATCGCGACCGATGTGCTGTAGTCCCCGTGCGCGGCCTCCCGGGCGCGGACAATTTCAACCGCTGGGATCTCAAAAGGTGGCAGCTCACCCGCTCGCTGGGCGCGCCGGATGGACTTGACGACAAGGTCGCCGATCTGGTCACGTAGCAATGATGAACTCCTAGTCCGGCAGTTTCTTCAATTCATACCAGTTGAGGCCGGCTTCCATATCGACCTTGAGCGGCGCCTTCAACTCGTAGGCATCCTCCATGGTCTGTCTAACGAGCAGCGCCACGCCGGATAACTCCTCTTCGGGCACCTCCAGGACCAGCTCGTCGTGCACCTGGAGCAGCATACGGGAGCGGAAACCGTTGCCCCGGAGCCCGTCGTAAAGACGGATCATAGCGATCTTGATGATATCGGCAGCCGTGCCCTGAATAGGATGGTTGATGGCGGCGCGTTCGGCGGCCTGGCGAATCACCTGCGCCCGCTGGCCGCTGGCCGTCGTGCATAGGACAGGGAAATAGCGGCGCCGGCCGAGGAGCGTTTGGTG
>CAWEHT010000014.1:0-3724 GCA_963808455.1 uncultured Chloroflexia bacterium | reverse complement strand
GTCGGGCTCGCCGCGGCGACGGCCAGGCTGAAGATCAACCAGGCTTTTCGCGTCTATTGGCGCTGGGGAGCGCTGGCGGCGGCCATCAGCCTGATCCTGGCCGCATTGGCGGTGTGAAACGATGAGTATCCTGCGCATTCTCGCACAGAACCTGCGCGCCGGCTCGCGCACCCGGCGGCCTGCCGACGTGGTGCCGCAGCCAGAGCGCCTGCGCGGCACGCTGGTGCATGAAGCCACCGCCTGCGTCGCCTGCCAGAGCTGTGCCTACGTCTGTTCGCCGGGCGCCATCCGCTTCGATGCCGGCCGTGGCCAGGCCACGCTCTGGGAGTACTTCGCCGGCCAGTGCGCTTATTGCGGACGGTGCGTGGACTATTGTCCGACGGGCGCCTTGCGCTTCGAGCCCCGGCGGATGCCGGTCACCGGCATCCTGGCCGAGCTCAAGTTCTCGCACCCGGTGCCGTTCCAGACCTGCGGACGCTGCGGCAAGCCCTTCACCCCATTGCCGGAGCAGGCCCTTGCGCGGACGCATGGCGACCCCTTGCCCGAGGCCATTGCAGCCACACGCCACCTGTGCGAGGCTTGCCGTAGGCTCTGGTTCAGCGAGCGGCTCAAGGGCACCCTCGTGCGCAACGAACCACCTGGCGAGAAAGGCAGTTGAACCATGGTCGATGACCTGCTCGCCGCGCTGAGCGCGCTGCCGGGCGCCGGGACGACCGTCGAGCGACGCGACGACGGTCTATGGATGGACGCGCCCGAGCTGGACGTGCGCGCGCTGGCCGGGCTGATGCGCCGGCTCGGCGGGCGGCTGACCACAATGACCGGCCTTGCGCTGCCCGCGGGGGAGACCGCCGTTTTGTATCACTACATGGTGGGCAGGCAGCCGTTCAACGCGCGCGCGTCCATACCGCGAGAATACCCTGCCGTCGATCACGCCGATCACGCGTGCCGCGGACTGGATCGAGCGCGAGATCCACGATCTCTATGCTGTGCAGTTCCTCGAGCACCCCAACCTGGCTCGCCTGGTCCGCCCGCCCAACTTCGAGCCCGGCATGTTCAGGTAAGAGTTATGCCTTACACCATCCCGATCGGTCCCTATCACCCGGCCCTTGAAGAGCCATACAAGATCAGCCTGGACTGCCAGGGGGAGGCGGTCAAGGGCGCGCGCATCGAGATCGGCTTCAGCTTCCGCTCAATCGAGTTATTGGCCCAGCGCCGTAACTACCTCCAGGACCTGACCCTGGTGGAGCGTGTGTGTGGCATCTGCTCCGGCGTGCACACGATGACCTTCTGCATGGCGGCCGAGAAGGCCGCCGGCCTTCAGCTGCCGCCGCGTGCCCGCCATATCCGGGTGATCGTGGCTGAACTGGAACGCCTGCACTCGCACCTGCTTTGGTCCGGCATCGCCGCCGAAGTGATCGGCTTTCAGACGCTCTTCATGGAGATCTTCGCGCTGCGCGAGCGCGTCATGGATGTGCTGGAGATCATCTCCGGCAACCGGGTGCACTACGGCATGAATTGCATCGGAGGCGTCGCCAGGGACATCCAGGATGCCGGCGTTATTCTGGCCGCCGTCAGAGACGTGCGCACCGTGTTGGAACGGAGCGTGGTGCCGGTCTTCGCATATGATCCCACCGTGCGTGCCCGGGCGGCCGGTGTGGGCATCCTGACGAAGGAGGACGCGCTGGCCTACGGTGCGGTGGGCCCGCTTGCCCGCGCATCGGGCGTGGCGGCCGACGTGCGCCAGGACGTGCCCTATGCCGCCTACGCGGAGCTGGGCTTCCGCATGGTGGTAGCCGACGGCTGCGATGTGAATGCCCGCGTGGTGGTGCGGGCGCTCGAGATGTTGGAGAGCGTGCGCCTGATCGAGGAGGCGCTGCGCAGGCTGCCGGCGGGGCCGATCAATCTTGCCGGGCGATTTCCGCTCATTCCCACGGGCGAGGGCACCGCCCGCGCCGAGGCGCCGCGTGGAGAGCTCTTCTATTATATCGCCTCCGACGGCAGCGATATTCCGAGCCGCGTGAAGAATCCGCACCCCCTCTTTCGTGAACATCCCCACCATAGAGGCCATGTGTGTCGGGCAGCAGCTGGCGGACATGCCCTTGATCCAGGCGTCGGTGGACCCCTGCTGCTCCTGCACGGACAGGTGACGCTGGCAGCGCCCGCTTTTCCCAGGTATCTCGGCGGCGATACGCCTGTTCATGTTGGCCCCGCTGCGGAATAGGGGCGCGCCCGGCTCCCGCGCCCGCCCGTGCCTCTTCGTGCTCAGCTCAGGGCCAGGCTGAATGGGCGGTGCGGGCGCCTGAGGGCCACGACGGAGCGGCCTTTGACCGCATACCGGCGCTGCGACACGGGTGTCTCGTGGCCGCTCTCGGCAATGTCCCAGGGGGGCTCTTGAGCCGTATCCACCGCCCGCAGCCACTCGCCCGGCTCGCCCTCCTGGATGGTGAAATTGGCATCCTCCCAGTGCATGTTGATCATCAAGTACAGGTCGTCGTCGCCTTCCGATTCGCCCAGGAGAGCGTAGGCCAGGCGCCTGGACTCAAGGCCCCAATCAACCGGGCCGTCCGCGCCGTACCAATGCACGTCCTGGCGCCAGTAGCGGCTGCGGCCGATCGAGGGATGCGCTTTCCGAAAAGCGATCATGTGCTTGAAGAACCGGTAGATGTCGGCGTTACGCACCTGCAGATCCCAGTCCAGCCAGGTCGTACCATTGTCCTGGTTGTAAGGGTTGTTGTTGCCGCCCTGTGTGTTCATGAATTCATCGCCGGCGCAGAACATCGGCGTGCCGTTGGACAACATCAGCAGGGCGAAGAAATTCTTGATCTGGCGCCGGCGCAGGGCCAGCACCGGCAGGGTAGCCCCGGCGTCGCCCTCGCAACCGCAATTCCAGCTCAGGTTATCGCCGGCGCCATCGGCGTTCTGCTCACCGTTGGCCGCGTTGTGCTTCCAGTTGTAGGACACCAGATCGTACAGGCAGAAGCCGTCGTGCGCCGTGACGAAATTGACGCTTTGATAGGGGTGCTGGGCTTCATAGAGCGTGTCCGGGAAGAGATCGTCGGAGCCGTACAGGCGCTGCATAGCAGCGCTCACCAGCCCCGGATCGCCGCGCAGCCAACGCCGCATGTCGTCCCGGAAGTGGCCGTTCCATTGCCGCCAGTTCGTGCCCGGAAAGGAGCGCCCCAGCTGATTGGCTTCGACATCCCACGCTTCCGCAACCAGCTGGATGCCGGTGAAGTTGGCCAGCGTGCTGATTTCGGTGATGAGGGGCGGGTTGGGGTCCTCCAGGCCGCCGTCTTCGCTCCGGCACAGCGCCGACGCCAGGTCGAAGCGAAAGCCATCGATGTGCATCTGGTCCCGCCAGAACTGCAAGCTGCGCGACACCAGCATACGGACGACCGGGTGCGAGGCGCTGAGCATGTTGCCGCAGCCGGTGTAATCCACATAACGCTGGCCGTCGGGGGTCAGGACGTAGTAGCTGGCGTTGTCGATGCCGCGATATGAGTAGACCGGCCCTTGCCGGTCGCCCTCGCAGGTGTGATTGTAGACCACGTCCAGCCACACCTCGATGTCGGCCCTATGCAGCGCACGCACCATCTCACGGAACTCGTCGAACGCGTCTCCGGCCGCGTAATCCTGATGCGGTGAGAAGAAGTTAAGCGTCATATAGTGCCAATAGTCAGGCTCCTGCGGGTCGGCCTGGTGGACCGGTAAGAGCTCCACGATG
>CAWEHT010000013.1:0-5989 GCA_963808455.1 uncultured Chloroflexia bacterium | reverse complement strand
AGACCTGCTCAAAGTAACCATTGAAGGCTGCGCCCTCCTGGTTCCCGTGGACCGGGTCCTCTGTGGAATCAACATCGAGGATGAGCCGCCGCTTGTTTCTGCGCCCAAGCAAGGTGTCGGCAGATCGGCTAATGGGCATTTTCAAGGGCTTTTAAACCCTGAGGTGTTGCGAGAATGCTTGTTCTCAAACCGGCAGAGTGCGGATTGCCCCGCCCCACTTTCATGCTCTTTGCCCAGAGCCAATCGGAGTGCAGGGTCCACCCTCAGGTGATCGGCGTCATTGCAATCCTCATAGCCTGCCGCAACCTGATAGACTCTCTGCCGCAGCAGTTGGAGCAAGGAATGGTCCGTATGTCGAGGCGACCTCGGGTCATCGATTTGGGATGCCGCAGCACTGAGGATGTTGAAGCGCTGATCGATCTCCCTCATGAGAAGAAAGCCGGTATCGCTGGTGATCTTTGCGCCCTGAAAATCAATGCTGATGGATCTGTCGAAATCCGGCCTTATGGTCCCTGTTTGTTTGTCACCAACTGCGCGCATGCAGACTTCCCCTCCCTCTGACGAATTTGCGACATAATATCAGATGGTTGGGATGAACGCAGTATAATTCTCACGCATGCTCACGCATAATCCAGGTTAACTGCCTTTTTATAATCTTTCTCGATAAAGTAGAGGTCTCCAGCTTTTGCAAAAAGGAACGCCGCCCGACCTTTATTTCCCGCTTTTTCAGCCCCACTCGCAAGCTCCAGGAAATCACCTGGGCCCTGAATCTTTCCATGCTTGCTTTTACGTCTAAATAGGCATCTTCAGGCTTCGTTTCGCTCAGCATCGTTTGAAGCCAGTTTCCTCGCTCTATCGTAATAGTACCTGGCAAGACCAGCGCAGCCCCACTGGCCGTGCTGCCGCCAATGGACCCGGCGGCGCCGCCGAGGCGCGAGGCCACTTGAGATGCGTAGAAGGAGCTGCCAAAGGCGCTCAATGGCACGCGGTAAAGGAAACCGGCAACCGCCAGCGCCAGCAACACGCAGATAACAACCACACCCTGCTTCTTCATCGTCCGCCTCGAATCTCTCGCCTAGCGATCACGCGGTCGCACAGCCGAGATGAACACATCCTCCAGCGTGGGCGCAATCCACGCGATCCCACTTACCGCGATCCCCGCACCCTCCAACAGCGCCCGTAGCGGCTCCCGGTATTCCTCCGCCGACGGCACCACCGCATGCACCTGCGCCCCGTACAACGCGACCTCGTCCAGCGGCAGCCTCCCCGCAACCCGCGCCCCCTGCAAGGCCCGCATCACCTGGTCCGGCGCCGGCGAGCTGATCTCCAACACCTGCCCCCGCATCTGCGTCTCCTTCAGCCGCGCCGGGCTGTCCAGCGCCAGCAACCGCCCCTGGCTGATGAACCCCACCCGCTGGCACAGCTCCGCCTCGTCCATGTAGTGCGTCGTCACCATCACCGTCACACCTTCCCGCGCCATCTCGTAGATCAGCCCCCAAAACTCCCGCCGGCTGATCGGGTCCACCCCCGCCGTCGGCTCGTCCAGAAAGATCACCTTCGGCCGGTGGACGATGGCGCAGCCCAGCGCCAGCCGCTGCTTCCAGCCCCCCGACAGGTTCGCCGTCAGCGACTTGCCCCGCCCCGCCAGCCCCGCCATCTCCAGGATCTCGCCCTCCCGCACCCGCAGCGCCGCCGGCCCCAGCCCGTAAGCCTGCCCATAAAAGCGGATGTTCTCGCTGGCCGTCAGATCGTTGTACAGCGTGAAGATCTGCGACATGTAGCCCACCCGAGCCTGCATGGCCTTCGTCTGCCGCGCCGGGTCCAGGCCCAGTACCCGCGCCTGCCCGCTCGTCGGCCGCAACAGCCCCAGCAACATGCGGATCGTCGTCGTCTTGCCCGCCCCGTTGGGGCCCAACCAGCCGTACACTTCCCCCGCCTTCACCGCAAAGCTCACCCCATCCACCGCCACGAAGCTCCCAAAACGCTTGGTTAGCCCATCCACTTCGATGGCGTATTCTTCAGGACTCGTCATTGCCAATCATCCCTCGGCTTTCAAAGCAGTTCAGCCTGTTGCCGGCGGCTGATCAGCGAGATGAACGCCTCTTCCATGCGCGGCTCGATCTCCCGCATACCCGCACACGCCAGCCCCTGCCCCGCCAGCGCCACCTCGATCTGCGGCCGCCGCACCTCCGGATCGTCCACGAAGGCGTGCAGCAGCAGCCCGTAGCTCTGCAGCTCCAGCACCCCCGGCAGCCGTCCCACCAGCCCCTCCGCCGCCCGCAACTCCGACGGCGCAAACTCCAACAGCCGCCCCGGCACCTGGCAGCGGATGGCCGCCGGCGCCTCGCTCACCAGCAGCTTGCCCCGGTACATCAGCCCCACCCGGTCGCAGCGCTCAGCCTCGTCCATGTAGGGCGTGCACACAAAGATCGTCAGTCCCCTCTCCGCCCGCAGGTTGCCCAACAGGTTCCAAAACTCCCGCCGGCTCACCGGGTCCACCCCCAGCGTCGGCTCGTCCAGCAGCACCACCTGCGGCTCGTGCACCAGGCTGCACGCCAGCGCCAGCTTCTTCTTCATGCCCCCGGACAGCCGGCTCGCCAGCCGCCCCGTGAACTCCGTCAGCCCCGCAAAGCTCAGCAGCTCCGGGATGCGCCGCCGCTGCTCCTGCAGGCTCACCCCCTGCACCCGCGCAAAGAAGCGCAGGTTCTCCAGCACCGTCAGATCGCCCGGCAGGGCAAAGCGCTGGGCAATGTAGCCCACGTGCTCGCGGATGGCGTAGGTCTCGGCCATCGAATCGTGGCCCAGGATGCTGCTCTCGCCGCCCGTGCGCGCCAGCAGCCCCAGCAGCACGCGGGTCAGGGTCGTCTTGCCCGCTCCGTCCGGCCCGATCAGCCCGAAGGTCGTGCCCGGCGCCACCTCCAGGTCCACGCCATCCACAGCCTTCAGCACGCCCCGCCCGATTTTGAACTGCTTGACCACCTGCCGTGCCGAAATGACCGCATCAGTTGCCATGATCCCTCAATCCAGGCGATTCTTGGTCGTGACCGCTGCCAGCGTCATGCTGGCCACCACGTAGATCACGAGGGCAGCCACATCCGTCCACATGAATTCCAGGCCGATGCCTTTGGTAATGATGCCGCGTGCGATCCGGATGAAGTAGGTCAGCGGGATCAGGTTCCCGATCAGGCGCACCACGAGCGGCATCGACGAGCGCGGGTAGATGAAGCCGGTCAGCAGCATGCTGAACATCATGAACATCGTGCTGAGCTGCTGCGCCTGGCGCTCAGTCTTGGCCACGGCCGACACGACCAGCCCTTGCCCCAACCCCGAGATGAGAAAGAGCACCCCCAACCAGGCGTACAGCCAGGGATCGCCCCGGAAAGGCACGCCGAACCAGAAAACGCCGACCAGCGTGGTCACCGTCATGACCAGGAACATCAGGACAAAGTTCGGCACCAGCTTGGCCACCACCCTCTCCAACGGCCGCGCCGGGGTGACCAGCAGCTGCTCGATCGTGCCCAGCTCCCACTCGCGCACCATCGATCCCGAGGTCATGGCGGTCAGCAGCACTTGCATCACCAGCCCAATCAAGGCCGGCATGATGAAGATCAGGTCGCTCTGGTCGGGGTTGTAGAGCACGCGCGTCGAGGTGACGATGGGCGTGGTCACCAGGTTCTCCCCCAGCCGCTGCGCCTGCTCAGTCACCAGCGAGATGGAACGCTCCTGCGCGACCGCAACGGCTGCGCTGTAGCCCGAGCTGACCGACAGGGAATCGGAGCCGTCGAGGATCACCAGCACCTGGCCCTCGTCCCGCGCCACCTGGGCGTCGAGGTCAGGCTGGATCACGATGCCCGCCTTGGCCTGGCCCTCCTCGATGGCCTGCATCACCGCGGGCTCGTCGGCAACGTAGAGCTTGATATCGAAGTAGTGCGAATCGACCAAAGCGGTCAGGAGGGCCCGGCTCTGGTCATCCTTGCTCTCATCGGCCACAACCGTTGACAAATGCTCCACGCTCAGGTGGACGCCGTAGGCGAAGAGGAACAGCTTGAGCAACGGAAGGATGATAACGATGGCTATCGTGCGGCGAGCGCGGCAGCAGCTGCACGGTCTCCTTCTGGATCAGGGCTGCCAACCGGCGGGCGGATTTGAGCATGTCAGTCCAGCCTTCGTTGGAAAGTCGCCGTGGCGAAGGCCATGATCACGACGACGTAGACGGCCAGGGCGATCGTGTCGGCCTTCAGGTAGGCAAAGCCGATGCCTTTCGTCACGATCCCGCTCGCGATTGGGATGAAGTGCGTCAGCGGGAAGATGTTGCCGATCCACTGGATCACGAGGGGCTGGGACTCGCGTGGGAAGACGAAGCCGGACATCACCAACGTGAGCACCATGATCACCATATTCAGCTGCTGGACTTGCTGATGGTTCTGTGACACGCTCGAGACCAAAAGCCCCAGCCCGAGCCCGGCGAACACGTAGAGAGCGCAGAGGGCCATCAGCAAGGCAAAGCTGCCCTGGAAGGGCACCTTGAACCAGAACACGCCCATGGCCAGCACGGTCAGCGCGTTGACGAAGGCGATCACTATGTTGGGCGCCGCCTTTCCGATCATCAGCTCGAGCGGGCGGATCGGCGTGACGAGCAGTTGTTCGATGGTGCCGCCCTCGTGCTCGTGCACCACCGCCGTGGCCGTCAGCAGCACCGTTTGCACCTGCAACAGCAAGGCGATCATGCCAGGGATGAGAAACCACAAATCTTTGAGATCGGGGTTGAAAAGCACCCGCACTCGCGCGTCCAGAGGCAAGGAGGCCTGCTCCTGCAGACTCTGGCCCCCGGCCTGGAGGCGTTCCATGACGATCTGCGTCGTATAGGCCTGGGCGATGGCGGTGGCCGCATTATAGGCCGACTGCGACGTGAAGGCGTCCGAACCGTCCACGAGCACGAGTGCTTGAGCATCGTTGCGTGCGACATGAGCCGCAAAATCGGGCGGGATCACGACACCCACCTGCACGTCGCCGGCGTCCATGGCGCGAGTCACATCCGCCTCGCTGCCGGCGGTCGCTACCACGTCAAAGTAGTTCGACGATACCAGCGCGCGCACGAATGAGCGGCTGGCCGAGTCGACGCTCTGATCGGCGACGATGGTGCGGATGTGGTTCTCGTTCATCGTGACGCCATAGCCGAAGATCAGCAGCTGGATCAGCGGCAAGGTGACATACATCCGCACAGCGCTCCGATCGTGGAGCGTCTGAATGAACTCCTTTTGCGTCATGGCCCAGATGCGTCGCAACATGCAGCTCTCCATTGGCGGCCCGGAGGCCTTTGCAGCGCCGGTTCACCGGCGGCAAAGGGGTCGGACCGCTTCTATCGCCCCGCGTCCCCTTCGCGCCCTTGCGCGGGGCGACGCACCAGGCGGAGTATCGGCAGGTTCATGTCATGCAGCCTCGTCAGGAGGCCGAGGAGGGCCGTCTGATCGCGGAGGACGCCTCTCAGCACCGTCTCACCGCGCTGCCGGTAAGGCGTGACCGTCAAGCCCAAGAAGCACCCTGACCAGGACCGATCCAGACAGCCCTTCACCGTGATGCGGTACCACGCCAGATCGTGCGACCGTTCTGTCTCGGATTCTTTCATTGTCCACCACCATGCATCACAGGTTAGCACAAGGCCGGCGAGGTGTCATCCATCCTGAAGATTGAGGCAGAGGATGATTCGTGGCAAGCGCAGCATGAAACGCCGGTCTAATACCCCGATCCGCCGGCCTACTACCAAACTTCAACGAAGGTCGTGGCACGCAACATGTGTAGCACTTATCGCTCCCGTGAACAGTAGCCTGCAAGGCCCATCGTCGTGTGACCAGGCTCGGCCGGCCAAACCGTGGCCGAGGATCGCCGGGGCAGCGGAGGTAACTACAGCAGTTTCAAACTGAGGGCACGGGCCACAGCTCCCTTGCGCGATCGATGCCGGAGCTTGCGAGATATTGGTGCATGTGGGTCT
>CAWEHT010000012.1:0-4838 GCA_963808455.1 uncultured Chloroflexia bacterium | reverse complement strand
AAATGGTACATCCGCCCACCGTTTCGACGGTCGCCTTCACGGTATTCACGGTTCCTCCTTGCAGTTGCACCGGCAGAAAGGTGACGTCAGCCGTTCCTCATCCACGCTGCAGAAGCGTTGGGCGTAGGGAAGAAGCGCCTGAGCGAGCGAGGGCAGACCTGTCCCCTGCCGGGCCAACACGCTGTTTACCTGATCGCGCAGCTCGGCCGCGATAGCTTCTTTGTCAATCGTGAGAATTTTGCGCTGATCCATAACCAGCCGTCCATCGATCAGTAC
The DNA here is from genome assembly GCA_963808455.1 of uncultured Chloroflexia bacterium. Lineage (GTDB taxonomy): Bacteria > Chloroflexota > Anaerolineae > CG2-30-64-16 > CG2-30-64-16 > CAWEHT01. The sequence goes on along the minus strand of CAWEHT010000012.1, from coordinate 4,562 downwards.
GCTGTCAACGTCCCGCGCGTCAGCCCTGGCCAGCAGCAGCGGTAGAGGATCGTCGTCTGGCACCGCATACGGGTACTGCACGCGCTTCGGGTCGAGCAGGACGATATCGGCTTTCTTGCCAGGCGCCAGCACGCCGGTCTCATGGTGCAGGAGCAGGGCCCGAGCTCCGCCAGCGGTCGCCATGCTGAACCACTGGCCTGCGTCAACGTTGTTGGCGGCCTGGCCAGGCAGTCGATGCAAATTGGCTGCCAGGCGCATCTCTTGCAGCATGTCGCCATGGTCATTCAGCGTGTTACTATCGAGCCCTAGAGCCACATTGACCCCGCGCTCCAGCATGGCGCCCACGGGCGCAATACCGCTGCCCAGCCGCAGGTTGGAGCCCGGGTTGTGAACCACCGACGAGCCGCACTGCGCCAGCAAGTCGATGTCGTGCTCGGTAACCCAGACACAATGCGCGCAGGAAACACGCGAGCCCAGAAACCCGATCTTCGCGAGGTGGGCTACCATGCTCTCGCCGTAGTCCTTGAATGCTTGCTGACGCTGGTAAGCGGACTCCAGGAGATGCGTATGCATGCCGGTCCCGGTGGTTTCCGCGTGTTCCCGCAAGCGCAGGCGTAACTCGTCGGAGCACCAATGCGCGGACACCGGGCCCAGCAGAGCGAGGCACGCCCCGAGCGGTCACGGCTCAGTTCCACCTGCCAGTCGCGGAGCAGCGAAAAATAGTCATCCGCCCCCACGCCCCTGCGCCCCCTCAGGAAGCTGGAGACTCTCTCTCGCAGAGTCGGCGGGAGGTCCGGCAGACACCTCGCGCAGATCGCGCTCACGGGGCTGCGGTCTAGGATGCCCAGCGCCCACACGACCCGCATCCCTGACTCATGATAGCCGCGGAAGCCGGCCAGCAGGTTGCCCTCGTACCCGGCCAGCGTACCCTCATACTGGCAGTTGAGGACGGTAGTGATACCGGCTTCGATGGCCAGCGCTGCCGCGTACGCCGCCGACAGAAACGGGTCCACGGCCACGAGATCGCCCAGGCAAAGCATCCACAACTCCACCGCCCTGTCGGGGACCCCCATCTGTATTGTGGAAAGACCACGCCCATGGTCGTGCGCGTTGATCAGCCCGGGCAATACGATTTGCTCGCCAGAGCCAATTTCTTGGGCCAGAGGCTGTTGCCGGCGCAGTTCGTCGTAAGGGCCAAGAGCCACGATCCGATCTTCCTCGATGTGGATGGCTCCGTTGGCCAGTATCGTTTCGGGACGCCTCGGATCGGCCACGACGTAGCGGCCCCTGACCAACTTGCCCGTGCTTTCAGTCACCGGATCAGCCTTCACAGCGAAGATGGGGATCCAGCGCGTCCGCAGCCCGTCGCCCAGCAAGTTGGCCGCCAGCACGCTGATGATAATGGCAACGCCCGGGAAGATCGTCAGCCAGGGGGCATCACGCAGATAGGTGCGCCCTTCGCTCAACATAACTCCCCACTCGGCGGTCGGCGGCTGAGCGCCCAGGCCCAGGAAACTCAGTGACGCGGCGTTGATGATGGCCCAGCCGTATGTCAGGCTGCTCAGCACGGTGATTGGTGCGATGATGTTAGGCAGGATATGCTGCAGCATGATGCGCCCATCGCCGCACCCGACGCAACGGGCAGATTCGACGTAGAGATTCTCCTTGGCGCATAGCACGGTTCCACGCACCAGCCGGGCGAAGTTTGGGATGCCGGAAATGCCCACGGCAATCATCATATTGAAGAGGCCGGGGCCGAGAACCGACACGATGGTCAGGGCCAGCAGGATGCCGGGAAATGCCAGTAGCATGTCGATGAAGCGCATGATGACGCTGTCGACTGGTCCGCCAAAATAGCCGGCCACCAGGCCCATGAGCGTCCCCAGCGTCAGAGCGATGGCGACGGAAATCAGGCCGACCGTCAACGATATGCGGGCGCCAAAGATCACCCGGCTCAGCACATCCCTGCCGATGACGTCGCCGCCGAACAAGAATGTACGGCCGGGCGCCGCCAGGCTGCCGCCGGGCAAGACCGCACTGGGGTCGTGAGGTGCCAGCAACGGCGCGGCGATCGCCATCAAAATCAGGACGACCATGACCACGATCGCGCCCATCGCGGTCGCGTTATGCGACAGCCGGCGCAAGGCGATGCGGCCCGGGCTCTGTACGGGATGTCCTTTGGGCGCAGCCTCAGCCGGCCCGCGCCGCCACCACAGGAAATGCCCTAATCCAGATGGGCCAGCCATAGAACTGGGCCTTTGCGACATAACGACCCTCGAAACAAAGATCATTGCCATCAATCATAACGAATGCGCGGGTCCATCAACGCATACGTCAGGTTGACGATGAGATTGATAACCAGGTACATCACGGCCGTCACCAGAACGGCGCCCTGCACCAACGGCAGGTCCTTCCAAAGGATGGCCTGCACCAGCAACTCGCCCAGGCCCTGCCGGCTGAAGACGGTCTCGATCACCACCGTCCCGCCAAGGAGCCAGCCGAACTGCAACCCAACGAGGGTGACGACCGGGATCAAGGCGTTGGGCAAAGCGTGCTTCCACACCACCGCGAGCGGGGTCAACCCTTTGGAGCGGGCGGTCGTGACGTATTCCTGTTGCAATACCTCGACCATGCTCGAGCGGACAGTGCGGGTCACGGTGCCCACACAGGCGAACCCAAGCGTCGCTGCAGGTAAGATCAGATGTTTGAGATCGCCCTGGCCGATCGCGGGCAGCCAATTCAGGGTGGCGCTGAAGAGCAAGATCAACAACAGCCCCGACCAGAACATCGGCATGGATACGCCGAGCACGGCCAGCATGACACTCAGCCGATCGATCCAGGAATTGCGATAGATCGCGGCGAAGATCCCCAGGGGTGTGCCCACCAACAGGGCCACCAGGAGCGCGGCCAGGGCCAGCTGGATGGTGCTGGGCATTTGCTCGGCGATCATGCTCATTACCGGGCGGTGTTCCCAGAGCGATGCGCCGAAGTCGCCCCGCACGATGCCGCGCAGGAAGGCCCAGTACTGGAGGTAGATTGGCTGGTCGAGGCCCAGGGTGGCCCTTAGCTGCTGGACCTGCTCAGCCGAGGCCCCCGACTTGGAGAGCATGACGGCGGCCGGGTCGCCGGGCAGCAGGCGCATCAGGAAGAAAGCGATGGTGACCACACCCAACAGGACCGGTATGAAGCTTAACAGGCGGCGCAAGACATATCTCTTCACGGCTGAACCCCCGAGACCAGGGTGCCGGCATGGCCGGCACCCTGGTGGTAGAGATATTGGCTACTGGTTAGTCATATACGCGTCATAGAGCCATGGCCAGAGGCCGGTGGCGTCCCAGCGCAAGCCTTGCAGCTGCTTGTCAGCACCGATCAGGACCGTGTAGTCGTAAATCGGCACGATCAGCGCCTGGTTCATGATCATCATCTGCGCCTGGCCGTAGATGGCCTTGCGCTGCGCCGGGTCGGATGTCCCCCGCGCCCTGCGTTAGCAGCTTGTCCAGGTTGGGATCTTTGACCTTGCTCCAGTTGAAGCCGCTGTCGGCATTCTGGGAAGCGAAGAAACCGGTCAAGGAGTCCGCCGCGAAGAAACCCGAGCCACCCATCACAGTCATGTTCTTGGTGCCCTTGGCGGCAGCTTCCATTTGGCCTGGATAGGTCATCATCTCGATCTGCACGTCTATGCCCGCTTGCCGCAACTGCCCCTGTAACATTTGGGAGATGGGGTCGATGAAGCCCCAGGACTGCGACGACATCAGGAGGGTGAGGGGCTTGCCATCTTTCGCCCGCATGCCGTCCGGACCGGCCGTCCAGCCCGCCCCGTCAAGCAGGGCCTTTGCCTTGTTCAGGTCGTAGCCGTACATGCCCTTCACTGTGTCTGTGTATTCGAAGGTAGCCGCCGACAGCGGGCCGGTGGCCGGCGGGTAAAGGCCGCGCAGGACCGCGTTCATGATCGATTGCTGGTCTGTGGCGTACTCGATGGCCTTGCGAACGTTGATGTCATCGGTCGGCGTGAGCTGGGTGTTCAAGAAGTAATACAACGGCTGGCCCTGGAGACGCTGTGTCACCAGCGCGAACCGCGCATCGTTCTGGACACGGTTGGCATCGATGGGTGGAACGCTGAATACAAAATTCACGTCCCCCGCTTCCAGGGCCGGCACACGTGAGCCATCCTCCGGCAGGAAGCGCCAGGTGATCTGATCCAGGTAGGCCGGCCCCTGGTGGGCGAAGAGCTTCGGCGCCCAGTTGTAATCGGGGTTCTTCACCAGCGTCAGGTGGTCTTTCGGGGACATATCCTTCATGATGAAGGGCCCTGTGCCAACCTGGTGCAGTTCATAATCTGAGCCCCACTTCTGCAAGGCCGTGGGCGAGGCCATGGCCACGTAGGGCAGGCTTAGGCCGTTCATCAAGAATGCAAATGGCGACTTGAGCTTGAAAGCGACCGTGTAGTCATCGACGACGGCAACGGAGTCGAGCGGACCCAACAGGCCCTTGGCGGCTTGTGAGGCAGTCTTCGGGTCCATGATGCGGTCGATGTTGGCTTTGACCGCCTGAGCGTGAAGGAT
>CAWEHT010000011.1:0-4645 GCA_963808455.1 uncultured Chloroflexia bacterium | reverse complement strand
CAACGGGCCCAGACCAGCGACGGCGACGCCCTGACTTGTCTGAAGCGGGGCTATGACGCCCAGGGCGGACCGCTGTGCCCGCATGGCTACCGCCTGCACTTCAACGGCCACGACTACACCCGCCAGGATTCGAAATGGGTCTGCCGCCAGCTATGCCGCCGCCAGTTGCGCCCGGACGTGGCGGCCGCCTGCCCGCCCGCGGCGCCACCCCCCGCGGCGCAGGCGGCCCCGCCGGCCCAGGACCCGGCCGTGCTGGCCTGCCCCTTCCGCGACCCGGCGCATCCTCTGGGGCAGGTGCTGCGCACCGGGCGGACCCTGCCCGACGGCAGCTTGCGCCTGGCCCACGATCTGCCGGTAGACTCGCCGTCCTATGCCTTGCGCCAGGGCCGCCAGAGCTACGCCGAGAGCCGCAACGCCAACCAGAAGCGTCGCCACCTGGATCGCTCGCCCTGGTTCGGGCTGCCCCACACCGCTAAGGCCAACTGTCTGGGCGATCTGGTGAGTCTGGCGCTCAATATGGCCCGCTTCGTGCGCGAGGCCACCGGCGCTCGGGCCGTCGTCATGGCCACCTGAGGCCGGGCGGCTCGGCCCAGCGCCGGGCTGAGTCGCCCGCACCCGCCGCATCCGCTGCTCGATCCACCGGCACCGGCTGACCGTCGCAACGCCCTTCAGCAAGGCTGGCGCGCTACCGCGCGCCCCGCGACCGGCTGACCAGCCCTCCTGACGACCCCAGCCCGCCCGGCCCACCGCCCCCTGGCGGCTGATCCCAGTCGAAACGCGCAGCCGCGCGGCCCATCGCCGCCGCTCACCAGCGACTTGCTGCGTTGCCAACGCCCGGACCAGCCCGTTTCCCAGCCTCCCAACTCGTACAACCCACTGCCTGGGCCGAGCCTTCTATGTGTACCGGGCCCCTCCTGGACTTACTGCGTTCTCCCGGAACTATCGGATCTTGACGAAAACCGAGACTCGTCCTAGAATTTACTTAATCGATAACGGAAACGATAAAGGAAGCGTGGCACCGTTGATGACTGATGCGAAGCGCGGTACGCATCCGGTTACGCTCAAAGATCTGGCGGCGCGCGCTGGCGTCACCGTGACCACCGTGTCGCGTGCGTTGAACGACAAGCCGGATATCGGGGCAGAGACGAAACAACGCATTATCGAGTTGGCCACCGGGCTGGGCTATGCGCCCAATTTGCTGGCCTATGGTCTCCGAGCGCAGAAGACGAGTTTTATCGGCGCGGTCATCATGGACAATGCCAACCCCTTCTTCGCCGGTGTGCTGCGTGGGATCGAAGACGCGGCTCGTGCCAGGGCTTATCAGACTGTGCTGTGTAACACGGACTTCAGCGTGCAACGCGAGCAGGAGGCCATTCAGCTGCTTTCGCAGTTGCGGGTGGCGGGCATCCTGCTATATCCCGTCGAAACACAACCGGATCTTTTGCGTGCTCTCCTCCAACCTGGCGTGCCGGTCGTGCTGATGGGGCGCAGCTATGAGGACGTCCCTACCAACTCAATTGTCTTCGATGATGCCTTAGGCGGGTATCTGGCTACGCGCCATGCGCTGCAACGCGGGTATCGCAAGGTCGCCTATCTGGGCGGCGAGGAGAACACATCAGCTACAAGCCACCGCTTCCGTGGCTACTGCCGGGCTTTGGCCGAAGCCGGAAACCTGGCCGATCCTTCCTTGATCTTCTGGGGCGGACGCGGGATACGCGACGGGTATGAGACCTGCCGCCGGTTGCTGGCGCAGCAAGATCCCCCACTGGCCGCATTTTGCCTTAACGACCTGGTGGCGATCGGTGCCCTGCAGGCTGTGGATGAAGCCGGCCTTGGGGTGCCCGACGACGTGGGCATCATCGGGTATGACGACATCGAAATGGCGTCGTTGGTGCGCGTTCCGCTCACGACGGTCGCAAGTTCGCACTATGCTCTGGGACGGGGAGCAGCCGACTTGCTGTTCTCGGTTTTGAACGGCGAGAAAGAATCGTCGGCGCACCCTCAGGTCCTCACCCCGCACCTGATGGTGCGGGCGTCCTGCTAACATCGGCCTTGGTCCGGCTCGGATCAAAGCCGGGGAACCATTCTGAGCAAAGACTAAGAAAGGTAATAACGACGATGACATCCAAATGGCACCTGCCGCCAGGGGGCGACATGGACAAGGCAAGTGGGATCTATTTCCAGAACATGAACCAGACGGAAATCAGGAAGCGCCTGAAGGAAAATGATGTGATCATCGTCCCGATCGGGTCCACGGAGACGCATGGGCCCGGTGAGGCGACGGGCGAAGACACTTTCATGATCACTCGCATGGCCGAGGAGGTGGCACGCGCCACCGGATGCACGGTTGCGCAGCCGCTATGGTACGGCTCACATCCTTACCACCACCTGGGGATGCCGGGCACAGTCGTGATCCCTGAGACGACATTTTTCCAGTTCATCCAGGCTATGATCGCCGGTTTCTGGAACGCCGGCTTTCGCAAGCAGATCCTGCTCAACGGTCACGGCCAAGAGTGGGTAATTGCCAACGCGATTCACGGTTTCACCAAGCAATACCAGGTGCCGTCTGTTCTGGTAATGGTGCATTGGTGGCACGCGGCCGGCAAGCATGCCTTCGACCAGAAGCATGGCGGGCCATTCACGTTCCCGCTGGTCCACGGCTGCGAGGTCGAAGCCTCTTACCTTATGGCGCTAGCCCCCGAGATGGTGCAGCAGGACAAACTGATCGACGTGCCTGTTTACCCGGCATTGGTGCCGGGGCATGTCAATGGACCGGGCGAGCCCGACGACTACGTCGTGCGCTACTGGGCGCACGAGGGGCTGGGCGCCGGGACTGAGGTACAAATCTACCGCGACGGCAACCTGGGCCCGTCCACCCGCGCCGATGCCGAGAAGGCCCGGCCTGGCGTAGAAGCGGTGCTGGATTACCTGGAAAAGCTTGTCAACGATATCATGGCCGCTTTTCCTCCAGGCTGCCTGCCGCCAGCAGAAGTTTTCACGCAGCGCTCCGGCCCTGACTTCGATGCCGTGATGAAGCAGCCCTTCGAGGATGGGTGGAAGAACCTCTATGTTCTCGGCTGGCCGCCTACGCTGTAACCACGGTACCTATTGGTACTGCAGGCGAGGAGCCTCTTTGCATGGAACCTTCACAGACTGAGATCGCCGAACTTGAGGGGCTATGCCTGGAAGCGCGGCGATGGATCATCAAAATGATCGCTGCCTCCGGGACGGGCCACCTGGGTGGCTCGCTATCCTGCGTAGAGATCCTGGTCACACTCTACTTTTGCCAATTGCGCGTGGACCCCACCAGGCCGCGCTGGATGGAACGCGATCGCTGCCTGCTATCGAAAGGACACGCCGGCCCGGCGCTCTACGCCGTGCTCGCCTTGCGCGGCTATTTCCCGCTCGAGGAGCTGTACACCCTCGACAAGCCCGGGACCCGGCTCTCCAAGCATGTGGACCGGATGAAGTTGCCCGCGGCCGACATCAGTGCGGGCATGCTCGGCCAGGGGCTATCGATGGGCTGCGGCATGGCCCTCGGGGCCAGAATGACCGGGAACCCGAGCCGCGTACCGCGATATTGAGCGATGGTGAGATGCAGAGTGGCCAGACTTGGGAGGCCGCCATGTTCGCCGCTAAATACCACCTGGATAATCTGACGGCCATCATTGATCGCAATGGTATGCAGGTTAACGGTCTCAGCGAACAGGTCATGCCCGTTGAACCTCTGCCGGCCAAGTGGCGGGATTTCGGCTGGCATGTCATGGAAGTGGATGGGCACGACCTGGTAGGGTTGCAGCAAGGCTACGAGCAGGCTGTGGCCCATAAGGGCGAACCGACGGTCCTAGTCGCCCACACGATCAAGGGTCATGGCGTCTCCTTCTCGGAGGGTCAGGCGCAATGGCACAATCGATCGCTGACTCAAGATGAAGCCCGCTTGGCCCTGGCAGAACTTGGGGAGACAGCATGAACGAGCACCGCGAGCACAACTCGTCCGCCGCAGTACCTGACGGCCTTCGAGAAGCCATGGTGCGCGATTCAGGGGCGATTCAAGAGGTGATGCGGCGCGATAAGGCATCTCTCTTTGCCGACACGGCACGCGCTGCTTATGCGGAGACCCTGCTCGATCTGATCGGCGAAGGAAAGCCCCTGGTCATCGTCGAAGCGGACCTGATGAAGTCGGCAGGTACGGCGCCTGTGGCAGAACGCTACCCTGACCGGGTTATCCAGGCAGGTGTCGCGGAGCAAAACGCCGTTTCCCTCGCGGCCGGACTTGCAGAAATGGACTTGATCCCGTTCGTGGACACCTTTGCGGTGCTACTGAGTCGCCGCGCTGCCGACCAGATATGGATGGCGGTTGCCTTTAGCGACCACAATGTGAAATTGTTTGGTCTCTATTCCGGTTTCACCACAGGAAACAATGGCCCCACTCACCAGTCCCTGGAGGATGTCGCCATTCTCCGATCCTATCACAACATGATTATCCTTGAGCCGGCCGACTGCCAGGAGTTGCGCCAAGCTGTGAGAGTGGCTGCCGACTATCGAGGGCCCGTGTACCTTCGCAGCGTGCGAGGCGACTTACCTGCTCTTCTGGACCCGTCAGAGCCTCCGTTCGTCATCGGCAAGGCTGCGGTGTTGCGACCGG
>CAWEHT010000010.1:0-4510 GCA_963808455.1 uncultured Chloroflexia bacterium | reverse complement strand
TCCAGCTTGAAGAAGAACTGGAAACGTTGCTCGGGGCTGTTGATCAGCTCATCCGGCACACCCTTCAGGCCCATCTGCAGCAGGTTGAACAACGCATCGCGAAAGCCGAGGGTCGAGAGGGCACGCCGGTATTCCTCGTACCGAAACACGTGCATCCGGTCAACCTTGATCCCGGGCTCGGGGACGAAGGCATCGCCCGGCACGATGTAGTAAGTCTTCTCCCAGCCGCCCTTGCGCTCGAGGAGGCACGCCAGGGTCACCGAGTCCTCGTAGGTGGCCAGCAGTTCCGCGAACGGGCGGCGCCCGGCCGCATCGGGCCGGTTGCTGGCCACGCCCCGAACGAAGGCGAACTCAGACTTTGGGAAGAGGAAAGTGTCCAGGTTGGAGATGTACTTGACGCCCAGGAGCAGCTGGAGCGCCCGCATGCGCGTGGTCTTGCCGCTCCCGTTTTCGCCCAGGAACAAGGTGATGTCGCCCACCGGCGCGGGCTCCTGGAACGGGGCATAGCCAAAGTTGAAGGTTTGCAGCCAGTCAAGATGTAACATCGGTACCGGCCATTTGCTCCGACTGCGCCTCGCGCTCGGCCAGGACGCGCTGAACGGCGAATTCCAACGCCTTGTAGTCGCGCAGGTAGGCACTCAGACGAGGGTGATCGACGGCTAGCCACAACATCGGCCCGGCGTGCAGGATGCTGCCTTTCGTGCCGCGCTCGGCTTCGACGAAGTTGAGATGCCGCAGATAGCCCAGGCACAAGTCCAGCGTCTTCTGCGGCCACGCTTTGCCGAGCTCTCGCTTCAGCGTGGCCCTGGAGATGCTGAGCGCGTCATAGCGGGGAGGCACGGTCTGGTGACCATACACGAAAGGCGCGACCAGGCGCGTCCACAGGTAGAGCAACAGCGCCTGGTGGCGTTTGGAGAGCCCGAAATCGGCCAGGCGCTCGGGGGAGCGGAACGCCTCGGCGGCAACCACGCCAAAGAAGGGCACCCCCGGCCATGAGGTCAGCACCAACCCGGCGGCGGCGAGCCGTCGTTCGACCTCCGCCCGCAGTTCCATGTCGTCGTCAAGGGGGGCCATTTCCGCTTTGGGCACGCAGCGTCGCAGGATGAGCTCGGCGCACAGCCCTGCAGTTTGCACGTCATCCATCGGAAATCGCCTCCGTTCGCTCCGGCGGTGCCTGCCGCGTCATCTGCCCTTCCGTGACGGCCGCCACCGCCCCACGCAGGTCGGTGGCCAGGCGCCCCGCCGGCTCCGCGGCAAAATAGACAGGTTCGACAGGATCTTCGGCCAGGTCGGGGTCCGTCGCCGACAGGAATCGGACCAGCGCGGCGCCCCATTGGGGCTCGTCCACCCATTCGGGCAGCCTTTGCGGATCACGCCCGGCCAATCGCGAGCGCAGATCGGCCTGCGCGCGCGCAGGAGCTGCCGGCGGGCCTCGCTCATCTCCCGCCCAATATCGGCCGAAGCCACCGGCAACGGGACCGGCACCCTCCCGCGCGCAGGCGCCGGCTCCCTCCCGTCAACCTCGAGGTAGGCCTCGATGAGTTGGCGCTCGGTCCCTGCCCAGACAGGCTGGAGCGGAAGGCGCAGATGCCCCGCCAGCGAGGCGGCCAACTCGTCGATGCCGGCCCCCTGCGCCCAGGCCACGATGTCGCCCAGGGTCACCAGGTCGCGCGCCAGGAGGTCGCGGGCGATCAGTTCCTGCTGGCGCCTGTTCAGCCGGTGGGTGGCCTCCGACACGTGCACGATGGCTTCGTGCATGCGCTGGACCTGCTGGAGCTGGTCGTTGGTGACCGCGCCCTGCTCGCGCAGGTCGAGGGCCTGCCCGGCCATCTTCTGGTCGCGCTTCGACGAGTGCAGGCGCGCGGCGATGAGCGCCGAATCCTCGGATTCCAAAAGCGCTTCCATCTCGCGGGCGCTGTCCTCGAGCGACGCGACGGCCGCATCGAAGAAGCCGCCGAGCAGCTCGGGCCGGGCCCCCATTTCGTCGGCCAGGAGGAAGATCCCGGTCGCCAGGGGCGAGGCGTCGCCCTCCGCGAAGGGTTGGGCCAGGACCTGCAGCGTGCTGGCGAGGATCCGGCCGCGGAAGTTCAGCGCATAATGGCGGTCGTCCCCCTGGTCCTTGAACCAGCCGTCGCGCCGGGAACAGGCTGAGCGTGCGCGCCAGGGCCTCCTGGCCAATGTAGAGTGACCTGACCAGAGCGGTGATATCGGGCGCATCGCCCGGCCAGCGCAGCAACGCTAAAAGCACGCGCACGCGTTCGTAGAAGGTCGCGGGCTCCTGGACCGCGACCAGGGTGCGCAGCATCTGATAGAAGGGAGCGAAGCCGGCCAGCTCGGGATCGGCCGGCGTGAGCTGCGGCAGCGTGCTCTCGTCGCCTTCCGTCGCGGGCAACAACATCATTTGCGCCATGGCGCGTCCTGCATGGCTGCCTCACCCGTTCGAGTCACCATCGCGATCCTCAGTATACTCAAAATGGGCGCTAAAACAATGCGTTGCTCAGGCACCAGGAACTCTGCCCTGTGTTAGAATAGCCCCAGCATGGCATCGCTTGGGGCCGCCAATTCTTCCTGGCGCAACCACCCATTCAGGAGAGTCGCTGTGGATAACACCAAGACACCGCATCTGCCGAGGCTGGCCGAACGCACAGCCCCTTTCCAGGAATCGGTCATCCGGGAAATGACCAGGCTGGGCGACGAGGCCGGAGCCGTGAACCTCTCACAGGGCCTCCCGGAGTTCGACACACCGCCTGAGGTGCTCGAGGCCGCCGTCGCCGCGATCCGCAGCGGCGACAACCAGTATACCTTCCCCTTCGGCACCCACGGGTTCCGGGATGCCATCGCCCGCAAGTCGAGCTGGTACAACGGCATCCTCGCCGATCCCGAAACCAATGTCACCGTGACCTGCGGGGTCAGCGAGGCGGTCATGTCAACGATCCTGGCCCTGACCGACCCGGGCGACGAGGTCATCATCCTGGAGCCCTGGTATGAGAACTACGTGCCGGATTGCAGGATGGCCGGGGCGCGCCCCCGGTTCGTGCCGCTCCGCGAGCCCAACTACGCCTTTGATCCGGACGAGCTGCGGGCTGCCTTCGCCAATCGCCCGCGCTTGATCCTCATCAACACACCGCACAACCCCACCGGTCGCGTCTTTGCGCGGGCCGAACTCGAGGCCATCGCCGCCTTGTGCCAGGAGTTCGACGTCATCGCGGTCACGGATGAGATTCTACGAGCATATCCTCTATGACGGCAACGAGCACACCAGCATCGCCAGCCTACCCGGCATGGCAGAGCGCACGGTGACCATCAGCGGGCTGGGCAAGACCTACAGTGCCACAGGCTGGCGGGTGGGGTGGGTCCTGGCCGCCCCGCGCCTCACCGCGCTGATCCGCAAGGTGCATGATTACCTCACCGTCTGCGCCCCGGCGCCCTTCCAGGCCGCCGGCGTTGTGGCCCTCGGGCTGCCGCTCAGCTACTACGACACGATGCGCGCCCAGTACTCGGCGCGTCGTGCCATCCTGCTGGACGCGCTCGACGCGGCCGGCATGCCCTACCGGAAGCCGGCAGGAGCCTACTATGTGATGGCCGACTTCACAGCGGTGCCTTGGGATGCGGCCTCTTTTACGAGGCACGGCTGGACCCCGGACCGGGCCTTCGCCGAATTCATGGCACGAGACGTCGGGGTGGCCGTCGTGCCGGGTTCAAGCTTCTACTCCGGCGGTGGGCGCGGGGCGTCAAGCATACGCTTCAACTTCGCCAAGCTGGAAGACACCATGCGGACCGCCGCCGATCGGCTGCAAAGCCTTCAGGCCCCAGACCGGGCCGGGAAGGATGGCCGGCCAGTTCACGGAAGCGACCGGACCGCCGGCTAGCCCGGCCACGCTGGGGCGGGGGCGCGACCCTGCCGGCAGCTCATGGAGTGCCGGTACAGTGGTAATTGATGCAGGCCGGCAGGCATTGGCCCGGTGGCCGTCGATCGGGCAGATGGCGCGGTTCCTGGCCGGTCGCCGGCGCTTCGTCCTGGACGAAGCAGAGACCGCGCGCCGCGAAATCCAGCGCACGTGGGCCAGACCGCTCCCCGAACGCGTCGCCACAGGCCGGGCAATCGAAAGAGAACGCCCGTCCATTGCCCGACGATGCGTTTGCCGGTGACTGACGCGGCCCATTCAGAGCGCAGCGGAGCGGTTCAGGGCCTGGCTGGCTCTGCCTCACTCTGTGTCAGGCTCGTAACGGAGCAAGACGTTGCCGTTGCGGAACGTCCTGGTGCCGAGAAGCTGCAGGCCAAGCCTCTCATTCACGCCCTGGAACAAAGGCTGGCCGTGCCCCAGGACGACCGGACCTTGCCCGGAGTTTCTGTCTTTTTGTCGTCCGGCTAATACCACACGGATACGCAAATTGAGGACAGAAAGGACCCAACCATGCCTGCTGCACAGAATTACAAGAACCATGCACGCTGGGACCCCGCATGGCACTTTTTCATGGTGCCGATGCTGATGCTCAACATCGTCTTTGC
>CAWEHT010000009.1:0-8477 GCA_963808455.1 uncultured Chloroflexia bacterium | reverse complement strand
TACCATTCGCGAGCCTTTCTCAGGTCTGGCCGCAGCGTCGCCTGCACCGGCCAGCCGTTGCCGATCACCTCGGTCCCGTCGCTCACCTGGTGCTTGTGCACATAGCCGTCCAGGCCGTAGGAGTAGACGTACTGCAGGCTCGGGTCCACCGCCGGCGACGAAGTGGTGTAGCAGGCATCCCCATCATATTGCCGGCAATTGTTCCCAGGATGGGCCTTGCTCCACACCACCGTCCCCTTCTGGGCGTCGACCGCCACCAACGTGCCGCTCTTGAGGGTCATGAAGAGCAGGTTGAGCGTGCCGCCGGCGGTCGTCACGTTGGCCAGATAGGCCGGCGCGCCGTCGGCCACGCCCGGCAGGGCGACCTGAAAGTTGTGCCGGAGGGTGGCCACATTCGCCTGGCTGATCGTCGCTTCCAGGGTGTTGTCGCCCGAATGCTGTGCGTTACCGCCGAACTGCACCCAGTTGGCGATGGGGATCGGGTGGTTGACCACCATAGGGAGGAAAGCGACCGTTTCCGTGACCGGGACCGTCATGGCCGATGCCGCCTCCAGCGTGCCCCCGGCACGCGCGCCACGCACGGTGGCCCCGTCGGGAAATAGCGGGGCGGCCGCCGCCGCCCGAGGCATTCCAGCGACTGCGAGCAGCACGATCACTGAGAGGAGACCTCCGGCCAACGCCGCCACCAGGGGCAGGTGTCTGCCCGGCGTGGTGCGGAAACGGGGGGCCCTTTCAGTGGCACCAAGAGGGATGCTCCCCCTGCGGGGACTTCGTCGCCGGCGTCCCGCCGCAGCGCGGATTGTCTCGACCACCGGCTGCCTAGAAACTCCCTTCGCGCTCGCCTCGCCGCTGTCATTCTGAGTCCCCCATGCCGCCGCGGCGGCACAGGGGCGGCCAAGAAACCCGCCAATGTCACCCTGAGGCCGGGTCCCGTGACGCACTTGACGAGCAGGGTCGCGGAGGCCGAAGGGTCCGTCGCCGGGGAGTTTCTTGGTAGCGGGTTGACGAGAAGACTCACGTCGCGGCGAGTCACCGCGAAGAATCCGCCTCGGGATTCCCGGAACGGGTGCTTCGGCCTGCCACGCCGACTCGTCAAGCGCGGTCATGGAGCCGGTCTGCCTGGAAACTCCTGATACGGATTCTTCGCTGTGGCGCGCCGATAACAGGCCTTGTGGGCGCGGCCGCTCAGAATGACAGTCCAGGCGTTTCTTGCGTAGCCGCATGCCGCTCCACGGGATGGAAAACCCGGCATGACCGGCGCTGCTGCCGAAGACCTTCCCTGCATATGTACTGGTGAGCTGCTTTCCATCACCTCGGGACATCACGTACCTCCTGAGCGCTCGGTGCGAGGAAACCATAACGTGCACAGAACTTGCGCTGGTACTGCGGGGAGTTCCGGGATGCCGCGCGTTCGGCCGCTGCCCAGGACGGCCCTCTGTGCTCCCAGGCCTGCGCTGACGCTAGCACGCACATGCCGGGCACAAAGTGGGCGCACGTACAATAGTGCGCTCGATGGTATACTGCGTGGGACAGAGCGCGGCAAAAGTGCCCGCACCGTGATGACGGAGAGCGCGCGTGGACCATTTCCTGGCGGCCGAGGCCGTTGTCATCGAGTTGATCCTGGTCGTGTCCCTGGTCGCGATGGCCGTCCGCAGCCTGAGGGTGCCTTATGAGGTGGCCCTGGTGGTGGCAGGGCTGTTGATCGCCGCCACGCGGCCGGTGCAGATCGGCCTGACTCCTGAGCTCATCCTGGGCGTGCTGGTGCCGCCTCTCGTCTTCGAGGCGGCGTTCCAGTTGAGCTTCCGCCAGGTGCAGCGTTGCCTGCCGGCGATCCTGACGCTGGCCGTGCCCGGGGTCGTGCTCACGACCCTGATCGTCGGCGGCCTCATCTCTCTCGTCACGCCTCTTCCGCGGGCCGCGGGCTTCCTCTTTGGTGCCGCCATCGCCGCAACGGACCCGGTGGCCGTGGTGGCCCTGTTCCGCCGCCTGGGGGTGCCGGCGCGGCTCAACGTGCTGATGGAAGGCGAGAGCCTGCTCAACGACGGCACGGCCATCGTGCTCTTCAACCTGATGCTTGCCATGGCCCTCACCGGGCGGCTCGACCTGCCCCAGGCCATCGGCAGTTTCGTGGTCGTGTCGGTGGGCGGGTCACTCGTCGGCCTCGCCCTGGGCTGGCTCATCTCGCGCCTCATCGCGATGGTCGATGATTACCTGATCGAGATCACGCTGACGACCGTGCTGGCCTTCGGGTCCTACCTGGTGGCCGAGCAATTGCACGTTAGCGGCGTCCTGGCGGTGGTGGCAGCCGGGGTGGTAAACGGCAACCTTCGCCCGCGCGGCATGAGCCCCACGACCCGGATCGTGCTCTTCAACTTCTGGCAATACGTCGCGTTTCTGGCCAACTCGCTGATCTTCCTGCTGATCGGCACCCAGATGAACCTGGCCCAGCTCGGCGCGGCCTGGCAGCCGATCGGCTGGGCGGTGTTGGCCATGCTGGCGGCGCGCGCCGTCGTGGTCTACGGCATGCGGTGGGGCATCGGCCGCACGTGCGAGCCCTTGCCGGCGAGCTGGCTTCACGTGCTGGCGTGGGGCGGGCTGCGCGGCGCCATCAGCCTGGCGCTGGTCCTCAGCCTGCCGGCCAGCCTGGGCGCGGACCGGGCGCTGATACAGGTGATGGCGTTCGGCGTGGTTTTGTTCTCACTGCTCGTGCAGGGTACCACCATGAACCCGCTTCTCCAGCGCCTGCACGTCGTGGCCCGCAGCGAGGCCCAGGAAGACTATGAGCGCAGGCACGCCCGGCTGATCGCAGTCCGCGCCGCGTCGGAGCATCTCGACCGTCTACACCGGCAGGGCTTGCTATCGAGCCAGGCCTGGGAGGTCCTGCGCCCGGACCTCGACCGGCACGTGGCGGCCATGGCCGACGCCGTCCGCCAGGTGCTGCAGGCCGCTCCCGATCTGCAGGCCAAAGAGCTCGACACCGCCCGCCGCGAGCTGCTGCGAGCCCAGCGCAGCGCCCTGGCCGTACTTCGACGGGACGGCCAGATCGGCGATGAGATATACGACGAGCTTGCCCAGGAGATCGACGCCGTGCTGGTGGGAGAACGGCTGTCGAGCGGCCCGGCAACGGAGGAGACCGGGCCGGACGAGGAGGCGCTCCAGCGCGACGATACGAGCAGTCTGGAGCGTGAAAGTACGGGCGCACCGGATCGCGATGACAGGGATCCTGGCTCGCGATGACGCGAAACAACACGAAGGATATGGCACGCCAAATGGGCTGACTGGCAAGGACTTGCCCCGGGGACGAGGGCCATTCGGCGCCGGGCGAACCGGCTCGAGCACGATGCGGCTGATGGCCAAGCGCGGCCGGCCAACCTTCGCCCTATGGATCTGTAGGACAATAACTTCCGCTGCTGTCATGCTGAGCGGGTGGACGAGTGAACCTGCGCCGCGGCAGGGCGCCAGCGAAGCATCCGTCGTGCCCAGCACAGGCGGCACGCATCCTTCGGCCTGGCAGGCTCAGTCGTCAAGCACGGTTATGGAATCGGCCCGCCTGGAAACTCCTGATACAGATTCTTCGCTGTGGCACGCCGTTGACAGGCCCTGTGGGCACGGCCGCCTCTTCTTCTAAGAAACTCCTGATACGGATTCTTCGCTTTGGCCCGTCGTTGACAGTGATCGTGGACAGACCCGCTCAGAATGACAGGAAGGTGGTTTCTCGCCATGCCACATGACCACCCGAGGTCATGAACGTCTCAGAATGACAGTCCAAGGGTTTCTTGCGTTGCCGCGTGCCGCCCGCGGCACGGACAACTCAGGATGATAGGTTCGGGAAGTTTTATTCCTTTTTTGAGCCCTATGCCCCCATCACGGCCTCGACGCTGCGTCTCAAGAGCCCCGCAGCCGAGGGGACACCGATGCCCACGCGCTCGCCGCTGGCACAGGCTTCCTCGATGAAACTCACCAGGGCGTCGCCCTGCCCGGCCATCAGGCTCGCGTAAAGGCTTTCGACCACGAAGAGCTGGGCCGTCAGCGTGCCGAACGCCCACGTTGGGGCCCTGCGAGGAGCTTCCCTCTGCGGCAGCGCCCTTCCCTCGGCGCCGGCGCGCCCGGCGAGATCTTCACGACGCCTGGCGCCGGCCGGGCCGCCGTCGGACCCTTCGCGGGCCAGATCCCGTGCGGGCGACGCCGCGGGTGTGAAAAGCACGATGTCCGCATGCTTCACCAGGGGCGAGTCCTCGAACGAAGTGATGGCGATGGTATGCGCACCCCGGTCACGGGCGGCCCGCAGGGCTTCGACGACCGGCTCGGTGCGGCCCGAGTAGCTGATCGCGATGGCGGCGTCATCCGGGCTCAACAACGTCGCAGCAGCCTGCTGGCCGCCCTGGTCGCGGAACAGCAGGCATTTCTTGCCGGCCTGCATGAAACGCCACGCGGCCTCCTCTGCAGCGATCCCCGACGAACCCTGGCAAAAGAAGACCAGCGAATTGGCCTTGGCGATGACCGCGACCGCCCTTTCCACCTGCCCGACGTTCAGCAGGCACTTCGACTCGGTGAGCGCCTCCGCCTCGCGGAAGGCCACTTTCTCGATGATCGTCGCCACCGGATCGGCGCGCGTGATCGCCTCGTAGACGCGCTTCTCATCAGGCCGCGCCCCTGACTGGTGCGCGCTGGTCAGCGCCTGCGCGATAGTGATCTTGAGTTCCTGGTAACTTTTGAGGCCGATCTCTTTAACGAAGCGGGTTACGGTCGAGGCCGCAACACCACAGGCTGTGGCGAGATCGTTGATGGCCATCGTCGTGCAGCGCTCTGGATTCTCGACGATATAGTCGGCAATTTGCTTCAAGGCAGGGTTCAGATAGGGCGCGTTCTTTTTGATGCTGTCGAGTATATTTTGCCGCTCGACGTATCGCCGAGTTTCCATCGCCTTCTCTCCTGTGTGTGCCGGTCCCCATCAACACATTATACCAGCTTGCTTTGGAGATTACCAGTATACATCCGGCGGTCCAATTCAAGGGTGAGAGAAGTTGGGGAATATTGCAGCGCGTAGAGCCGCGCGTAGAGCCCGGCCTGCGCCATCAGCTCGTCGTGGGTCCCTACCTCGACGATGCGGCCCCCATCCAGCACCGCGATGCGCTGGGCCACCTTGATGCTGCTCAGCCTGTGGGCCACGATCACCGTCGTCCGCCGCCTGGCGCGCATCAGCCTGTCCAGCGCCTCTTGCACCACGCCCTCGGATTCGTTGTCCAGCGAGCTGGTAGCTTCGTCCAGCAGCAGGATGCCGGGGTCCTTCAGATGGCGCGCGCGATGGCGATGCGCTGGCGCTGGCCGCCGCTCAGGTTCAGCCCACGCTCGCCGACGACTGTCTCATAGCCTTTGGGAAAACCCAAGATGAACTCGTGCGCGTTGGCGGCCCGCGCCGCGGCGATCACCTCGTCGTCTGTGGCGTCCAGCCGGCCGTAGAGGATATTCTCGCGGATGGTCCCTCCGAACAGCAGCGTGTCCTGCGGGACAATGCCGACCTGGTCGTGGAGGCTCGCCTGCGTCACGCTCCGCAGGTCGTGCCCGTCGACGCGGATGGCCCCGCTGCCGGGGTCGTAAAAGCGCGAAATGAGGTTCAGGACCGTGCTCTTGCCCGCGCCGCTGGGGCCCACCAGCGCCACGATCTCTCCCGCCTTCACTTCCAGCGACACGCCTTGCAGGACCGGGGCGCCCCCGTCAAGGCCATCTGCCGCCCCGGGATAGCTGAAGGAAACATCTTCGATGCTGATTTGGCCGCTGACCTGGGTCAGATCGCCTGCGCCCGGTGCGTCGAGCACGGTGGGCCGGGTATCCAGGAGCTCGAACACACGCTGCACGCCGCCAACCGCGGCGCTGAGCTGGCCGAACAGCCCGCCCAGCCCGCCCAGGCTGGTGGCGATGGAAATCCCGTACATCAGGAAGCCGGTGATCATCGCGAGGCTCAGCCGCCCGGCGATCACCTCACGCCCGCCGAACCACATGATGGCGGCGATCGAGGCAAAGCCCAGGAACATCATCACCGAGGTGAATGACGAATTGTAGAGTGCCAGGCGCAGCGAGGCGCGATAGGTGCGCGCCATGGCGCCGTTATAGCGTTGGGTCTCGTAGGCTTCGCGGCCAAAGCTCTTCACCACCCGGATGCCCTGCAACCCTTCCTCGGCGATGACCGTCGAGGCGGCCAGCTGATCCTGGATACGCGTGCTCCCCTGCTGGATCCGGCCGCCGAAAGCAAAGGCGATGAGGATCATCGGCGGCACCAATGCGAGGATGAACGTGGCGAACCTGGCGTTCATGGCCATCACGATGGCGATCGAGCCGGCCAGCGTGAGCGCCTGGCTCAAGAGCATGGTGACGTTGGTGGTCAGCATGGCGCGCATCTGCGTCACGTCGCTCGACAGCCGCGACACCAGATCGCCTACCCGCCTGGCCCCGTAGAAATCAAGCGAGAGTTCCTGCAAATGGGTGTATAGCCGGGTGCGCAGGTCATAGACGACGCGCTCGCCGACGTTCGCCAGCAGATAGGACTGGAGAAAGCTAAAAGCTGCCTGCAGCGCGAAGATCCCGATGAGCAGCCCGGCCAGCCCGTCCAGAGCGGCGAGGGCGTGCGTCCGGGTGACCGAATCGAGCTGGCGCACGATGACGGCCGGGAAGGACAGGCCCAGGCCGGTCGAAAGCAGCAGCGCCACGGTGGCCAGCGCCATGCGCCCGCGGTAAGGGCTCAGGTAGCCGAAAAGGCGCCCCCAGTTGACCGCTTTGAATGACCCGGCGAAGTTCTCAGAAGGTGCGCCGGCATCCGTGCGGCCCTCTGGGCCGATACGGTTGTCGCGGCGCTCATGCTGGTGTTGAAACATGTTGGCGACCCCCTATCCGGGAAACGAGGATAGGGGGTCGCTGTTAACTCACGATAAACTGGAGCGGCAGCGACACGGTGAACGTCGCGCCCTGGCCGGCCTCGCTCTCCAGCCCGATGGTACCAAGGTGCATCTCCACGATCTTCCTGGCAATCGACAGCCCGAGCCCGCTCCCACCCTCCGTGCGCTGGCGCGCCTTGTCGGCCTTGTAGAAGCGCTCGAACACGTGAGCCCGATCCTCTTCAGCGATCCCGATGCCGGTGTCGGAAATGCGGAACTCGGCCCGATCGTCTTGCCTGCGCAGGGCTACGCAGACCCTCCCGCCGCCCGGCGTGAACTTGATCGCATTGTGGATCAGGTTGGTCCACACCTGGCTCAACATGTCCTCGTCGGCGTTCGCCGTCACTTCCTCGAGCTCGGCGTCCATTTCGATCCCTTTGCCCGCCCATTGCGGCTCGCAGGCCAGGATCAACCCCCTGATCTGCCTGTCCAGCCGGATGGGCTGCGGCTCGAACTTCACCTGCCTGGATTCCAGCGACGCCAGCCTGAGCAGGTTTTCCGTGATCCTTGACAGCCGGATGCTTTCGGTCTCGATGATGGCCAGGTAGTGCGACTGCTCTTCCGGGCTCAGGCGCCCGTTCTGCAGCGCCCGGGCGAAGCCGCGGATCGACGTCAGCGGGGATTGGATCTCATGCGACACGTCTGAGATGAACTCCTGCCGCATGTTTTCCAGCTGGTTCAGCTCGTGTGCCATGTGATTGACACTCTGTACCAGCTCGCCCACCATATTGTCTCGGAAGCGCCTGTCCTCCGCGGCAAACAAGGCATCGTCCAGCCGGATGCTGAAATCCCCTTTGGCGATCCTGTCCAGGGCATCGATGATCGGGCCGTAGGTCCGCCGGAGCGTCGCCGCCCCTCTGGCGGCAAAAAAACGGCTCAGGATGAAGATGGCCAGCATCAACAGCGACACGCCGAGCAATGAGTCGATGAGCTGGGCCACGTAGGGCGACGGGTGCAGGGCCCTTCGTTGGTAGATCAGCGCGGTCAGGAAGAAGGCCACCGAGAACATGGCTGCCTCCGCGGCCAACAGGATGGCGATCCCCGCGGCCCGCCAGAGCTTCGGCCCGGCTTTCATTTGACCAACTCCAGGCGATAGCCCAGCCCGCGGATGGCCCTGATCCGGAACCCGTGCACGTCTTCCGGAAAACGGGCCCGCAACCGGTTGACGTGCACGTCGAGCGTGCGCTCGTTGCCCTCGAAGTCGTAACCCCAGATGTCTTCGATCAGCTGGTCTCGCGAGAAGGTCCTCCCCGGGTAACCGGCCAGCTTGAACAGCAATTCGAACTCTTTGCGCGGCAGCGTCAGGCTCTCGCCACCAACCTTGACCTCGAAGGTCTTGCGGTCGATGGTCAGGTTGCCGGCCTGAACCGTCTGCGACGAAGCGATGCGATAGCGTTTCAAGAGGGCCTTGACCCTGGCCACCAGCTCCGGCGGCTCGAAAGGCTTCACGAGGTAATCGTCTGTCCCCAGCTGAAACCCTTTGACCTTCTGGCTGGTCTCCCCTTTCGCGGTGAGCATCAGGATGGGCAGGTCGTAAGCCTCTCGCAG
>CAWEHT010000008.1:0-7339 GCA_963808455.1 uncultured Chloroflexia bacterium | reverse complement strand
ACGTTCACGACTTTCTCGGATACGGGAGTTCCGAGCAGCATGCTTGCCAAAATGCAAGCCGCTTACTTCCCGCGGTAGCCGAATATGACGACAAGTACACTCTGGAGGTGGAGCCTCGGTACCAGGACATTGCCATCCCTGTGCTGGTAATGTGGGGAGAGCAGGATGCCTGGTTGCCGCTTGAAACAGGCGAGAAGCTGAGTGAAATCATTCCCAACGCCCAGTTCAAAACCATCCCCGGCGCTGGACATTTCTCGCCCGAAGATGACCCGGCGTTTGTGGCAAGTCAAGTTGGCGAGTTTCTCCATCAAGGAGCGCTTTCCTTATCGTGAGCTGACCCCTAACTAACGTGTCATAAGATACTTGATTTATTGGCTGGAGCAGGTATGCTGTCGGCATGGACAAACCTGGACGGCCGGTTGAGATCCGGATCGTGTTGGACGATCAGCAGCGCCTGGAACTGCGCCGCCTGGCGCGCGAAGCGGTGGGCGCGTTTCCGAGCGCGCCCATTTCGTGCTGTTGAGCGACCAGGGTAAGAGCGTGCCCGAGATCGGAACGTCGATGGGCCAGGCGGCGCAAGCCGTGTACCCCTGGCTGCAGCGCTACCAGCAGCAGGGCGCGGCCGGGCTGCACGCCGAACCGCGCAGCGGGCGACCACCCAGAGCCGTATTTGGCGGCCATCGTGCAAGCGCAGGCCGGCCAAGCCCCGGCCAACTTTGGCTATCCCGAAGCAGGCTGGACGGTCGGAGGCTTGGTGCGCCAACTGCGCCGGCGTCCGCAACAGGTGCCAGCCCTCAATCCGCCTCCCTGCAAGGACCCGCTTTACCTGCCGAGAAATGTCTGCAGGTCTGCCATGGTGTTGACCTGTTGCTTGGTGGCAATGCGCTCGACCTGGCAGGAAAAGCTTGGCAATCCTGGCATAAAGCCCGCTGTCCACCCACACCACATTCGCCATGCCGCCGTCGCCCTTCAAGAAGTCGGGCGAATGCATGTACTGGTGCGAAACGCCGACGATCCCCGGGCTTTGTTTTCCGCCGGCACGATTGGCAAGCATCTCCCAGGTGTGGCCGTCTGGAGTCACAGCCGGCGCATGACGCGCCATGATGCCCAGTCCTGCCACCTCGGGCAGCCAGAAAGCCAACGCCTGGAAGCAACCACATGAGGTGCGTGGATAGTCACGCACCGAATGCAGGTAGACGCGTTGCAACCGGCCATGAGTGAGTTCCCGGTAGACCTGGTTACAACCCTCGTACTCGCCGCGCTCGGGATCGAGAAGCTTTCCCTTTGGGAAGACGTAGCGCATCGGCAAGTCCTGCTCCGAAGGGCGTTTCCAGGGGACCTGGTCCGAGCCGAAATAGGCGGCGGCTTTGACCGAGGCGTAAGTGCGGGTGCCGCACATCGGCATGCGGCCCGGCACGAGGATGCAGGTATGCACCAGCGAGAAGGGCCGGCACTCCGTGCAGGCGCAGAATTCCTCCGTGTTGTGCTCCGTCATCGCCGCTACCGCGGCCTGCCGCCCCGCCTTGTAGGCCCGCACCTCGGCTGCCCGCGCCACGAGCGCCTGGGTTTCGAAGAGCACTTCCACGGCGATGTCACGCAGGCGCGGATACTCCAGCCGGATGCCCGCGTGGATCACGCCGGCCAGTTGAGTCGCATCCGGCGCCACCCCTGCGCCGAGATCCAGGAAGAAAACGCCCTCCTTCTCGTAGGCGTGAACGCCGGGCAGCATGTTCAGCGCCCGCAGCGCCGCCCGCTCGACGCTGAGGGCCACGTCGTCGCTGAATTTCTCGGCCGAGATGCTCACCAGGATGCCCAGCGGGCCGGCCGGCTCCCCGACAACCCGCAGGCGCTCCCCGGCCATCGCAGCCGGCCGGACGCAGAAGAAGGAACTGGCGTCCCCGCCAAAGCGGCGGCTGACCTCGAACTCTTCATGGATGAGGGCCGGATTGCACGGTGCTGGGAGGCGGATGATCTCATCCTGATAGTAACGCTGGCGCAAGTTCGGCAGGTGGCCGATGCGCTCCAGGATCCCCTCGACGTCCTCCGCCACCAGCCGGTACCCATACGGAAAAGGAAAGGTGCCGGGCACGATGGCGGGAGCCCCCAGCTTCATCAGACCGAGGGTGATCAGATACTTGAGGGGAGGCAGCGCGGCGCAAACGACAATCAGCCCTGGCATATCCTTTTCCAGAAAGTGCCCCATCTCATGGTCGTCGCCTGGCGCAATGCGTCCCCAGATCAGGCCGTAGCGCACCATCAGCTGCAAGAAATAGATGGGCGCGGTGTCGCGGCTGCCGATATGCACCGTGTCGGGAACGCCTGGCTGGTCGGTGAACACCATGAAGCTGCCGCGCTTGAAGCTGGGCGATCAATTCCCTTTGGTCTGCGCCTCCCAGCACCAAGGCCCAGCCGGCCCGCCACTTGCTGCCCATGAAGACGAAGGACTGCGCGGCGCGGTCGGTGATGAAGAACCGGGCGTTGTCACTTTGAGCCGCCTCGACCAGCTCGGCGCCCAGGAGCAGCGGCTGCAACAAATCCTTGACGTCGCCGTCCTGCTTTGCCTGCAACTCGGCGCGCAGCCCGCGGATGTCCACCTCGCGGTCGCCCAGGAAGGTGGTCCGTACGGGAGCGCTGTACTGCGATCCTGCGAAGCCTTGTGCCTGGTCGGGCAACAGGCGCAGCATCTCCGCCACAGCCTGCCTTTGCATGTTGGATCTCCACATCAAGCTTTGGGGAGGCCACCCGAGCGCCGATGGCCTCCCCTGTAGTACGCTGGGATCAGTCAGGTCGCCTGGGCTGGAAACCTGCCGGCCGCAGAGTGGCTAGTGGATCCGCTTGCCGGCCTCCGGGCCGACCGATTGGTCGTAGATGGCATTCACGGCGATTTTGACCACGTAGACCGGCGGTGGCAGTTGCCGGGGTGCCTGCTTGAGCTGTTCCTTGACCTTCTCAAACAGCGGGCCCGAGTCGATCAGCTCGGCGGTCCCCTTGAATTCGTAGCCCTTGAAGGCCGTCAGGTCGATCACCGTGACCGAAACCTGGGGGTTCTCCTTCAGGTTCTCGCGCGTCTTGCGGGAGAACAGATCGGCAAACAGGAGGTGGGAATTGTCCAACACCTGGACTGTGCCTTTGGGCGTGGCATTGGGCATGCCGTCCTTCGAGGCCGTCCCCACCCAGGCCATCTTCCCTTTGAGGAACTCTTGCACATCCTGTGGGATCGTTACCAATTCAGCCATCGTTGCCTCCTCAGAATTTGGTCTGGCCGCTTATCGGCCACTATGCGTTGGCTAATCCTCGCGCTTTGCTGCTGGTGCTCCAGGCATCGGGTCGGCGGCCCACCTGCAGGTGAAGCCCGCGCTCGCCTCTCCCGTCTCACCGGCCTGGCATGTCCTCCGGTTGAACGTCCTCCATTTCAAGCGCCGTGCTGATGGCGATGGCAGCACGAAGCGAGCGGTACATGGGGCAGCCATCCGCATGCACGCTGTGCGCCCGCTCAGCCGTCGCCCGCTGCTCAGGCGAGAGCTTCAGGTGATACGTCACATGGATGCGGCGCATCACGAGAACGCCGTCCTCGAGCTCGACTTCTCCGACCGCCTCTGACCACAACCGGCCCTCACCCGCCGCTACCTTGCGCGCCTCCGAGCGCGCCCCCGAAGGTACCGGTCAGTCAGCCGGCGGTGGCGGCCGCCAGGTAGTCGAGGGTAGCCGCGTGGGGCTCATAGGAGCCCGGCTGGCGATGGTAGTGCTCGGCGATCTCCGAATGCACGCCGAACAACACCGGTTGAGACTCGGCCGGAAGATATGCCCGCCGCAAACCTCCGGCCCCGCCCTCGATCCGTACCTGCGAACGATAAACAACTGGGTCCGCCATTGTGCCTCCTTTCACCGTGACCATGCCGGTCACATGCAATCCTTCACGCAGACCGCATAGCGCCCGTCCCGACGGCGCACCACGCCATCCTCGTACAAGTCCTTCAGCACGTTTGCGACCATGACCCGCGACGCGCCCACCATGTCGGCCAGTTCCTGCTGGGTGATCGCCAGCTCGATCTCCGTGGCGTCTTCTATCCGATGGCCGTACTTGCCGGCCAGGTGCAGCCAGCACGCGCAGCACCTTCTCCCGCACCGGCGCGCCCGAGGTCTCCCCGGCCTGCTGCAGGCTCTCATAAAGCCTGCGCCGCGAGATGGGTGATGATGCTCGTCGCGGCACCCGGGTTGGCCCGGATCATGTCCTCGAACTGCTGGCGGCTGAAGGAGCATATCTTGGCCTCCTCCAAGACGATGGCGCTGAACGGCTGGGGCAGATCCTGAAACAGCGCCGTCTCGCCGAGGACCTCGCCGGGACCGAGCACGTCCAGGATGGCCGCCCGTCCTTCCGGCGTCACCTGCACCAGCTTGACCTTGCCGGCCTTGATCAAATAGACAGCATTGGCCAGTTCGCCCTGATGGAACAGGCACTGGCCCTTGGCCGCCAGTAGTTTGGTCGCATGAAGACAGACCTGGATAAAGTCGCCGGCCTCAAGCCCACTGAATAGGGGCAGTTCTCGTAGACAAACGGCACAGTGTTTCACTTCTCCTGCCTCACAGACCCCCGGCTCTGAAGATCAAGGCAACAGTTCGTAGACCTTTTGCCCGGGTACGTCTGCGCTCGCGCAATCCGGTTCCACGGCCGCACCACACCGCTCAAGTATACAGCAGGATCAAGGTGTTTGCAGCCAAATACTTGACAATCGTCCTGCTCAATATGGAAGTGGTCTTGGGACGTGACGCCTTCATCCGGTGACGGCCGCCAACGCGGCCTGGTAGTATGCCGAGTCAGGCTCCAGGTCGTAGCCATAAAGCAGCGTCGTATCTATGATGGCCCGCTTGAATGCCGCATCCAAGCCAGCGAGGCATCCAAAGAAAGAGCACTTTCATGCTGAGAGGCGTTATGGGAATATCTTGCGCTTGCAGGGCCAGAAGCCCTTCATGGACAGCCCGAACCATCATCACCACATGCTTACGTGTCCGTCCAAGCTTCGCACCGCTTCCCTGTGTCATGACGACAGCCGCCCACATACATGCATCGATGACGGCGTGCGCTTTGAGCCAGCTCTGCATATCGGAATTCAGTGCAACAGAGAAGCCTGCCTTCTTGAATGCTGTTGCGAGGTGTTGAAGACGTGGTGGTACCTGGCCATCTTCTTTCCCCAGCGTCGTCTGTGCAAGGGCGGGGTGGGCATATCGGATGACCTCTCCTTGTTCGCGATCCTCCTATGGATGGAAAGCCGAGGAGCACGCGATGGGGTTCGAGCATCTCCAATCGTTGCATGCCATCAGGATTATTGAGCATGAATAGTAGAGTGGGGATCTGGTGATTGGCGGCGAGAACAGGCAAGATGGACGTGAGTTGGTCCAGCCGCACCGTCACGATGACGACATCATAGCTATCAGTCGGAGCCAGATGATCAACGATAGAAACCCGTGTTGTCGTACGATGTCCAGTCGATGTGTCTTCAAGGAGAATGCCTTGCGTCCGCAGTGACACTGCGCGTTGACCTCTTGCAAGCAGAGACACATTGTATCCTGCCTCTTGGAGTCGTGCGGCATAGACGCTGCCAATGACTCCTGCCCCATAGACCAATATATTCATTCTTCCTTCTTTCCCTTCTGTCTTCGCCTTCAAGCAATTTCCTCATTAGAGTGGACGCCTGTATCTCTCCGACAAACTGCTAGTGGCTGCGACACGAGCGGGCGTGCCGGCCACGGATGCGGGGGGGGGCCGACCACGGATGCGGCGAGGAGGGGGCCGACCACGGATGCTGCCACGGACCCCCCTGCGGAGGGCCGATGTGCGCGGATGGCGGCCGCGGCGGCAGGCGAGGGGGCCGACCACGGATGCTGCCGCGGATGCACGGATGGCGGCCGCGGCGGCGCGGTGGCCGGCGCGGCAGGCGAGGAGGGGCCGACCACGGATGCTGCCACGGATGCACGGGTGGCGGCCGTCGCGGCGCGGGGGGCCGACCACGGATGCGGGCCACGGATGCACGGATGGCGGCCGCGGCGGCGCGGGGTGGCCGGCGCGGCAGGCGAGGAGGGGCCGACCACGGATGCTGCCACGGATGCACGGATGGCGGCCGTCGCGGCGCGGGGGGCCGACCACGGATGCGGGCCACGGATGCACGGATGGCGGCCACGGCGGCGCGGTGGCCGGCGCGGCAGGCGAGGAGGGGCCGACCGCGGATGCTGCCGCGGACGCACGGATGGCGGCCGAGGGCATGGCCATGGACGTGTGCGCGACGGTGCGCGGCCCGGGCTACCCGACCCAGGCCCCCAACGGTACCTGGGTCACTTTATTCTCCAACCTGCGAAAACCTGCCCCGCCGCACGAGCGGGGCCAGGGCTTCCCGGGCGGCCACCTTTCAAGACCCCTGCTCGGTGGGGCGCACCAGGACCTCGTTGAGCGCGACGCGCCGCGGCCGGGTCACCGTGTAGACGATGAGGTCGGCGATGTCCTCGGCCTCCAGGCGCTCGACACCCTGGAACCTCTGGGCCGCCTGCTCGAACACTTCCGGGCGGAGGTGGCTGGTCAGCTCGGTCCGCACTGCGCCCGGCTCGACCACCGAGACGCGGACATGGCGGCCGGTCACCTCCTGGCGCAGCGCCTCGCTGAACGCCGTCACGCCAAACTTCGTCAGGTTGTAGACGGCCGAGCCGGCCCTGGCGACCCGGCCGGCCACCGAGCTGATATTGACCAGATCGGCCACCCCCCGCGGGGCGCCTTCGGCTGCCGCAAGCAGGTGCGGCAGCGCGGCGTGTGTGACGTACAGCAGGCCCCGGAGGTTGATGTTCACCATGCGGTCCCACTCTTCGAGTGGCGCACCGACCGCCGGTCCGAGCAGCATGACGCCGGCGTTGTTCACCAGGATATCGATGCGGCCCAACTCGCGGGCCGTCCGTTCTACTGCCGCCGCCGCCTGCGCCTGATCGGTCAGGTCCGCCTCGACGACCAGCACGTGGCCCCCCTGCTGCCCGATCTCGGCGGCTAACTGGTCGAGGCGCTGCTTGCGCCGGGCGACCAACGCCACCGCCGCGCCCTCCGCGGCCAAAGCCCGCGCCGTTGCCTCGCCGATGCCGCTGCTCGCCCCGGTTACCAGGGCCGCAAGCCCATTCAGCCGTTCACTCATAGTCACGTCCTTCCGCCACGCGTGTTCCTTAGTGCATACGCAGGGGACATCGTCGGTACCGGGGTCTGTCATTCTGAGCGGGTATGCAAGCCGGCCTGCGCCGCGGCGAGCCGCCAGCGAAGAATCCGTCCCTGTGTCACCGAAAGGGTCCCCTGTTTCTGCATTTCCAGGCC
>CAWEHT010000007.1:0-7248 GCA_963808455.1 uncultured Chloroflexia bacterium | reverse complement strand
TCGGCCAGATGCTTGCCCGTGGCCGTCTTCACCAGATCAGGCCGCTGCGACGACAGGGGAAAATCCTTGGCCGGGTCCAGCCCGACTGCCGGCGCGGCAGCGGGAGCGGCCGCGCTGTGGCCGTTGCCCACGCTGCGGCCGCCACTCATTTCCATCAGCACCTCACGCACGATGGCGGAGATCATTTCTTCTTGAGACACCTTGTCTTTGCCTCCTAACCGTCAGGTTGCACGCCACGTGCGAGCTACTTGAAGCTGACTTGCAGCTCCACCGGCTTGGCGCCTTGCTTCACGAAGCTGGTCTCGCGGATGTGGAACATGGCAGCCTTGGCCTGATACTTGGGCCGCGCCATCTGATCGTTCATCTGCGCCACCGGCGATGGTGACTCGCCTTTGGCATAGCGCGCGGCATTGCGCCCGATCTCCCGGTACGTCTCGAGGGTGATGACAGGTGCCTGGGGGAACAGCTCAAGGTTCTGCAAAGGCTGCAGATCACGCTGGTGGATCACCGTGGTCCCGCGTGACTGGATGCCGATGCCGATGCCTGAGCCGCTCAGCTTGGCGGCGTCGTGAGAAACGAAAGCCACATCGGAGGTTCGCAAGACACGCACCACGCGTGCCTTGAGGCCCTGCTCCTCGATGCCGGCCATGATCTCGCGCAGCACGGCGGCATGGGGCACGGATGTCAGGGTGCGCCGCGATAGCTTGTCGCCGAACGCGGGAGCCAGCCCGATGACCACTTCACTGGCAGAGGTGCCAACCTTGGCCTCGCCGAGCTCACGGAGCTCCATCTCGCTGGCCGGCTCAGCGGCCACGGCGGGCGCCGCCGGACCCGCGGCTGCCATCTGCTGCAGGATTGTGCGTACGATATCTCGTACTTCGGTTTCAGTAATCTCCATTTTCTGCTCCCTCTGCTCGTGATCAGAGATCTTCGGGCCGCAAGGCCTGGCGCACGCTATGGATTTCCTTCCAGCGCTCGGGGCTCATGCGATAGCCGCTGCCGGGACCCGCGTAATCATTGAGATTATTGATGGCGGAGTTGATCGTGAAGTCCGTGTTCAGGATAGCCGATGTGTGCAGGTAGTCGCCCGAGACGCGCTGCTTCAGGATCCCCAGGATGTTCGTGGCCACCTCGGGGAACCCCCGCTTGGCCAGCGCCTTGACCACATCCAGCCCTGTGACCCGCACGCGTCAAGAGCTCCTGAGCCGCCTTGGTATCCTGCACCTTGTCGCGCATCGGAACGTCCTTGGTGCCGTGCGCATAGGTAGCCGCGTCCACTTCCTCGTCGGTGACCCTGGGCAGGCCCAGCTCATCGAACACGGCCTGGAGCACGCGTGCGCCCTTGTTGCGAATGGCGATAATCTCCGCCTCGGTCGCCGGCTTGAGGCCGCCGTCCACCTTCAGGTCGCGCTGCAGCATCAGGATGTCGTCGTAGTCGTCGCAATCCCAGTTGGAGCCGGCGAACATGTTGTCATAATTAGGCACGGCGCTGTAGCCCGAGCAGATCAGGTCGGTGCCGGGCAGGAACTGCATCAGATAGCGAGCAGTGCGGCGGATGTCGGAATGCGAGAAAGTCTGGTCGTTGCCGGAGGCGACTTCCAGGTCCAGGCACATCGTCACCAGGTTTTCGGCGAGGATGGCACGGATGCCGCTGGGCACAGCTGCCGGCACGCCGATGCAGCTGATCGAGCCGTTCTGCAAGCCCTGCACGCCAGCGCCCTTGGTCAGCATGATGCAGCGAACTTCCAGGTACAGCATGGACTTGCCCTCGGCATAGGCCATCTGCACCTCTGACCCCGTGCCTGAAGTGAAGCGCATCTTGAGACCGCGTGACGCGTACGCCGAAGCGAGAAAGGCTTTCGACCAGGGAGTGTCGTCGCCGTCCACGAACACCGGCTCGGTGCCGTAGACCGACACTGTTTCCGCGTAGGCTGTGAAGCCACGCATGCCGAGCTGGAGCTCGGTCGCCTCTTCCAACGCGCACTGCGTGATCGTGCCGGGGCGGCCGGTCTGGGCGCCGACCAACAACGCGAGCGCGTTGAACGGCGCGTAGCGGGTCACGCCGACGGTGGTCTCCATTTCGGTGAAGCCGTAGAGGCCGGCCTCGGCGGCGTCCGCGGCGATCATCACCGGGTTGTCCTGGAGGTTGGTGACGTGGGCCTGGGTGGAGGGAGATTTGCGAGCACGCATCTTCTGAGCGCCCATCATCATTTCCACCACGTTCATCTCATCCATCACCCGGGCGATCTTGGCCGGGGTGAGGCCGGAGAAGACTTCCGCGACCTTGCAGCGCGGCACGTTGATGTTGACGATCATCTTGGCGATCTTGGTCGTCGGGATGGCCATCATCTTTTCGGTCAGGTTGACATTGATCGTGTAATCGGCGATGAATTGCTCGATGAAATCGAACTCAGCGCGAGAACGGCCATCCATTTCCACGATCTTGCCGCTCTGCACCTTGACGCTCGGCTGAGGATCATTGGGGCTGCCCATGGCAATCATCCCCACCTCAGGCCATTCGACTACGAAACCATCCTGATTGACCGGCCTCTGTTCGAGGACCTCGAATCTTTTTTGACGTCGCGCCATTCTGGTAACGCCTCCTAACTGCTCCAGGCGCCGATCGCCCCGGTCACCGCCGGCCGGGCCATCACTTGCATGAGGCTGGCATTGGGCAATCTGCGCAGTACTTTGGGTAGTTGCCGGTTGGCAGTTGGGGTTGGTAGCCAACATTCACTGGCACCTATCAACCCGACACTAGCAACCTCAAATGTAAGGCGCACCCAGAGACTTGGGCGGCTCGCCCAAGGTGCCCAAAAGCTTGATGCCAACCTCGCGGGCGGCTATGATGGCCTGGCGCACGGCGCCGGCGTCGCCGCTGAACAGGGCGAGCACCTCGTTGGTGTAGCTCAGGCCGGAAGTCGGCCCAGACACACCGAGGCAGTCCACATCGGCGGCCTTCAGCGCGGCATCGGCCATCAGCACGCCGATACCGGCAGGGCCCGCCACGCAAAGGCCGAAGGCCCGGCCGAGCGGGGCATTGAACACCTTCTGGATGGCGAAGCTGGCGCGCGCCGTGTACTGCAGCTCGACATGGCCGGCATCGTTGGCATAGACGTCGCCAAAGGTGCGCGCTATGTCCTTGAGCGCGACCTCGATGGCCCGCCGGGCATCGGACACTTCTTCGGCGCCGAAGAGGATGAGGCAGCCATGTCCGGCCCCGCCCTTGGTATCGCGCGGCAGCTCGATGCGCACAATCTCCGTGTTGGTGGCCTTGACGGCCTCATCGGCCGCCATGATCTGCGGACCGGCGCCGGTGCGATCGCTCAGGATGCCCACCGAGCGGTACTTCTTGTCCAGGCCCAGTTTCTCATGGAGGACCGGGTCCAGGTTAGCGATCACGATGCCGATCGTGTCGCCCATGGCCGTCCCGACGAACTCGGTCAGCCCGGGGTTGCGGCCCAGCGTCGGGGCAGGCGCGGCCGGAGCGGGGGCCCCATTACCGTTGGCCGCCTTCGCGGTCGCCGAAGAGACCTGACTCATTACCTGTTGAACCACGCGTTCGACAAGATCGTCCTGCATGTAAGCGAATCCTCCTTAGGTGCTGGTGATGGCGATTGCCACCCTGTGGGTCACTGGAAAGGCGGCCCTCGCCGGGCCTACGCTGCAGCGACGGAATGCCGCTTGGGCAGCAACATTTCGGTGTCGGTGTGCGGCCGCGGGATCACGTGAACCGAGACGACCTCGCCGACGCGCTTGGCAGCCGCTGCGCCCGCATCCGTGGCGGCCTTGACCGCCCCTACATCGCCTCGCACCAGGACGGTCACGAGGCCCGAGCCGATTCTCTCCGAGCCGATCAGCTCGACATTCGCGGCCTTGACCATGGCATCCGCCGCTTCAATCGCGCTGACCAGCCCCCGTGTCTCGATCATTCCGAGAGCTTCGCCACTGCCGTTGTTGTACGCCATTTTTCTCTCCTGTCGGATAGAGCTTGCCTCAACTCGACGAGGCCAAAACCGGTGACCGCCGACACGCAAAAGATGCGATCGGTAACACCCATGTAGCGCAAGAAGCACGGAGGCGCGCTCGACGTCCGCACCGGGAGCATCGACCTTGCTCACGACGCCCCAGACGGCCTGATGGAACATACAGAAGTAATGCGGAGAAAAGTTCGTGCTTGTACCGCGGCGTCGTGCACCACGAGAAAAAGGTCGGCATCCGAGGCTGTCGCCAGCAGGTGGCGCGTGGAGACTGCCCATCTCTGAGTATTCGCCGGGCGAGTCTATGGCCTCACCGCGAAACTCGATCATCTGGGTCTTCGCCAAGCTGCCCCCACCCTGGAGTGCCCTCAGGAGGGTCGTTTTGCCCACGCCAACGCCCCCCCAGAGCATGAAACGCCAACGGTTCATTTGCGTGCCCAGCTACTTCCGAGTGCAGAAACAGGGAGCCTTTTCGGCACCACCAAGACGGATGCTTCGCTGGCGTCGCGCCGTGGCGCGTGCCGTCTCGTCCACCCGCCACCAAGAAACTCCTGGTACGGATTCTTCGCTGTGGCGCGTCGTTGACAGGTCTTGTTGGCACGGCCGCTCAGAATGACAGTTCAAGGGTTTCTTGTGTGCCTCATAACTGCCCGCGGTCATGAACGTCTCAGCATGACATACGGTGGTACCGAAAACCTTCCTGGCGCATACACTAGCGCCGTGTGACGCGGGCCGGCTGAAACCCCAGAATGCTGGCGAGCCCCGCGTTGGCGGCTTCGACGGCGGTCTCGACACTGGCCAGGTCGCCCACAAGCACCAGTGTGCCGCTGAACCGGTCCAGAAAACCGATATCGACACTCGCGGCTTTCAGGGCCAAGTCACCGGCAATGATGGCGCTCTCGCTCGGGGTCAGGGTCATGATGCCGATCGCTTCGGCGTCCTCGAGCCCGATGCGTTGGCAGAGCGGTGGTCCGGGTGCGCGATAACGTGTGCGATCGTTACCTGCGTCCCAGGAACATATTCCTGGATGATACGTGTGAGGGATGGATCTGATTGAGGCATGTGCGCTAGCCCCTTTGCTAACGCCATTATAGGTTGCGCAGAGGGCGACTTTCAATGTCCAAAGCGTTGGAGCATATGCAAAAGCTTGCGCATCCGCGGGCCGTGCCCTGGCCTGGCGGCCGGATGGCGGCTGTCCGCGGGCTAGTGATGTGGACAATTCACCGGTTTGTGCATTTTCTGTGACGGCCAGGTTGGGGAATGATCGGGGAGTAAGCTAATGGGGGATAGGCGTCCGCCCCGCTGCCGGGCCAACCCGGCGGCGGGGCGGACGCCCTCTTCGGGCCGCTGCTTTCGAGTTCACCACAAATCGATGCGGCGCTCGTTGCCTTCCAGGAGGCGCTTCAGGTTCGGACGGAGGGCGATGATCACCGCAGCCGCGCTCAGGACCCCGAAGGCGACGTGCCCCGACAATACGTGGCTGGAAGGGGCCAGCAGCGCCAGCACGCCCAGCATCACAGCCCCACCGATGGCTACCGTTAGCGTGCCAACCGACGCGTAGCGCGAGAGATACAAGGCCACGATCGCCAGAGGGATCACCAAAGCGGCCGCCATGGGCGACAGGGCGGCCAGCGCCGCGCCAGCCGTCATGCCCCCGGCACCGCCGCGCCAGCCCAGCGCCACCGACCAGTTGTGGCCCATCACCGCTGCCGAGCCTGCCGCCGCGGCCGCAAGCTCGGAATGCAGGAGGTAGCGCCCGATCAACACCGCGACAATCCCTTTCAGGACATCACCCAGCACCGTAAGCACAGCGGGAAGGATGCGCTTCGTTGCCCTCCACACGTTCGTCGTGCCGGTACGCCCACTTCCGTGCAGGCGCACATCGACCCCCCAGGCCTTGCCGATCAGGTAGCCGACAGGAAGGGAGCCAAGCAAGTACCCGGCCACAGCCGCCAGCAAGACCCGACAGCAAAGCCAGCCTATGCTCGTCAAATAAATCTGCCCCATTGCTGCGTCTGCACCTCGGTTGTAAATTCACTGCCCTGTGTTAATAAGCAATAACACCGCCGGCAACGTGGCGTTGCGATCTCAATGGGTCAATATCTTGCTGAGAAACAACTTCGTGCGCTCGTGCTTGGGCTGGGTAAAGAGCAATTCGGGTGTCGTCTCTTCGAGGATCTTGCCCTCGTCCATGAAGATGATGCGGCGCGCCGCCGCCCGGGCGAAGCCCATTTCGTGGGTGACGCAGACCATGGTGATGCCGGTCTTGGCCAGGTCGAGCATCACGTCCAAGACCTCCTTGATCATTTCCGGGTCGAGGGCGCTCGTAGGCTCGTCGAAGAGCATGATCTTGGGGTTCATGGCCAGCGCGCGCGCGATGGCTACCCGCTGCTGCTGTCCGCCGGAGAGCTGGCCGGGATAGTTGCCCTCCTTGTCCGGGATGCCCACACGCTGCAGCAGCTGGCGTGCGGTTTGCCTCGATTCCTCCGCGCTCCGCTTGCGCACGATGCGCTGTGCCAGGGTGATGTTCTCCAGCGCGGTCAGGTGCGGGAAGAGGTTGAACTGCTGGAAACCATGCCGATCTCGGCGCGCACGGCGTTTAGGTTCGTCCCTTTGCCCTTCAACGACATGCCGTTGACGATGATCTGGCCCGAATTGATCGTCTCCAGGCTGTTGATGCTGCGCAGAAGGGTGGACTTCCCGGAACCGCTCGGCCCGATGATCACCAATACCTCGCCGGCAGGAACGCGAAGGCTGACGTCGTCCAGGGCGTGGACTTTGCCGAACCACTTGTGCACGTTGGAGATCTCGATGATGTTTTCAGCCAAAGTGCCCCCCCTTACCGCTTCTCGACCGAGAACGCTCGCTCGACCGCCGAGCTCATGCGTGTAAAGAACAACGTCAGGATCAAATAGACCAGCGCGACCACGAGATAGGTATCGAAGCTCGTGAAGTACTGCGCCACCCATTCGCGCCACGGGCGGGTGATGTCTTCCATCCCTCCCAGGATCGAAACCAGCGAGCTATCTTTGAGCAGGGTCACGAATTCGTTGCTCATGGGCGGCAGGATGCGCACAGCCTGGGGCAGGATGATATGGCGCATCGCCTGCACGTAAGTCATGCCCAGCGAGCGCGAAGGCTTCCATCTGCCCTTTGGCGATGGTGCCGATGCCCGCCCGGAACACCTCCGTCATATACGCACCATAGGCAAAGGTGAACGCCAAGACGGCGGCCGGGAAAGTGGGGTCCTTTGCAGAGCAATACATTG
>CAWEHT010000006.1:0-9699 GCA_963808455.1 uncultured Chloroflexia bacterium | reverse complement strand
GAGGGGGCGCTGCCGTGGACTGGCTCGAAGACCGCTACCGGGCCGGCGCCGAGGTTGGCCGACGGTGCCAGCCCGAGGCCCCCGATCAGGCCGGCTGCCAGGTCCGACAGGATGTCGCCGAACAGGTTGGTGGTGACGATGACGTCGAAACGCGAGGGCTCCTTCGCCAGCCACATCGCCACCGCGTCCACCAGCATCTCGCGCGTTTCCACGTCCGGGTAATCCTTGGCGACCTCCAGGCAGCACTCGCGGAAGAGCCCGTCGGTCAGCTTGAGGACGTTGGCCTTGTGCACGATCGTGACGCTCGGGGCCGCCGGCATCTTGCCTTCCGCGAGGGCAGAGCCTGCCAGGCGCGCCCGGCCCCGCTGCCGCGCCTGGGCGAAGGCGGTGCGGGCGATGCGTTCGCTGGCGCGGCGCGTGATGACGCGCTCGGCGATGGCCGTGTCCCCTTCACGCCTCTCGCGCCCGCTGTAGAGCCCCTCGGTGTTCTCGCGCACGATCAGCAGGCTCGGCCCGCGGGCCGCCGGGCAACAGCGAGACGGCCGGCCGCAGGTTGGCGTACAGGTCGAAGTGCCGGCGCAGCTCGAGGATCGGGCTGGCGTAACCGGCCACCGGCCCGTTGGGCGAACTCGTCGCGCCGAACAGCGTGGCATCCGCGCCGGCGACGACTGCCAGGGTGGCCTCGGGCAAGGCCGTGCCGCAGCGGCGGAAGCAATCCCAACCCGCCTCGGCCGTCGAGAACTCCAGGTCGGGCGCCACCGCCGCCAGCAGGCGAGCCGCGGCCGGCACCACCTCCTGGCCGATGCCGTCGCCCGGGATCAGGCAGATCGTTGGCATGCATGCTCCTCCACCCGCATTGTACGCGAGGAACCCTTCGGCACATAATGACAGCAGCATCGTGAACGCGCACCAGATTGCAGCAAGCGTGATACAATAGGCATGCTTTGATCTCATTCGGATGTGGGTCTGCGGTTCTTGAGGGAGAGGGGAAGTGAGCGAGCGACAGCGGTTCGAATGGGATTCTCACAAGGCGGCAGGAAATGCCAAGAAGCACGCCGTTACATTCGATGAGGCGACGACTGTCTTTGCCGATGCGGAATTCATCACCGTTGTCGACGGTGAGCATTCTGAAGATGAAGAGCGGTACATTACGATTGGAATGTCCGATCGCGGCCAACTGCTCATAGTCGCCCATACAGATCGCGGTGGATATGTTCGCATCATCAGCGCTCGTAAAGCTACCCAGAAAGAGGCAATGTTCTATGCGGAAAACACATGATCCCGAAGACTACGATTTGCGCGAAGAGTATGACCTATCCGAGATGACGATTATGCCCAAAGGCCGCTTCGCGCCCGAGCGAAGGCAGGGCACGAATGTGGTCGTGCTCGCTCCCGATGTGGCGACCGCTTTTCCGACCGATGATGCGGTAAACGAAGCTCTGCGCCTTGTCATACAAATCGCCAGTCTCCTGAAGCCAGGGCCTGAATGAGCACAACGTTAGCTTGCTCAATACCACATCTCCATTCTGAGCCCCCGTTCGTCCACAGGCGGTTGATCAGGTGGAAGACGCCGGCTGCAGTCCGGGCCGGAGGCAATCGCCTGCGCGGTGGTCAGACCAACCAGGGCATCCAGGAGATCGTCTCCCTGGGCTGCGCTGCCGAGCGCTCGGTGCCAGGCCAAGAGCTCCTCCACGCACGGAACCTCCGACCGCAGCAGGCCGAGCCGCTCACGGCGGCCAGCTTCGCTCCGCTTTGACGATAATGTCGCGCCGCTCAAACACATCCAGGCCACCTCAGGGTGAAACTCAAACACCTTTCCCTGTAAGGCAGGCGTCATTGCAGCATCTACCTCACGAAGTTTCGGAACGATGCCCCATACAGGCAGTTCGGCTCCCTTGCCGGTCAGACACCGGTGCCTTTGCTGAAACTCGCCGGGCGTCTGAGCCGCGAGCGCGGCCCTCGGAGGCGTGTTGAACACCCGGCTACTACCTGCTGGCCCCAGGAGATCGCGAGCCAGTTGATCGCAGAGACGAATTTCGCTGCCAGACGGCAGGCCAATCGGCATATCCACTACGATTGCCTGGCAGTTGGCGGTGACAGCCAATACCCCGGCGAAATCGCGACAGATCACAAGATGCGGCGGCGTGGGGCAAGGCCAACAGTCGGCCAGACTTACTACCCAGCCCGCGCGGCTGCCGTCCACTCCGGCGATGCGATTCATCGGTTTGCAAGGCATCATTCTGCTCCCTGGGACAGACAGTAGCCTCAAGCCGTGTTCACAGCAGCGATCTTGGCCCTGCCCGAACGTCCGACTGGATGCAAGTCGGTCTGCCCGCGGGTGGGGCTGGCACGTGATGGGTCCAGCCTGCTGGATGGTTACAATCTACGAGCTTCGGCACTCCCACGCTACTCCCGCCACTGCTGTGCGAATTCCTGCCGCAGCATGGCTATCAGCCCGCCGGCCGCCACGATCTCGCGCAGCGACGGCGACAGCGGCGGGAAGCTGAACTCGCCCGCCGCGCAGCGCACGGCGCACCGTTCGATGTTGACGGTCACCGTCTCCCCCGGCCGGATGGCCTCGGCCGCCGCGGGGCAGGCGACCGGCAGCAGCCCGCTGTTCACGGCGTTGCGAAAGAAGATGCGCGCGAACGAGGCCGCGACGATGGCCCGCACGCCCGCCTCGCGCAGGCAGGTCGCTGCCTGCTCCCGGCTCGAGCCGCAGCCCCAGTTCCGCCCCCCCACCAGGATGTCTCCCGGCTGCACGGCGTCGGCGAAGGCCGGGTCGAGGTCTTCCAGGGCGTGGCGGGCCATCTCGGCCGGGTCCGTGATGGTGTAGGTGTACTTGCCGGGGAAAATGACGTCGGTATTCACATCGTCGCCGTACTTCCAGGCCCGGCCCGAGAGCAAGCGCCCCGCCAGTCCATCCGCAGGCGACGGGTCAGCGTGGGAGCTCGCGCCGGCAGGATGGGGACCCTCAGGGGCGGGCAGGTCCGTACTCACGGCAAGAGCCGTTGCCGGCACCTCCGCTCGTGCCGGACCGACAGCATGGCTGGCAGAAAGGGGATCGCTCGAGGCATCCATCCCCATGCGGGGACCTTCGTGTCCGCCCTTTCCATCCTGTGCATCCCGTGAGCTACTTGGGACCTGTGAGACAACAGCTTCCGCCGCTGTCATGCTGAGCGGGTTGACGAGACGACCTGCGCCGCGGCGGGACGCCAGCGAAGCATCCGTTGTGCCCGGCTCAGTCGGAGCGGATCCTGCGGCCTTACACGTTGAGTCGCTGGGCGCAGTCAGGGAGTCGGCCTGACTGGAAACTCCCTTCGCTCTCGCCCCGTCGCTGTCATTCTGAGTCCCCCATGCCGCCGCGCCGGCACATGGGCGGCCAAGAAACCCGCCAATGTCACCCTGAGGCCGGGTCCCGTGACGCACTTGACGAGCAGGGTCGCCCAGGCCGAAGGGTCCGTCGCCGGGGAGTTTCTTGGTAGCGGGTTGACAAGAAGACTCAGGCTGCGGCGAGTCACAGCGAAGAATCCGTCGCGGGACTCCCGGCGCGGATGCTTCGGCCTGCCACGCCGACTCGTCAAGCGCGGTAAGGGAGCCGGCCTCAGCATGACGCTGGGGGGTTTCTTGCGTAGCCGCAGCACGCCGTGGCGGGCCGGGCAACTCAGGACGATAGGTCCGGGAAGTTATCCCTTCACGAGGGCTCACCTCGCGTGGGTCGGCGATCCTGCCGGCCACCGCGCTGGCGGCGACCACCGCCGGGCTGGCCAGGTACATCTCGGCTTCGGGCGTCCCCATGCGCCCGCGGAAGTTGCGGTTGGCGCTGCTGATGGTGACTTCGCCTGGCGCCGGGATGCCCAGGTGATTGCCCATGCAGGGCCCGCAGCCCGGCGTGCCGATCATGGCGCCGGCGGCCAGGAAGGTCTCGATGTACCCGGCGGCGATGGCCTCCCGCAGCACCACGCTGGAGGCCGGGATGATGAGCAGGCGGGTGCCGGGCGCGACCTGCCGGGCCCGGCCGTCCGGCCCGCGCAATATCGCCGCCGCGGCGGCCAGGTCCTCCAGGCGGCCGTTCGTGCAGGTGCCGAGGAACGCCTGCTGGACTGGGGTGCCTGCGACCTGGCCGATCGGCACGACCTGGTCCGGCCGGCCCGGGCAGGCCACCGCCGGCTCGACCGCGGCCAGGTCGAAGGTGTGGCAGGCGCTGTAGAGGGCGCCGGGATCGGGATAGAGCGCGCCGGCCGCAAACTCGCCACGCAGGCGCGCCTGCCCGGCGTCTGCGTCCTCGCCGTCCCCCGGGTCCTCTGCCCCTGCGCGCGCCCTGCGCCGCGCCAGCCAATCGAACACCGCCTCGTCGGGCTCCAGGTAGGCATTCTTGGCGCCGGCCTCGGCCAGCAGGTTCGGCAGCACCATGCGGCTCGCGATGCTGAGGCTCGCCAGGCCCGGCCCGCCGATCTCCAGCGCAGCGTAGACCGTGGGGCGTCCCTCCGGGCCCGCCGCGCTCTCGGCGAGCCGGCGCAGCATCCAAAGGCCCAGGTCCTTGGCCGTGACCCAGGGCGCGAGCGTCCCGGTCAGGTCGATGCGGATCGTCTCCGGCACGCGCAGCCACAGCTGGCCCGTGGCCCAGATGGCCGCCATCTCGCTGCGCCCGATGCCCGCCGCGAACGCGCCGAGCCAGCCCGCGTGCGTCGTATGGCTGTCGGCGCCCAGCACGAGCCCGCCGGGCCAGATCCCCGCTTCCTCGCTCAGCACCTGGTGGCAGATGCCGCGCCCGGCATCGAAGAAGTGGCCGATGCCCTGCTCGGCGACGAAGCGCCGGATGGCGGCGTGATTGGCGGCGTGCTGCGTCGTGGGCGCGGGCACGGCGTGGTCGAGGACGATGAAGAGCCGCTCGGGATGCAGGACGCGCCCCGCGCCCAACTCGTGGAACAGGCCGGCGATGGCGGCGCTGTTGTCGTGGCTGAGCGCCACGTCGGGGCAGGCATCGACGATCTGTCCGGCGACCGCGCCGGGCAACCCCGCGGCGCGCGCCAGGGCCTTCTCGGCAAAAGTGTAGCCCATGGATCGCCGCCCTTAGACTGGCCGCATGCTGAGGCCGGGATCGACCCCCAGCTGGCCCAGCGCCCACTTGCGCAGCACCTCGTCCACGTGATCCTGCGCCAGGGGTTGCTCGTCGGCCAGCTCTTTGATGTAGCGGGTGGCGGCCTTGATCTGCCCGGCATCGAGCGCCAGGCCCAGCTGCTCGGCGCGGGCCTTGACCGCATTCCAGCCCGTCAGGCGGTGCCCGATGGCGATGCGCCGGGTCAGGCCGAAATCGGCCGGATCGAGGGCCTCGTAGGTCTCCGGGGCGTTCAGGACGGCCTTGGTGTGGATGCCTGCCTTGTGGGTGAAGGCGCAGACGCCGGTGATGTAGTTGTTGAAGGGCACCTGGATGCCCACCATGTCGGCGACCATGCCTTCCAGCGCGGCCAGCTGCGGCAGCCTGTACTTGCGCCGCGTGCCCTCGCGGTCGATCGTGTACATGCGGGCGATGAACCCACCCAGGGGCGTGATGCCGTTCCGCTCGCCGATCCCCAGGACGGTGGTATCGATGTGGGTGGCGCCGGCCTCCAGCGCCGCAAAGGCATTGGCGATGGCGCACCCCGAGTCGTTGTGGCCGTGGAATTCGATGTCGCAGTGCGTAAAGCGCCGCAGCGTGCCGACCAGCCGTGTGACCATGTCGGGCGTCGCGATGCCCACGGTGTCGGCGATGCCGAAGCGGTTGACCACGCCCAGCTTGTCCACAGCCAGGTAGACGCGCCAGAGGTCGGCCTCGCGGCTGCGGAAGGTATCCTCAGTGCTGAAGCGCAGCTCGATGCCGGGCGCCTGGGCACGGATCCACGGCAGCACGTCTTCGGCCAGCTCGATGATCTCGTCCATGCTCTTGCCGTGGCTGAACTGGCGCAGCGGAGACGAAGTGCCGATCACCACGTCGATGCCGCCGACCCCGGTCTCCAGAGCGGCCGCCGCGTCCTCCTTGCTGCACCGGATGTGGGTCAGCACGCGGGCGGCCAGGCCCAGGCCGGCGTGATCGCTTTCACATCCTGGGCGCTGGCAGAGGAAGCGACCGGGGATGACAGCTCCAGGCATTCGACGCCAAATTCATCGAGGGCCTGCGCGATCCTCACTTTCTGGGCGCGGTCGAACTCCGCGCCGATAAACTGCTCGCCCCCTCGCGGAGCGTTCGAACTCGATGATGGCATAATGGTTGAGAGGCATCATTTCACCTTGTCACGATGGTTTCTGCTCGAGGTCATCCAGGACGCCCACGATGGCCTCGATGGCCTGGTCCAGGTCGTCCTGTGAGATGACGAGTGGGGGCAGCAGCCGCAGCACGGAGGCCCCGGCAGGCAGGGCGAGGACGCCACGCGCCTGAAGGCGCTGGAGCACCGGCGTGACCTTGATCTTGAGCTCGATGCCGATCAACAGCCCGAGGCCGCGGACCTGCCGCACCAGCGGGGAGCGCACGGCCTGCAGGCGCTCCATGGCATGCGCGCCGAGGCGGGCGGCGCGGCCCGGCAGGTCTTCGGTCTCGATCACGTCGAGCGTGGCGAGCGCCGCGGCGCAGGCCAGCGGGTTGCCGCCGAACGGCTGCCGTGCGATGACACGGCCGGCGTCCCGGCGCGCGGCCCGAGCAGGCAGGCGCCCATGGGCAGCCCCCCGGCCATCGACTTGGCCATCGTGAGCATATCGGGTGTCACGCCGAGTGCTGGCAGGCGAAGAACCTGCCGGTGTGCCGCAGCCGGTCTGGACCTCGTCGAGGATCAGGAGGGCGCCGCCGCTCATGGCACAATGCCAGCGCCCCCTTCAGGTAGCCCGGCTCCGCCGGGTGCACGCCCCCCTCCCCTTGCACGGCTTCGAGCAGCACGGCCGCCGTCTCGTCCGTGAGCGCCTTCTGCAGCGCGGCCAGGTCGTTGTACGGCACGTGGCTGAAGCCCGGCACCAGGGGCTCGAAAGGGGGCGCGGTACTCGCGATTCCAGGTGGCCGAGAGCGCCCCCATGGTGCGGCCATGGAAACCGCGGATGGCCGCGACGATCCGGGTTCGCCCCGTGCTCAGGCGGGCGAATTTGATGGCGGCTTCCACGGCCTTGGTGCCCGAATTGCACAGGAACGCGTGGTCGAGCCCCTCCGGCGCCACGGTTGACAGCCTGGCGAGCAGCTCGGCCCTCCGGTCATTGTAGAAGATCTCCGGGCACGAGATCAGGCAGGCGCTTTGCTGCTGGAGGGCCTCGACGATGCGCGGGTGGGCATGGCCGAGGTTGGCGGCCCCTTGCCCACCCACGCAATCGATGTACTCGCGGCCGTCGGCGTCCCACAGGTGGGCTCCCTGCCCCCGCACGATCGCCAGCGGGCGTTTGGGATAAACGCCGGAGGTGTGGGCTGTCTCCAGGTTGATCAGGTCTTGCATCATCATAGCGTGGCATCCCCCTCGGGTCGCTCGGCGCCTCCCGGCGACGGCTCCCCGCTGCTTTCCGGGATCGGCTCCCCGATGACAGTGCCCTGGCCGGCGCAGGCGGCGCGCACGGGCTCGGCGCACCTGGAATCCGCGAGGATCACGCGGCCCACGCCGCCTGCCAGCGCCTCGCGGGCGGCCAGCAGCTTCTTCTTCATGCGCCCCGCCGCCAGGGCTTCGGCCGCCTCGACGTTGCCCGCCGGGACGTGGCGCACCAGGCTGCTCTCGTCGGGGAAATCGGCCAGCAGGCCCGGCACGTTGCTCAGGATGGCCAGGGCCCCCGCCCCCAACGCCACCGCGATCTGCGCCGCTGCCCGGTCGCCGTCCACGTTGAGGCGCTCGCCCTGCGTGCCCAGCGCCAGGGGCGCGATCACCGGGGTGTAGCCGGCATCCAGGAGCAGGCGCAGGAGCCCGGCGTCGGCGCTCTGCAGCATCCCGGTGTAATCGTCGCGCACCACCCGCTGCCGCCCGTTCTCCACGGTC
This sequence comes from uncultured Chloroflexia bacterium, assembly GCA_963808455.1. GTDB lineage: Bacteria > Chloroflexota > Anaerolineae > CG2-30-64-16 > CG2-30-64-16 > CAWEHT01. Next base: position 1,723 of record CAWEHT010000006.1, on the reverse strand, counting down.
CGCACGGCGGTCTTGCGCTCGGCAACCAGCAGGCGCCCATCGACCCCGGAGAGGCCCACCGCGTTGCAGCCCAGGCTCTGCAGGCGCGCAACCAGCGTTTTGTTCACCTGGCCGGCGGCCGCCGCCACGTAGATCTCCAACGTCTCAGGGTCGGTATAGCGGCTGACGTGCCCGGAGGGCGAGACCAGCTGGCGGACCGGCAGCCCGGCGCGCGTTGCCAGCGCATCCGCGGCCGCCGACGTGCCGTGCACCAACACGATCCGGCGGCCCGCCGCGACGAGGCCCGCCACGTCGCGGCAAACGGCCTCGGCGTTCACCCCCGCGCCCCCTCCCACCTTCACGACTAATACATCCATAGGTTCCCCTCAGACCGGGTGCAACCCCATGAAGTCGAGGCCGGTCGTCTCGTCCCAGCCCAGCATGAGGTTCATGCACTGCACTGCGCTGCCCGCCGCGCCCTTGCCGAGGTTGTCGATGGCAGCCAGCGCCACCAGCCGCCCCGTGGCCGGCTCCAGGTCCCAGCCCACGTCGGCCAGGTTGGTCCCGGCCAGCAGCTTGGGTTCCGGGTGGCGATAGATCCCGCCGCGCTCGTGCACGATGCGCACGAAAGGCTCGGCCGAGTAGGCCGCCCGGCAGGCGCGCCACAGCTCCTTGTCGCTCGATCCGGGCCGCACCCAGGCGTGCACCGTGGCCAGGACCCCGCGCACCAGCTCGATCGAGGTGACCGAAAGATACACGTCCTCGCATCCCAACGCCTGGCGCACCTCGGCCTCGTGCCTGTGGCCGGTTGGGGCGAAGGAACGCACGGCGCCGCTGCGCTCGGGGTGATGGGACGCGGCGCTTGGCGAAGCCCCGCCCTCCGACGAGCCGGCCTTGACGTCGGCCACGACCGGCCGCTCAGCCAGCACGAGGCCGGCCCGGAAGATGGGCAGCAGCGCCAGGATCGTCGCCGTGGCATTGCAGCCGACCCCGCTGGCGTAGCGCGCGCCGCGCAGCGCCTCGCGGTTGATCTCGGGCAGGCCGTAGGCAAAACGTCCCAGCCACTCCGGCGCGGCATGGGCCTCGCCGTAGTAGCGCCGGTAGCTCTCCGGATCGCGCAGGCGAAAGTCGGCCGACAGGTCCACGATGCGCTCGGCCAGCCCGGCGAACCGTTCGATCTGGCGCTGCGCCTGGCCGTGCGGCAGCGCCAGGAACAGGAGATCGCAGGCCGCCAGCTCGCTCAGCGTTGTGAAGCGCAGAGGCGTGCCCGAGCGTCCCCCCGGCCGCAGGTTCGGATGCAGGCCGTGCACGAACTCGCCGGCGTGTGACTCCGACGTGACCTGTGCGATCTCGACGCCCGGGTGGCGCAGCAGCAGCCGCAGCAGTTCGCCGCCGGTGTAGCCGGAGCCGCCCACGATGGCCACGCGCGCCCGATCGCTCATCGTGGCAGCCCCGCCGACGCCGGAAATGCGCTGCGCACCCCGGCCCCCGAGGCCTGCGCAGGCTCAGGCAGGGGCGGTTGCCCCTCTCCGGCCTGCCGGATCACGTAGTCGGCCATGCGCCGCGGATGTCGACCCCGGTCGGCGCGATGCTGTTGCGGAACTCCATGGTGTGGTTGATCTCGTTCACCAGCAGCCCGCGTTCGGCGTGCTCGAAGAGGTCGAGGGCCAGCACGCCGCCGCCCACGGCCTGGGCGGCCTTCCTGCAAAGAGCAGATGTACTCGCGAACCGAGTAGATGACAGT
>CAWEHT010000005.1:0-3021 GCA_963808455.1 uncultured Chloroflexia bacterium | reverse complement strand
GAGCCGTTGGCGCCGATGAGCGCCACCCGCTCGCCACGGCCAACCTGGAACGAGGCCACGCGCAGCACCGGCGCGCCGTGCCCGTAAGCGAACGAGAGCCCCGCCACCGCGAGTAACGGTTCCTGCCCTCCCCGGCCCGGCGCCTCCCCGCGCCACGGCCCTGCGGCGACGCCCGCCGCGCCCGGCGCCTCCCCGCGCCACGGTCCTGCGGCGACGCCCGTCGCGCCGGGCACCGCCGGCGGGCTTGCCGGTCCAGGCGAATGGCGGCAGAGCGGACCGGTGCCGGCCACGGATGCGGGTTCTCCAGATGCCGTTCCTCCCGGGCCCGGGCCGCCCACGCCGGAGGTGCCCGCCCCGCCCTGCCCGGTGGCCCCGGCCATGCGCAGCTCGTGGGCCGGCACCCCGAGGTCACGCAGCGCCGCCAGCACGGCGCCGCCGTGCGCGTCGCTCTCGGCGATGACGACGCACTTGCCGGTCTGGCGCGTCAGGCTGGCGACCAGCAGCCGGAACTCCTCCCGCGCCTCCGGGTCCAGATGCGCCTCAGGTTGGTCGAAGACCAGCACGGGCGGGCGCAGCGCCAGCGTGGCGGCCAGCGCGGCGCGGCTGCGTCTGGCCGGCCGAAAGGGTCTGCGGCGCCCGGTCCAGCAGCGGCTCCAGGTGCAGGAGCGCTGCGAGTTGCGCCACCAGCTCACGGATCTCGGGCGCAGGCACGCAGAGGCTCTCGGGCCCGAAAGCGATGTCCTCGGCGACCGACAGGTTGAAAAGCTGGCGCTCCGGCGCCTGCAGCATCAGCCCTGCATACCCCGTGGCCTCGGCCAGCCGCAAGCCGCGGCAGTTCGACCCCGGAGATGAGCACCCGCCCCTCGAGCACGCCGCTCCGCGCTGAAGCCCGGTATGACGCCGCTCAGGCAATAGCAGAGGGTCGTCTTGCCGCACCCGCCCGGCCCGTGGATGACCAGCACCTCGCCGGCGCCCAGGCTCAGCTCGATGCCGCGGAGGGCAGGCCGGTTCGACGGGCTGGCCGCGGTACCGGAACGATCCGATCGATGCCGTGAGAACGGGCTGCACAGTGCCTCCGCTGATGGGGGCCGGAAGGACTCGCTGTATTGTTTCGTGCGGGTCCCCGGCCACGCTGGCGTCGATTCTTGGCCGGCAGGATCGTACGCCCACAGCTCAGGGCCCGGAATGCGGATTTTGGGGGAAAGGCCTGGCAAAAAAAAGACCCCTGCCGTATGCTTCCGGCAGAGGTACCAGGTGAGCGAATCCCTTAGGGGCGCAAGCGCCTCGCTCCGACCTCCTGACCGTGGGAGAGAGCCGGCCGTGGCCTTCGGCCACGTGATCACGATCCCGGCATCGAGACAGCGACAGGCGCTGCCGTTCCGGGAGATCGGATCGGCGACCCGAAGTCCACAAAAGTGCCAGGCAGGTCTCCTGACTCGTGGATCATCGCTCGTCCGCGCCTTCCCACAAAGTTGCCTTTGCAGTGGCTGCCTGCGGATTCGCTCCCCACTCACAGTGGCGGGCCCGCGCCGGCCTTACACCGGCTTCCCTATTCTCCCCTTACCCTGGCCCCCAAGCGGTCCCTCCCCACCCTCGTGGAGATGACGTAGTCCCATGCCGCTCGTGGCCAATGCGGGGCACCTGGCTCAATATTCTGTTTCCACTGCCATCGTAACCCAGGATGCGCGCGACGTGTCAAATTCTATCCGATAAGCACGCCGATTCCAGACAGAGGGTGCCCGGGGCGGTTCGCCGGCACCGGCCCCCCGCCGATGGACCCTCAGTTCGCGAGGCCCCGCCGCCGATCCAAAGTTGCTACAGGATCACCCCGAACGGCAGGTCATTTGCGACGACCCTGCAATCGTGGTACATTAGCGCCATGTCAGACGAGGAGGTTGCCGTCTCGCAAGCGTTGCTGGCCGCTTCCCATGAGGCGGTTCTGCTGGTGGACAGCGAGGGTTGGGTGCTTTTCGCCAATCCGGCTGCACAGTGCCTCACGGGAGGGCCGGGGGCACCCGTGGGGGAAGCAAGAGAGAGGCCCACGCTTTCCTCCGATCGATATGACAGCTCGCAGCTTCCCGTGCAGCCCCGGCTCGCCGTATGGGACCTGTTTTCCTCCCGCCAGGCGCAGCCACATCCGCATGATCCGGGCCAGCGGCGCGCCCGTCGAGTTCGTCGACCGCTTCGGTGGGGCCTGGTACGAGGTGCGCCTCCAGCCCTTGCCCGGGCCTGGCGGCGCCCTTGAGCGCATCGCTCTATGCCGGCGACGTTCACGCGCCAGATCGAGGCCGAAGAGGGGCTCAGAATGCCGTGTTGCGGCTGGTGTCGTCGCAAGAAGACGAGCGTCGCCGCATCGCGGAGGAGCTTCACGACGACATCGGCCAGCGCCTGACGGCGCTGCAATGCCGCTCAAGGCGGCGGGACGCGAGGAGCCCGCGCGCGCCGGGGCTTTGACGCCGTGGACGCGGCGTGAGCGTGGCCGGCGCCCGAGCGCGGCGAGGACCTGAAGGGCGCCATCGCCATGGCCGAGGATGTCATGAAGCAGCTGCATCACATCCTCTACCAGTTGCGCCCGCCTTTGCTGGCCAGCCAGCCGCTCGCACGTGTGCTGGGCTCGCTCTGCAGCACGTTCGCGGCCACCAGCGGGCTCCGCGTCAACTTCAGCAGCCCGGATGACCTGCCGGCCCTTTCCGAAGCCCAGGCCCTGGTGCTCTACCGCTGCACCCAGGAAGGTCTGAACAACGTGGCCAGGCACGCCAAAGCGGCCTCGGTTTGGGTCAGCATCGACTGCGTCGATGGCGAGATCAACCTCTCGATCGAGGACGACGGCCTGGGCTTCGAGCCTCCTGCGGGAGGAGGGCCCGGGCTTTGCTTGCCGCCCATCTTGAGTCGAGTGTCAGTACGTTCGGTAGCGTTCCTGCTGTCGCGATCATTGAATATAACTATGTTCGCGGAGGAGGGTAATCATTCCGGCGAGATGGCGTAATTGGCAAGATCGGCGGTGCCAGTTCCACAGGGCTC
>CAWEHT010000004.1:0-13623 GCA_963808455.1 uncultured Chloroflexia bacterium | reverse complement strand
AGCTCGACGGTGCTCCGCATGAGCCTCCGCACCACGCGGGAGGGGCAACCTCGACCATGAAGATCGCAACGAGCACGGCCAGAGGGACGCTGATCAGCAAAGTCAGTAGCGTTGTGATGACTGTGCCGTAGACCAGCGGCAGCGCCCCGAACTGATGAGGATGCTCTGGTTCCAGGACGACCCAAAGAGAAGAGGCGAGCGGAGATTCGATCGCGAAGACGGCAAGCCCTCGCTCCCCGATGAAGGAGGACCGGCCAGCTGCCCACGACCAGGACGCCCGCAGCGCAAAAGAAGATCGCCTTGTAGAGAATGGCTTTTCGGCGAAGACTCGCAGCGTTCATGGGCGCTCGCGATACCTGGGTTGAGAGCCTGGCACCAGCGGCCCGGCTCTCTTGTTGCTCGTCGCCATCGAGTCCGCGACCGGCACGAAGCCGAGCTTGGCGAAGTCGGGCCCGTTCTGAAGCCCCGGGTTCAGCACGTAATTCAGGAACGCCTGCTCCAGCGCCGTCGGCTGCCCCTTCGTGATGGCATAGCCCGGGCCACCGATGGGCCACTTGCCGCTTTGGATATTATCGCGCGGTCAGCTGCAGATCCCCGATGTTGAAGGCCACGATCGTGTCGTCCACGTAGGCCACGCTCAGATAGGACACCGCACCCGGCGTCTGCCCGACCGTCTGCAACACGGTGGCGCTGTTGTCCTCTTCCGATTGCCCGGTGGCAAACTTGGTGTCGTCGCCCTTGAACAGGTACTTGGCCATCTGGGCCCGCGTGCCCGACCCCTTGAGGCGATTGATCAGCACGACCGCCTGGTCGTCGCCCCCCACCTGCTTCCAGTTCGTGATCTGGCCCGAGAAGATGCCTTGCAGCTGCGCCTGGCTCAGGCTCGTCACGCTGCCCGGCCCCTGCTTGCTCGCCACCGCCACGAACGCCTGGATGGCCACCGGCGTCTGCACGGCGTCGGCGCACTTCAGGCTCGTCTTCTCGCTGTCGCTCAACGGCACGTCACTATCGCCGATGTCGATCTGGCCGGCGCAAACCTGCTGGCGGCCGGCCCCTGAGCCGCCGGCCGTGACGCTCATTTGCAGGCCCTTGTTCGCCTGCTGCAGGTTCTGCGCTGCAAACTGCATCAGCGGCAGCAGCGCCGAGGAACCTGCCAGGGTCAGCTTGCCGCTCAGGTCAGTGGGCGTCACATAAGTACTGGCGGACGGCACCGCCGCCCCGGCCGACACCGTCGCGGTGATCGTGCTGCCAGCCGGGGCGGAAGCTGTGGGCTGCGCCGCGGGGGCAGTCGTAGGCGACGCGGTCGCCTGGGTGCTCACGGGCGCCGGCTGCGCCGCGCAGGACGCGAGCGCCAAAGCCAGGGTCGTCAAGAGCACAACAAGATGGATACGACGCATCGGGCAAACTCCTCCAATCGCCTACTTGGTAGGTCGAGAAATGGCAGCACCTTCAGTCGCGAAAGTGCCGGCGCATCCGGGCGCCGTATCCCAAAGTAGCATCGGCGCCTTAAGCCACCATTGTCACAAGATTAAGGATTGATAAGCCTGATGTTAAGATCCCATAATATTCAGGCCCCGGCCCGCCCGACCCGTTGGGAACGGAAGAGGCCCGACATATGAACTCCGCGCATCGTGGCACAATCGTAGGCGCAGGTGGCTCGCGACCGACGTGCAAGGTTTGGGCGCGCTATTGGGCCCCGCATTCCTTGTGAACCCACAGAGAGCACGGTACAGAACATGTCCATATCGCGCATCTGGCCGGGCAAGCCTTACCCCCTCGGCGCAACCTGGGACGGGGCCGGCGTGAATTTTGCCCTCTTTTCGGAGAACGCCACCGGCGTCGAGCTTTGTCTTTACGATGCCGGCGACGACACGCAAGAAGTCGAGCGGGTCGCCTTGACCGAGGTCACGGATCAGGTCTGGCATTGCTACTTACCATCTGTCCGTCCGGGCCAACACTACGGCTATCGTGTTCATGGGCCTTACGCGCCCGGCGACGGCCATCGATTCAACCCAAATAAGCTGCTGCTCGACCCCTATGCCAAGGCCATCAGCCGCCACCCAATCTGGGACGACGCCCTCTTCGGTTATCAGATCGGCCATCCGGACGCCGACCTGTCCTTCGACGAACGTGACAGCGGGCCCTATGCCGCGAAATCGGTGGTCATCGATCCGTCTTTCAGTTGGGGAGACGACGTCCCGCCCCGCACGCCCTGGCACAAGACCCTGATCTACGAGATGCATGTCAAGGGCTTCACGGCGCGCCACCCCGATCTCTCGCCTGACATGCGTGGCACATATGCCGGGCTCACCCATCCTTGCGTGATCGATTACCTGCACAGCCTCGGAGTCACCGCGATCGAGCTCATGCCGGTCCACCACTTTCTCTCCGAGCGAAATTTGCTCGAGAAAGGGCTGACCAACTATTGGGGTTACAACTCGATAGGCTTTTTTGCCCCTGAAGTGCGCTACTGTCGCAGCCAGGCCCTCGGCGAGCACGTCTCGGAGTTCAAGACGTTGGTCAGGACTATGCACCGCGAGGGGATCGAAGTCATCCTCGACGTGGTCTACAACCATACCGTCGAGGGCAACGAATTGGGGCCGACGCTCTCATTGCGCGGCATCGATAACGCGGCCTATTATCGCCTGGTTGACGACAACAAGCGTTACTATTACGACTACACCGGCACGGGGAACACTCTCAACGTTCTCAACCCGCGCACCCTTCAGCTGATCATGGACAGCCTGCGCTACTGGGCCCTCGAGATGCATGTCGATGGCTTCCGTTTCGACCTCGCATGGGCCCTGGCACGCGGGCTGCACGAGGTCGACCGGCTGACCGCCTTCTTCGACATCATCCATCAGGACCCCGTCCTCTCGCAGGTCAAGCTGATTGCCGAGCCCTGGGACGTGGGTCCGCGGCGGCTACCAGGTCGGCAACTTCCCGGTGCTGTGGGCCGAGTGGAACGGCATCTTTCGTGACACCGTGCGCCGCTTCTGGAAGGGCGATCCGGGACTGGCCGGCAGCATGGCCTACCGCCTGACCGGCAGCTCCGACCTCTACGAGAAGCACGGCCGCAGCCCCTACGCCAGCATCAACTTCGTGACCTGCCCATGACGGCTTCACGCTGGCCGACCTGGTCAGCTACAATGAGAAACACAACGAGGCTCAACGGGGAAGACAACCGCGACGGCCACAACGAGAACCTGAGCTGGAACGGGGGCGTTTGAAGGGCCCACTGAGGACCCAGGCATACTGGCTTTGCGCCAGCGCCAGAAGCGCAATCTCATCGCCACGTTGCTGTTTCGCAAGGGGTGCCCATGCTGCAGGCCGGCGACGAGATCGGCCGCACGCAGCTCGGCAACAACAATGCCTACTGCCAGGACAATGAGATCTCCTGGGTAGACTGGCAGATCGAAGGGCCGTGCCAAAGGCTCCTCGATTTCACGCGACTCATGATCCGCCTGCGAGCCGAGCACCCTGCGCTCAGGCGAAGCGTATTCTTCAAACGGGGGCGCCAGATCCGTGGCACGGACGTAAAAGACCTGACATGGCTGCTGCCGAGTGGACGGGAGATGGGCGACAAGGACTGGAGCAACGCCGAGACCCGCGCCTTCGCCCTGCGACTGGCCGGCGATGCGATCGGGGAAGTCGACGATCACGGGCGGCCGATCCGGGACGACATCCTGTTGATACTGCTAAACTCCTCCTGGGAGACCGTCAGCTTCGTCCTCCCGGCGCAGCCGGCCAAGGGCAAGTGGAAAACATTGGTGGACACGCGTGACCCCTTGCCGCCGGCCTACGCGCGGGGCGTCAAGGCAGGTGGTCGCTATCGGCTCGAGGGGCGCAGCCTGGCAGTGCTTTGCTGGCCACGCGATGGCCAGGAAGATCCGAATCCGCCCTTCCGTGCCCCCCACACGGACTCATCAGAAGGAGGTTGAATGGAAATTCACGCGGAGCACCTTACGGGAGCTGAGGATGTCAGCTGGGACCTTTCGGACTTCTATCAGAGAGTCGATGACCCGGCCATCGACCGGGATCTGGACGCGGCCGACCGCGCCGCCGACGCTTTGGCCGCTCGCTTTCGCGGCCATGTCGCGCAACTTGCAGCCCGCGAGCTTGGTGAGCTGTTGCAGGAGTATGAAACGGTTGGAGAGCTCAGTGGCCGGGCCGCATCGTATGCCTTCCTGAGCTGGAGCACCGATACCGCCGACCCGGCACGTGGCGCCCTCTTGCAGCGCATCACGGAGCGCAACTCGCAGCTCAGCCAGAAGCTGGTCTTCTTCGAGCTGGAATGGGCCAATGCGCCCGACGGGGCGGCCGCGGACCTGCTTGCCGACCCTGCCCTGACCCGCTTCCGGCACTTCCTGGAGCTGGCCCGGCGCTACCGCCCCCACCTGCTCAGCGAGCCTGAGGAGAAGATCCTTACCGAGAAGGACGTGACGGGCCGTGCGGCCTGGGGCCGCTTCTTCGACGAGGTGCAAAGCGCGGCGCGTTTCGAGCTCGACGGCCAGACCTTGACCCGAGAGCAGGTGCTGTCACAACTGTATCACGCCGACCGTGAACTGCGGCGGAAGGCAGCCGCTTCGATTACAGCGGGCCTACAGGAAAGCGCACGCGTCAGCGGATTCATCTTCAACACGGTGCTCGCCGACAAAGCCTCGGATGACCGGCTGCGCCACTATCCGGCCTGGATCAGCGCACGCAACATGGCGAACGAGGTGGCCGACGCGACCGTTCAGGCGCTGGTGGAGGCAGTCACCTCGCGCTACGACATCGTGGCCCGTTACTACCTGCTCAAGCGCCGGCTGCTCGGGCTGGACGAGCTGTTCGACTACGATCGCTACGCCCCGCTGCCGGCAGCTGACCGCCGCTACAGTTGGAACGAGGCTAAGGCAATCGTGCTGGAAGCCTACCGTTCCTTCCACCCACGCATGGCGGACATCGCGGCGCTCTTCTTCGAGAGGCACTGGATCGATGCGCCGGTGCGACCCAACAAGCGTGGCGGGGCGTTCAGCGCCAGCACGGTCCCTTCAGTGCATCCCTATGTCATGCTGAACTTCGAGGCCCGCCCGCGCGATGTGACGACCGTGGCACACGAGCTCGGCCACGGCGTCCACCAATATCTGTCCAGGTCAAAGGGATTGCTGGAAGCCGACACACCTCTCACTACGGCAGAGACCGCCTCGGTGTTTGGCGAAATGCTGGCTTTTGCGCAGATGCTTCGGAACGAGCCCAACCAGGCGGCCCGCCTGGCACTGCTCACGGCCAAGATCGAGGACGCTTTCGCTACGGTTTTCCGCCAGGTGGCCATGAACCGCTTCGAGGACGCCATTCATGCGGCCCGCCGCACGGAGGGCGAGCTCCCTATCGAGAGTTTCAACGAGCTATGGCTCGGCACGCAGAAAGCCATGTTCGGCGAGAGCGTCACGCTGACGCCCGACTACCGGTTTTGGTGGAGCTACATCCCACATTTCATCCACACGCCGGGCTACGTTTATGCCTATGCCTTCGGGCAGCTGCTCGTGCTGGCACTCTACGCCCGCTATCAGCAGGTCGGCCCGGCCTTTGCCGATGCCTATCTCGAACTGCTCGCTGCAGGAGGCTCCGACTGGCCGCACGAGCTCGTGAAGCCGCTTGGCGTGGACCTGACCGATCCGGCCTTCTGGCACAACGGCCTGCGGATCCTTCGAGGATTCGGTTGCGGAGGCCGAAGCACTGGCAGAGAAAGCGTGAGGGTAGCCCTTCTGGCGGTCCCGCCGGGAAACGGCTGATCCCGGCATCCAGGCCGCCGGAAGGCCGCTCACTCTGGCCTGGACTTCCCCTTTTCCAGCCGGTCGAGGGCGTCCAGCAGGGCATCCAGCCTGGCATCGAGTTGAGCGAGATTCTGCCTGGTGGGTGTGCCGCGTGCGGCGAGGAGACGCGCCATCTCAGCTTCGCCCAACCGAGCGGCCGAGCCAGCGGCCCGGCGCCCGCGCGTCAACAATTGTTCGCGGCAGGCGCCTCCCGTCCTCCTCGGCCAGCTCGCCGCGCCGGATGAGCGCTTGCAAGCGGCGATCGATCTCCTCGTTGACCTGGTGCAGCCAATCCAGAGGGGACGCCAGCGTGCGCCGCAAGGTGCTCAGCGTGTCGCCGCTCGCGTGGATCAGCGTGGTCAATAGGGAGGCCGGCAGCTCTCCCTCTGCCTCTTTTCCTGCTCGAAGATCACCTGCGTCAAGGTGACCGTGGTCAGATCTTCATGGGTGGCATGGTCTACGACGTGGATGTCTTCGCCACCACGGATCAGCCCCGCGATGCGCTCCAGCGAGATATATTGCTTACCTTCGGTATCGTAGAGTTTGCGGTTCGGATAGCGCTTGATGACGCGCATCTTCCCCCCTGTTGCGATCGTGCCGGGCCCAAGGGCAAGCCGCCTGCGGGCCGAAAGCACGAAGGCGGTTCCTCGCGAAGCGGGTTCGTGCCGGTACGACCCACGCGTGTGGAAGAGATAGCCGGCTCAACACTCTCGCTTCTTGGAATGCTCGCCGCTATGTTCTCTTCAGCTCATCGACCCTTTCGACCAGCGCTGCGATCTTGGCGCTCAACCGGTCCAGGTCGGCCTTGGTCGGCACGTTCATCCGGTTGAGAAGTTCCTCGACCCGGCCTTCCAGCCCGGCCTCGGCCTTTGCCGCGGTCTTGTTGCGGCGCTCGATCAACTCGTGGACCAGCTTGCGCCCGTCCTGCTCGGCGATCTCGCCACGCTCGACGAGCCCGTTCACGAAGTCTTCGAGCTCACCCTGGGCCAGCGCGACCGCGCCGACGCTGGCTAGCAGGACCTTGCGCACGGCATCCAGCAACGGGCTGCGCTCGGCAATTTCGGGCCCCGATCCGGCCGGCTTCTCCTGAGCCGTCCCTGGCGGCATGATTCCCTCCCAATGCGAAATGCCCGCCTGCTGGCAGCTCGGCAGAACGATGCCTGACGCGCTGCGTCATGCCGCCAATGTATCATATGATGCACGGCGTGTCAAGCGCCTGAAATCAACCGTGGCCTTTCGTCGGTCAAGAAGTGCGGCCATATGGGTGGCAAGGTGCTGGTTCCGACTTTCGAGTTCGTGCAGAAGCTGACGGCCGCCCGGCTTGCCGCCGACACTATGGGCGTGCCCACGATCCTCGTGGCACGCACCGACGCGCACGGCGCCTCCTTCGTCATGGCCGGCGGCGACCCGGTCGATGCGGCCTACCTGGCTGGCGGGCGCTCGCCGGAGGGATTTCTCGAGTTCCGCTGTGGCATCGAAGCGGCTATTGCCAGGGCGCTGGCCTACGCCCCTTATGCTGATATGCTTTGGTGCGAGACATCAGAGCCGGATCTCGACGAGGCTCGGGCGTTCGCCGAGGCCATCCAGGCTCGCTATCCCCGCAAGCTCCTCGCCTACAACTGCTCGCCGTCGTTCAACTGGCAGAGGACGCTCGATGAGCGGACGATCGGCAGCTTCCAGCGCGAATTGGGCGCCATGGGTTACAAGTTCCAGTTCGTCACCCTGGCAGGATTCCATACGCTGAACTACAGCATGTTCGACCTCGCGCTGCGGTACAAGTCCGAAGGCATGACGGCCTACGCCGATTTCCAGCAGCAGGAGTTCGCCCGAGAGGCCGACGGCTACACGGCCACCAGACACCAGCGCGAGGTCGGCGCGGGCTATTTCGACGACGTCCAGATGGTGGTGACCGGAGGCATGGCGTTGACCACGGCGTTGAGCGGCTCGACTGAGGAAGCGCAGTTCGCGGGGCGTTGAGCATCTTGACGAAAGCACGCTCTATGACCCGCCGGCGCCCACCTTCATTGGGAACTGGCTCCTCGCATCATGCCCATCCGGAAGGGCAGCCTCTACGTCCAGCGTCCAGTCGCCGGTCATCGTCCAGCGGAACGGCACCAGGTAGCGACCGTCCGACTCGCTCGTGGCCTGGCCCAGCACCGGGGCCATCGCACCATGGGCCATGTCGCCACGCACTTCCAGGCGCGCGCCCTGCACAGGCCGTCCTTCCTGGTCGGCCACGCTCACGGTCAGAGCGCTCTCGCCCAATACCGGCGGGTCCGGCCGGACCGTGAGGCTCATCCTGACATCCTCCATCATCGCCGAGGGGCTGGATCGCAGCAACTGGCTCACGTCGCCGAGGATCTGCGTCACGTTGACCTCCGTACCGTCGTAGTCCTGACGGATCGTCCCATGCTGGTTGACCAGGAGGAAATAAGGCGAATGGAGGAGCGTGTAGCTGGCCGCGGCGCTGTCGTTGCTCGCCTCGGCCACGGTCACCGTCACCGGCATCTCGACGATGGCCGACCCGATCTTGAAGCCCTTTTGAAGCAAGGGTTGAATCGTGCCGTCAGGGCCCGTGAGGAAGCGCCAGATGGCCGGATCGGCGCCGTAGCGCTGGGCGTAGTCCGCCAGCACCTGAGGGGTGTCGCGGTGGGGTCCACCGTGATCGATAGTAGCCTGACCTGGCCGGCGAGGCCCTTGTTCTTGATCTGCTCCTGTAGCATGCGCATCTTGGGAGACAGATAGATGGGGCACTCGTCCGGGCAATGGGTGTAGATGAAGTCCACCACCCACACTTGCCCGGCCAGTGAGGCCGAGCTAAAGTGCGCCCCCGTCTCGTCGATCAGGTCAAAGCTGGGCGCGTTCCACAAGGCTCCCAGGGCTGGCTGGGCGGGCGCGCAGCCTGCAACGGCCAGCACGCCCACCAGGAGCGAAATCACAGGCCACGCTCGCGGCATCGTGCCTCCCTTATTCTGAAGGCTCACCTATTCGGCCGTGCTGACCCGATCCCGGATCGGTGGGTGAGAATAGAAGAGCCAAACCACCCAACGCGGTGGGTTCGCTTCCGCAAGGTTCTGATTGGCCAGACGCAGCATGGCACGGATGAAGGCGCGACGGTTGCCGGTAGTCTTGACGGCAAAACGATCGGCCAGATGCTCGCGCCACCGCATATAGGTGTTGCTGAGAGGCAGCGTAACGACAGAGAAGATCCCCACTGCCAGAAGGAGCAGTGGCAGGGCCGCGATATCTCCGGGGCCCTCGAAGCCGAAGGCCAGCACGCCCCACGCCAGGAAAAGATGCGCCACATACATGCCCGCGAGCAGGAGCAGGCTTTGAACGGCAATGCCCAGTTCCAGGTCGTGATGGACCTGATGTCCGAGCTCGTGGGCGATGATCGTCTCGATCTCGTCGGCGCTGTAGCGCGAGTAGAGGGTATCACCCAGGGCGATGCGTTTGGTGCGACCCAGCCCCATGACCATGGCGTTGGCTGCCGTCGAGCGCGAGCTGAGATTGATGGTGTACGTGCCTGCGACTCGGGTGCACGTGCGCTCAGCAAGGTGAGCCACACGTGAGAGGAGCTCGGGATCGCGCAGCGGGGTCAGCTTGTAAAAGAGCGGCACGATGAGCACCGGCCCGAGGTGCCCAAGCAGCACTGCAAACAGGATCACAAAGATCGCCGCCCACAGCCACCAGCTATCGGGCTGGCTGCGCAGCAGCCAGTAGACCACTTCAGCCACCGGGATGCCGAGCACCATGCCCAGGAGGAGCGACTTGAGCTCATCCGAGATCCATCCCGCGAGCCCCTGGGTGCTGAGGGCGAACCGGTGAGGCAAGACATACCCTCCGTACCACGACAAAGGGGCCGTGATGAGGGTGTACGCCAGCGTCGCCACGGCTACATAGGCCGCCACCATCAGCCAGGGTGACGGCAGACCCGCGGCCAGGCCAAGCTTGAGCCAGCGTGACCCGCCGCTGATCAGGAAAGCCACCACCAAGATGCCTGAGAGGGCCAGCTCGGCGAGCATCAGAAGGCGTTGACGGGCGGCATAATCGCGCGCCGAATCCTGGCGCTGCAGGTCGAGTGCCACAGCATCCTCGACGTCCGTCATGTGGGGTATAGGGTCCTGTTCTGCCACGCTGCACATTGTGGCGCCGCAAGCCTCTCTGATCTAGTTCGTGACCTTACATTTAGCGCCCATACATCTCGGGCCGCCGGTTCAGGAACAAGTCGTTGCGCTGTCCGACGGCCTTGTCTTCGGCGTCGTGCGGCTCGAAGCTGGCGACGAGCACGCAGTCGCCTTCCGCAGGCGCCCGGCAGAGGCACCGGCCGCGATTGTTGACCACCTGCGAGCCGCCGGTGAACGTGAGCGCCTGGCCATCCAGCGTCTCGCCACCAAATCGGTTGGCCGTAATCGTGAAGACGCCGTTTTCCAGGCTGCGCGTCACCATGGCGGTCTGGCACCATGGCAAGACCAGGTTGGACGGGTGGGCGATGATCTCGGCCCCGGCCAGCGCCAGCGTCCGAGCGGACTCGGGAAGATCGAATCGAAGCAGATCATCATGCCGACCCGCGCCCCCGCCTGCTTGACGATCTTGAAGCCGCTGTCGCCCGGCAAGAACAGGTCGTTTTCGCCGGCAAAGAGGTGTACCTTGCGGTAGACCCCCCTCACGCCGGATGCATCGACGGCAGCGGCCGAGTTGTAGAGCCCTTGGGCCGCCTGCTCGGCAAAGCCGGCGATGAGGAGAGCGCCCGTGCGAGCGGCCAGCGCCTTGAGCGCCGAAAGGAACGGCCCGCTGCCGCTCGCTTCCTCGGCAAATGGGGCCAGCTCGGCCGGCGAGGCATACAGGTAACCACTGTTGGCCAGTTCCGGCAGCACCAGCAAGTCGGCCTGCACGCCGGCCAGCAGGCCTTCCAGGCCGGCGATGTTGCGGCCAACATCACGCCGCACTGGGCAAAACTGAACGAACCCGGCTGTGAACATCGGCGAACTCCTCACTGCGTTGTTATCTTTACTCTCGCACCGCCAGCAGCAACCCTGGGATGAGGCCCAGCAGCGCCGACAACGCCGGAGCTGCGGGATGAGGCGCTGCGCGAGGCAGCAACTGCCCGAACGCCAGGACTACCCATCCTCCGGCGGCAGAGGGCATGAGCCAGATGGCGGCCCGGCTGCCCCGGCGCACGCTCAGCCACTGCGGCAGCCCCGTTAGCAGGCCGCCTGCGGCACAGGCCAGCAGCGTCCAGGCCCCACCTGATAACAGCCGGCCCGCCGCGCGACCCGCCGCCCAGCCTGCCGCCGATAGGGGCAGCCAGGCGTGCGCCACCCACTCGCTTGCCGGCGGAGTGGCCGTGTGCAGACGAGAATCCCGCAGCAGCAGCCGTTGGCCGCTCGCCAGCCCGGCGCCGGCGAAGCCCCAGCCGAGGGCTGCAGCCACCAGCGCGCCCTTGCCCGTCGATTCTGGCAGCAGGGACCCCGGCCCCACCAGCTGCCAGGTCGCGATGGCGATCCCATTCGCGGCGTCGGCTGCCAGCGCGCCGGCCATCATGCCCAGCGCGCTCGCCACGGGCCAAAGGAACGCGAGCCGGACGGACCGCCGCACTAAGAAGTACTGCAGCAGCCCGACCAGGGCGCCCAGGGTGCCCGCCAGCACGATGTCGGACCAGGTGACCAGGGCGTGGCCGCCCAACCCAAAGGCAAACCGGCCAAAGAACCCTCCCCCGATCCCGCCGGCCAGCTCGTACGCGGCCACGAGCACGGTCGCGGCGCACGCCAGGCCGGGCACCAGGACCCAAGCTCGCGCCGGCCAGGCAAAATAGCGCGCGGCGGGCCATCCCAGCATCCCGGCCAGGATGCCTATCGAGGCAAGCGGCACGAGGCGGGCCCCCAACAGCGCGAGCTGCGGCGCCTCGCGGGGAAACTGAGGCCAGTTGCTGAAGGCGTAGGCCGCCAGGGCCCAGCCCGCGGGGGTCACCAGGGCCCACCATCTGGCATCGAACGCACGCGGCCCCCGTTGAGGTCGCCGGCGCAGGACCGGCCACTGCGCCGCGCCCACGATGGCCCCGGCGATCGCCATGGTCAGGGGCAATTTGCCGCGGAGGTTCAGCACGCGGGCCAGCAGCGGGTGCGTCAGCACCAGCCAGGCGATGCCCCACGCCAGGGCGGTCACGCCCAGCCAGGTCGCCAGGAACGGCCAGTCCAGGCACCCCAAGAGCTGGGCAGGCCACGCGGGCAGCCTGGCCCCACAGTAAGCGCAGAACCGGATGCCAAAGGGAATCTGCTTACCGCAGGCCGGGCACCTGGTCACAAACGCGCCTGACAGTGGGTGCAAAAGCGTGTGTTTCTCGGCATGGACCGGCCGCAGTGCGGGCAGGGGCCGCGTCCCTGCCAGGGGAAAGGCACAGCGCTGGCAGTAGATTTCTTCAGGATGATTGGTCCACCCGCAGCGCGGGCACGGCACCGCCTGGGCCGCGCCGCCCGGAGACGCCGAGCGCACGGTGGCCGAGGAGGCGTTGAGCCCCATGGTCTGCCGCAAGCGTTGCAGCAGCCGCTGCGCGGCCCACCGGAGCAGCCGGGTCGCTCGCCATGGACGGTTGGCCTGGCGAGCCCGCGGGTGATCCGGTGCCGGGCGCGCCGGCGAGGACCAGGCCCATTCCCACAGCAGCCTCAGCCAGGCCGGCCAGGGCGAAACACCGGGCGTCCCCGCGCCCGGTGCCGTAGCCGCCGCCACCTGGGCCGGCGCGCCCGCCCCCGTCGGGGTGCCGGCCCAGGTGCCGGCTGCGCCGTGTTCGCTGTGGGCCCGAGGCCCGCGGCCCGGCCGGCGCGGGTGGCCCGCCGCGCGCCGCGGGCGGGACGACCGCATATGGGGCAAGCGCTGCACGGCGATCGAAGACATGGCCACTTTGGCAGGCCACGAGGTTGCCTTCGGCCTCGGCCAGGGCCTTTTCCCACTCGCGCGCCGCTGGCCGCCGGCTGGCCTGCAAGTGCCCCTCCACGAAGCACCGGCGTTAACAGCCAGGCCAGCTCCGGGTGCCAGAATCGCCCAGCGGCGGCACGCCAGGGGCCGGCTTCGACCGGCAGGTCGCCCCATATCCTTTTCGGCCAGATAGGGGAAGTAGCCACGCTTGATCCTGGCCTCCAGCGGCGGCGGATCGCCCGGCTTCAGCCAGCGTGCCCGGAATGAGTGGTTGCCTTCCATCAGGAGCTGGAACACCAGCACGCCCAGCGCAAACGCGTCATGCTCCCAACGGCGCACGCTGGCATCGAAGTGTGCCCCTTGAAGCTCCGGCGCCGTGTACTCAAGCTTGCCAACCGGGCACGGGTACACGATGATGCGCCCCTGGCTCGGCTCCTGCACCTGAAACGAATCGGTGTCGATCAGGGTAACCATGGCCGACGGCTTCACCAGGACGTTGCTCTCGTTCAGGTCGCCCACCACGTAATCCAGTTCGTGCAGCGCGCCCAGCGCCGCGGCCAGATTCCGCGCAGCCCGGTGCAGATAACGCCGGTCGAAGGAGGGCAGCACGCCAGCCCGGCTGCGCGGGTTGAACACCTGCAGGATGGGCACCGCATCCTGAACGTACGGCATCAGGTAGCCTACAAAGCGGCGCTGCGGGTCGTACAAGAGGTCGGCCGGCCAGGCTATCGACGCGTGGCTCGAAGCCCGCCCGGGGTCTGCCGGCGGGTGCGCCGTCATCCAGCGCAACTTGTCTTCCTGGCCTTCGCCGGGCGATGGCACGTAGATCTTGGCCAGGCTGCCGGGGTCGCCGGCCACCCGCAGCACAACCCCTTGCCCGCCGCGCGCCAGCTCGTTGCCAAGGGTGACAGGCCGC
>CAWEHT010000003.1:0-10253 GCA_963808455.1 uncultured Chloroflexia bacterium | reverse complement strand
CGCTGCGGATGTCCGAACTCCGCGAGCGGGCTGCCTTTGTGTACGACGCCCTGAGCCAGGCCATCCCGGCAATTCAAAGTCACGTCGCCTGGCAACAGTTCAAATTACGGCCAGACGTACGCCGGGCGCGGGCAGCTTGCGGCAACGGTGCCGGCCCGGCCAGCGTCCTCGGTGCGCTTCCGATCTCAGGAGAAACTCCATCCATGGCCAAGAACGCTCCTTCCGCAGGGACTGCTCCCAAGAGAAGGCTTTGCGCTGGTCGAAGGCACGAATCAGCACGCGATGGGACACGTCCTGCACCCCCGTTGGCAGCCGGCCTTCCTTGGCGCCGTGGCAGCCGTGCTGCTAATCTGCCTCTTCACTGTCGCACCGTTGCGGGCGGCCGCCAGCAACTTTCTTGAAGTCTTCCGCGTGCGTAAGATCACAATCGTGCAGGTTGACCCGGCCCAGATCGGCCGCCTGGAAGGATTCAAGCAGCAACTCTTCTCGAATGTCCAGGTGCCCAAGAGGGACGCTACGATAGTCGAAGACGCCGCGGCGGCAACCAGTGCCGCCGGATTCCAGGTGCTCGTCCCCGACTACTTGCCCGCCGGCCTGCGTGCACCCACCGAGTTCAGCGTGCAGCCGGGCGGCCACGTGCAGGCGCAAGTAGATCTCAAAGCAGCCAGAGCGCTGCTGAAGGCGGCCGGCGCATCCACAGACGCCGTCCCATCGGACCGTGACTCGATGGCAATCAGCGCGGACCTCAGGCCCGTCGCAACGCAGCGTTACGTGGCGAACGGAGAGGCGCTGACCATCGTAGAGGGCCAGAGCCCGGTGGTCAACGTGCCACCAGATGTGAGCCTCGACGCCGTCGGCGCCGCTGGCCTGAGGATCATGGGCATGTCGGAGGCCGATGCAAGTCTGATGGCCAAACGGATCGACTGGGCTACGACGCTGGTCCTGCCTGTGCCGAGCGATATGGCTTCGGTACAAGAGGTCACGGTGGCCGGCACGCCCGGTTATCTGATCTCCGAAAGCCCACAGGCTGCGGCGTTGGCGGCCCGCAGGTCGGCTCACGCGCCGGCCGCATCTGGGGTCGAGCCAGCTGCTGGGCCACAGAACGCCCTGGTGTGGGAGAACCAGTCCAGAGGCCTGATCTACATGGTCGAAGGGACCTTCAACGAAGGGACCTTACAGCAAGTGGCGGCCAGCCTGAAGTGAGGAAATGCGCTGAATGTGAAGGATACGCCGCGACCTGATGGCCCGGCCTTGCGGGCTGTCGGCTTGCGCAAAGAGTACAACACGATCATGGCAGTCGAAGACCTGAACCTCACCGTCGAGCGCGGTGAGGTTTTTGGCTTTCTCGGCCCCAATGGCGCCGGCAAGACGACCTCGCTCAAGATGTTCCTGGGGTTGGTGCGGCCAACAGCCGGAACGGCTTGCCTCCTCGGGCGTGAGCCTGGCGACTGGCGGGTGCGGGCGCACGTGGGCTTTCTGCCAGAACATTTCCGTTTCCAGGAGTGGCTTACTGCCGCCGAATTTCTGCAGGTCCACGCGCGCCTCTACGGCATGAGCGCTGGCGCTATCCGGCAGCGGGTCCCTGAGCTGCTGGAGATGGTCGGTTTGGCCCGCCATGCTCGCAACCCTCTCCGTGACTTTTCAAAGGGCATGCTTCAGCGCATCGGGCTGGCTCAGGCCCTGCTCAACGAGCCAGAGCTGGTCTTCCTGGACGAACCGACCTCCGGGTTGGATCCTCTTGGGCGCCACCTGGTGCGCGACATCATCCACCAGTTGCGGGCGCAGGGCCTCACTCTGTTCTTGAACTCGCACCTGCTCAGCGAAGTCGAAATCACTTGTGATCGTGTGGCCTTCATCCGGCGCGGGCGTGTGGCGCAAATGGGACGGCTGGTGGACCTGCTCTCGGCCGGGACCGAAGTTGAACTGAAGCTGGGAACCCTCACACCCGAATTGCTGGCGGAAATGCAGCGCTTCGGTGCCTGCCACCAATCAGATGCCAGGGACGTCATCGTGCAATTGACGTCGGAAGAGCAGGTCCCCGGCCTGGTAAGTTGGCTCGCGGCTAAGGGCGTGCAAGTGTATGGCGTCATTCCGCGGCACCCTTCGTTGGAAGAGGTCTTCATGCGCGTGATGGAAGGCGAAGAAGCAGGGTGAAAGTCTTCAATATCGCCTGGCTCACTTTCCACGAGGCACGGAGACGCCAGCTTCTTGGCGTCGGGATGGGCCTGGCGCTGATCTTTCTGTTGCTCTATGCGCTGGCATTCTACGCGATTCGAAGCGGTCTCGTGCGCCAGATGGGCGATGCCACGTCCCAGCCCGTTCGCCAGATGCAGACCACCTTTACCCTATTGGGG
Organism: uncultured Chloroflexia bacterium; assembly: GCA_963808455.1. GTDB lineage: Bacteria > Chloroflexota > Anaerolineae > CG2-30-64-16 > CG2-30-64-16 > CAWEHT01. Next base: position 7,899 of record CAWEHT010000003.1, on the reverse strand, counting down.
CTCTACGCAGTCAACTTTCTCATCGTCATCCTCAGCGTGCTCATCTCGGTCAACACCGTCTCTGGCGAGATCGCTTCACACTCGATCCAGAGCATCGTCACCAAGCCGCTGCAGCGCTGGGAAGTCATGCTGGGCAAGTGGCTGGGCTTTGCCGCCATAATCACGGCAGGCGTGGCCCTGATGGGTGGGGGCGTGGCGCTCATCGCGTGCTGTCAGCGGCGACTTTCTGAACCATCTGCTCGCCGGGCTCACGCTGATGGCTCTCGAAGGCTGGATCCTCTTGGCGCTGACTCTGCTGGGCGGCACGTTGTTCTCGACCCTGACCAACGGCGTGATCGTGTTCATGCTTTTCGGGCTGGCCTTTCTCGGCGGCTGGACTGAGCAGGTCGGCTCGCTGTTGGAGAACGAGACGGCTGTCAAGATCGGCATAGTCAGCAGCCTGATTATGCCGACCGAAGCGCTTTGGCGCAAAGCTGCCGACCTGATGCAACCCACTTCGGTGAGCGTGCTGCTGGCCGGGCCTTTCGCCACTGCCTCGGTCCCCAGTGCCGCGATGGTAGCTTACGCCATAATCTATGGGCTGGCTGCCCTGGCCGCCGCTATCTACGCTTTCGAGCGCCGCGACCTGTAGTTCCTCTCCGGGCGTGCCCGAGCCTGGCTACGAGGGCCACCCCCAACACTTATGTCAACTGAAGCCCGGACCTTGACCCTCGTTGAGGATCGCTTCGATCTCCTGGCGAGCTCGCATGATGACATCGTGGATGCGGCGCATCTTATCGGGATCGGCATGGCGCGCTTCGTGCCGGAACATCTTGGCTGCTTCGCCCAGTTCCTTCACCGCATCGTGCACGCTCTTCCAGGTCTCCGGGCTGCCGAAGCCGCGCATGCGCCGGCGGATGTCCTCGACCGAGTCCGAGCGCTCTGCCAGAAAGCGCCGGCCTGCCTCCGTGATTGTGTAGACCTTGCGTCCGTCTCGCACTTCGGAGGTGACATAGCCCATCTCTTCCAGGAGTTGGAGCGTAGGGTAAACCGCGCCTGGGCTGGGCGCGTAGAAGCCACCAAACCGCCCCTCCAGTGCCCGTATGATTTCATAGCCATAGCTGGGCTGCTCCTGCCAGCAAATCCAGGATCACATACTTTACGTCGCCCCTCTCGAAGCGCCAACCGTGTCCGGCAAAATCAAAAGGATTCCCGCGTGCCATGCACCTCTCCTTCCAGCAATACGATATATCGTGATATTATTCTAACGGTCAGTAGAGGACTTGTCAAGGCCACAAGGCTCCGCTGCCCGACTATTCTCGCACATCGTCTCTCGAGTGGCAATCGCCGCCCAAATGGCGTATAATCCGCGGTGAAAGTAGCGAAAGGTAACGCAAGGTACGGAAGGACCTGCTTCTGGCGGATCGCTACGCTCATATTCTGCTTCACATGAGGGCTCACGTCGCATGTTCGAGCAAGTCGATATCAGAAATGCCACGCGCGGCCTCGGGCTGTACACCCTTGCCGCGCTGGTCTTTGGTTGGCGGACCTTTGTGTTCATCGGGCTCATCGCGCATGGTGGGTGGCTTACGGAGGTCGCCCTACTGGACCTGGGCCTGTTGGTACTGGGCCTGACAGGTTGCATAGGGCTGATACGCGACAGGTCATGGGGGTTTATCTTGTTCTACGCCATGGCAATCGTCGCCACGGCCTTCTTCTCGCTCGCCCTGCTGCCATTCATCCCCGTGCTCTTGCCGCTCGGCTCAGACGAGACTGCCGTCAGGCTCAGCAACCTTGCGCTCGTGGCCGTTGCCGTGTGGCTGCATTGGGCAAATGCCCGCAGCGCCGGGAGATGGGGATCAGGAATCAGGCAGAACGGGCCTATACGCGGATATTGATCACTTCGGTCACCAAGGGTGTGTTCTTTCCGCTCCGGATCGATGGCTTGCTCGGCGATCCACACCAGGCCGCGGCAGCACGGCACCTCCATGTAATACACTTTTAGGCTGCGGATACTATTCGCGCCCAGGATCTCCGCGACCTTCCCGACGTATTCAGCGGGATCGTCGAACTTCGGGCACCCCACCGCTATTGCCACACCCTCGCCCGCCAGAATGTTGGCGTGCAAGTCGGATAGGCAAACGGCACACAGTCGGCAATTAGTGCCAGTTGGGCATCCTCATAGAATGGGGCTTGCAACGGCAGAAGCCGCAATTGCACCGGCCATTGGCGCAGCGCCGAGGGCGTCTGCCGCGCCGGTGAGCCTTGCAGGCCTCCAGTTGCCGCGCTAAGTTGAAGCCCTGATGGACCTGCCTGGTGGCAAGGCGTGCCTTGAACCGGGGCAAGGCCTCCCGATGACGTCATCTCAGGGGCAAATGAGAGCACCCTGGCTGAAGGGCAGCTGGCCAGACCCCTCTCGGCTGCCAGCGCAGATGCCTCGGGCGCTTGTGAGGGCTGCTTGGCAACCTGTGCTGAGTGGTCCTGCAAATGGCGAGGCAGCTGGCCGGGAGCGGTGCTCAAGGGTACGCCATCACGGCAGCCTCGTCGTAGCCCTCGGCGTCTGCCTCCTGTACCATAAGAGCGCCCTGTGGGCAGGCGCCCAGACAAGCACCAAGACCGTCGCAGTAACTCTCGCGTACGAGCCGCACCTTGCCATTGATCACTGCAAGTGCCCCTTCGGGGCAACCGGTCAGGCATTGCCCGCAGCCGTTACACTTCTCATCATCGATCCGGATGATCTGTCGCCGATGGGTCATCGGTCGTCCTCCTTGTTAGCTTTTACCTTTAGCTTCTGATACAGATCCTTGCCAATGCAGGCCTCGGCATACCGACACCACTGCACGCAGGACTGCAAGTTGTTGTAAACCACAAAGCCACACTTCTCACAGATGACCTTGCTGTCGATCGAAAACAGCTCTACGTCGGCGCCACATTGAGGGCAAGTCTTGATGGTAAGCGTCGGAGTGCCTCGCAAGCTGGCGGAGCCTGGACAAAATGTGTTCAACATGGCCATCCTCCTGCAGCCCAATGTAACTGAAATCGCACTGGCGTTCAATGACTTCTGACAAGTCTCTTGACAGGATTCCGGACAAACGGTATAAGGGCCGGGAGAAGCGGGTCAAGCAAGTCTGGCGCTGCAGTGGTTCGGCAGCCCATGCTGCCTGGCTCACGATGGAGGAGCCATGTTTGATGAGGACGAGCTGGTGTCAATCATGCAGCGGGCCGGACATTTCAGCCAGCTAAGCACCGGGGAGGTCCGCACAATCGTACAGGCCGGCCAACTGCGGCATCACGGCTCTGGTGAGGTGATCTTTGGCGAGAACGAGCCGTGCGCCGGGTTGTTCGTGTTGCTTGCCGGACACATTGAGCTCTGCAAACATAGCCTGCAAGGGCAAAAGTCGATCATGGCCCTCATGGACCCGGCGATGATGTTCAACGAGGTTGCCACACTCGACGGTGGCCCGAACCCGGCAACGGCCATGGCAGTCGATGAGGTGACCGTCTGGGTAGCCGGCGCGAGCACGGTGCGGGACCTCATCCTGCGCTACCCGATGTTGGGCCTGGGCCTTCTCCGCGTTCTGGCACGGCGCAACCGGCTGCTGACCGTGTCTTTTGAGGACCTTTCGTTTCGTTCGGTCATGGCCCGCACCGTCCAGTTATTGCTGGCCATGACCGAACGAAACGAAAGGTCCTCAAAAGACACGGTCAGCAGCCGGTTGCGCCGCGCCAGACGCGGAGAAGGCCCAGGCCCAACATCGGGTAGCGCAGGATGAGGTCCCGCACCGTGCTCGCGCCGGCTACCCAGACGGTCACCTCATCGACTGCCATGGCCGTTGCCGGGTTCGGGCCACCGTCGAGTGTGGCAACCTCGTTGAACATCATCGCCGGGTCCATGAGGGCCATGATCGACTTTTGCCCTTGCAGGCTATGTTTGCAGAGCTCAATGTGTCCGGCAAGCAACACGAACAACCCGGCGCACGGCTCGTTCTCGCCAAAGATCACCTCACCAGAGCCGTGATGCCGCAGTTGGCCGGCCTGTACGATCGCGGACCTCCCCGGTGCTTAGCTGGCTGAAATGTCCGGCCCGCTGCATGATTGACACCAGCTCGTCCTCATCAAACATGGCTCCTCCATCGTGAGCCAGGCAGCATGGGCTGCCGAACCACTGCAGCGCCAGACTTGCTTGACCCGCTTCTCCCGGCCCTTATACCGTTTGTCCGGAATCCTGTCAAGAGACTTGTCAGAAGTCATTGAACGCCAGTGCGATTTCAGTTACATTGGGCTGCAGGAGGATGGCCATGTTGAACACATTTTGTCCAGGCTCCGCCAGCTTGCGAGGCACTCCGACGCTTACCATCAAGACTTGCCCTCAATGTGGCGCCGACGTAGAGCTGTTTTCGATCGACAGCAAGGTCATCTGTGAGAAGTGTGGCTTTGTGGTTTACAACAACTTGCAGTCCTGCGTGCAGTGGTGTCGGTATGCCGAGGCCTGCATTGGCAAGGATCTGTATCAGAAGCTAAAGGTAAAAGCTAACAAGGAGGACGACCGATGACCCATCGGCGACAGATCATCCGGATCGATGATGAGAAGTGTAACGGCTGCGGGCAATGCCTGACCGGTTGCCCCGAAGGGGCACTTGCAGTGATCAATGGCAAGGTGCGGCTCGTACGCGAGAGTTACTGCGACGGTCTCGGTGCTTGTCTGGGCGCCTGCCCACAGGGCGCTCTTATGGTACAGGAGGCAGACGCCGAGGGCTACGACGAGGCTGCCCTGATGGCGTACCTCTTGAGCACCGCTCCCGGCCAGCTGCCTCGCCATTTGCAGGACCACTCAGCACAGGTTGCCAAGCAGCCCTCACAAGCGCCCGAGGCATCTGCGCTGGCAGCCGAGAGGGGTCTGGCCAGCTGCCCTTCAGCCAGGGTGCTCTCATTTGCCCCTGAGATGACGTCATCGGGAGGCCTTGCCCCGGTTCAAGGCACGCCTTGCCACCAGGCAGGTCCATCAGGGCTTCAACTTAGCGCGGCAACTGGAGGCCTGCAAGGCTCACCGGCGCGGCAGACGCCCTCGGCGCTGCGCCAATGGCCGGTGCAATTGCGGCTTCTGCCGTTGCAAGCCCCATTCTATGAGGATGCCCAACTGGCACTAATTGCCGACTGTGTGCCGTTTGCCTATCCCGACTTGCACGCCAACATTCTGGCGGGCGAGGGTGTGGCAATAGCGGTGGGGTGCCCGAAGTTCGACGATCCCGCTGAATACGTCGGGAAGGTCGCGCAGATCCTGGGCGCGAATAGTATCCGCAGCCTAAAAGTGTATTACATGGAGGTGCCGTGCTGCCGCGGCCTGGTGTGGATCGCCGAGCAAGCCATCGATCGGAGCGGAAAGAACACACCCTTGGTGACCGAAGTGATCAATATCCGCGCATAGGCCCGTTCTGCCTGATTCCTGATCCCCATCTCCCGGCGCTGCGGGCATTTGCCGAATGCAGCCACACGGCAACGGCCACGAGCGCAAGGTTGCTGAGCCTGACGGCAGTCTCGTCCCAGCCGAGCGGCAAGAGCACGGGGATGAATGGCAGCAGGGCGAGCGGAGAAGAAGGCCGTGGCGACGATTGCCATGGCGTAGAACAAGATAAACCCCCATGACCTGTCGCGTATCAGCCCTATGCAACCTGTCAGGCCCAGTACCAACAGGCCCAGGTCCAGTAGGGCGACCTCCGTAAGCCACCCACCATCCGCGATGAGCCCGATGAACACAAAGGTCCGCCGACCAAAGACCAGCGCGGCAAGGGTGTACAGCCCGAGGCCACGCGTGGCATTTCTGATATCGACTTGCTCGAACATGCGACGTGAGCCCTCATGTGAAGCAGAATATGAGCGTAGCGATCCGCCAGAAGCAGGTCCTTCCGTACCTTGCGTTACCTTTCGCTACTTTCACCGCGCATTATACGCCATTTGGGCGGCGATTGCCACTCGAGAGACGATGTGCGAGAATAGTCGGGCAGCGGAGCCTTGTGGCCTTGACAAGTCCTCTACTGACCGTTAGAATAATATCACGATATATCGTATTGCTGGAAGGAGAGGTGCATGGCACGCGGGAATCCTTTTGATTTTGCCGGACACGGTTGGCGCTTCGAGAGGGGCGACGTAAAGTATGTGATCCTGGATTTGCTGCAGGAGCAGCCCAGCTATGGCTATGAAATCATACGGGCACTGGAGGGGCGGTTTGGTGGCTTCTACACGCCCACCCAGGCGCGGTTTACCCTACGCTCCAACTCCTGGAAGAGATGGGCTATGTCACCTCCGAAGTGCGAGACGGACGCAAGGTCTACACAATCACGGAGGCAGGCCGGCGCTTTCTGGCAGAGCGCTCGGACTCGGTTGAGGACATCCGCCGGCGCATCCGCGGCTTCGGCAGCCCGGAGACCTGGAAGAGCGTGCACGATGCGGTGAAGGAACTGGGCGAAGCAGCCAAGATGTTCCGGCACGAAGCGCGCCATGCCGATCCCGATAAGATGCGCCGCATCCACGATGTCATCATGCGAGCTCGCCAGGAGATCGAAGCGATCCTCAACGAGGGTCAAGGTCCGGGCTTCAGTTGACATAAGTGTTGGGGGTGGCCCTCGTAGCCAGGCTCGGGCACGCCCGGAGAGGAACTACAGGTCGCGGCGCTCGAAAGCGTAGATAGCGGCGGCCAGGGCAGCCAGCCCATAGATTATGGCGTAAGCTACCATCGCGGCACTGGGGACCGAGGCAGTGGCGAAAGGCCCGGCCAGCAGCACGCTCACCGAAGTGGGTTGCATCAGGTCGGCAGCTTTGCGCCAAAGCGCTTCGGTCGGCATAATCAGGCTGCTGACTATGCCGATCTTGACAGCCGTCTCGTTCTCCAACAGCGAGCCGACCTGCTCAGTCCAGCCGCCGAGAAAGGCCAGCCCGAAAAGCATGAACACGATCACGCCGTTGGTCAGGGTCGAGAACAACGTGCCGCCCAGCAGAGTCAGCGCCAAGAGGATCCAGCCTTCGAGAGCCATCAGCGTGAGCCCGGCGAGCAGATGGTTCAGAAAGTCGCCGCTACAGCACGCGCGATGAGCGCCACGCCCCCACCCATCAGGGCCACGCCTGCCGTGATTATGGCGGCAAAGCCCAGCCACTTGCCCAGCATGACTTCCCAGCGCTGCAGCGGCTTGGTGACGATGCTCTGGATCGAGTGTGAAGCGATCTCGCCAGAGACAGTGTGAACCGAGATGAGCACGCTGAGGATGACGATGAGAAAGTTGACTGCGTAGAGCCCCAATAGGGTAAAGGTGGTCTGCATCTGGCGAACGGGCTGGGACGTGGCATCGCCCATCTGGCGCACGAGACCGCTTGGAATCGCGTAGAATGCCAGCGCATAGAGCAACAGAAAGATCAGCGCCAGGCCCATCCCGACGCCAAGAAGCTGGCGTCTCCGTGCCTCGTGGAAAGTGAGCCAGGCGATATTGAAGACTTTCACCCTGCTTCTTCGCCTTCCATCACACGCATGAAGACCTCTTCCAACGAAGGGTGCCGCGGAATGACGCCATACACTTGCACGCCCTTAGCCGCGAGCCAACTTACCAGGCCGGGGACCTGCTCTTCCGACGTCAATTGCACGATGACGTCCCTGGCATCTGATTGGTGGCAGGCACCGAAGCGCTGCATTTCCGCAGGCAATTCGGGTGTGAGGGTTTCCAGCTTCAGTTCAACTTGGTCCCGGCCGAGAGCAGGTCCACCAGCCGTCCCATTTGCGCCACACGCCCGCGCCGGCTGAAGGCCACACGATCACAAATGATTTCGACTTCGCTGAGCAGGTGCGAGTTCAAGAACAGAGTGAGGCCCTGCGCCCGCAACTGGTGGATGATCTCACGCACCAGGTGGCGCCCAAGAGACCCCGGAGAGCGATCA
>CAWEHT010000002.1:0-12717 GCA_963808455.1 uncultured Chloroflexia bacterium | reverse complement strand
ATTCGGGCTCCCGAAGGCTGAGGCCACGGCGCATACGCGCATCGTTGTCGCCAAGAGGGGCGAGGACCGGGTGGGGCTGATTGTTCACGGGGTCTCCGACGCGCTACGCATGCCAGTCGATCATGGTCGCCTGCCAGAAGCTCTACAGGGACGGGGGCATGATGCGCTCCGCAATCATTCTGGAAGGACAGATCACGACGGCACACGGGGTGCAAGCCACCCTGGAGGCCCATTTGCGACCGGTGTGGACGCCCCATCAAACCCTGACGCCGGTCTACCGCGCCCACCCGGACGAAACCCCACGGGGATTGCTCGCCCTTACTCACGTTCACCACTATGTCCGCGCGCGGACCTATGCACTTGGGGAGGTTTTCCTGATGAAATGGTTCTACAACCTTAGAACAGGCACGAAACTTATCGGCGGCTTCCTGGTCGTTGCTGTGATTTTGGCGGTGGTGGCCGTTGTCGGCTACGTCAACATGAAGGCTATTAACGACGGCTTGACCTCCATGTACAAGGACAGCACCCTCCCGATCGAGGAGTTGGGGGCGGCAGACAGCGCGGCCTACCAGTTGCGAGGCGACGTGTACAAGTTCCTTCTCCTGCCCGTGGAGCGAACTGAGACTGAACAAAGTATGGCTTCCGACAGCGCCGAAGTCAACAAGGAGTTGGACCTGTACAGAGCGACTGACCTCGGTCCAGAAGAAAAGGTCGGGCTCCGAACGTTCGATATCGCCTGGGCATCGTATCAAAAAGCCGTGGCCGACATCATTAGCGAGGCCAAAGCTGGGAACGAAAGGATGGCCGAGCAGAGCCTGATCGATGGGGCAGCACATACCAGCCGCCAGGCCGTGGATGACGCCGCTACGAAGCTCATCACCATCAACCAAAGCGAGGCCGACGGCCTGCACAACGAAGGCGATGTCACTTTTGCGGTATCGACTGGGGCCATTTTCGGAGCGGGCGTGATTGGCGTTCTGGCGGCCATCGGGCTCGGGCTCTTGATCGCTCGGGCCATTACGAGACCACTCGCCTGGTGACCAGGGCGGCGAGCAAGTGGCCAACGTGGATCTCGGCGGCGTTCGCAAGCGAAATGAATGCACTTGCCCACGGTGACCTGACTCGAAGGCTGACAATCGCAGCGCAGGCCTTAAGCGTCGAGAGTGGGGATGAAGTCGGCCAGATGGCCCGCGCCTTCAACGCCATCATCGCTCATCTGCAGGAAACAGGCCGATCCTTTGCAGGCATGACGGGCAGTTTGCGCGACCTCGTCGGCCAGATCGCCGACAGTGCGACCCAGGTCGCCGACCGCCAGCGAGCAGCTGGCCTCCGCGGCGGAGCAGTCCGGCACTGCCACCGGCCAGGTGACGACCACCATCCAGCAGGTGGCCCAGGGCACGGCCAACCAGGCCAGCAGCAGCACCGCAGTCACCTCCTCCATGGATGGCATCGCCCGCCGAGTCGAGGAGATCGCCCGAGGCGCCGAGTCACAGGCCAACTCCGTGCGGGAGGCCAACCAGGCGGTCGAACCGCTGCAAGCTAAGATCGGCGAAGCCGGCCAGGCCACCGATATCACGGCCGCCGACCGCCGACCAGGTCGCCAAAGCCGCCAGGACCAGCGCGGCCACGGTGCAGAGCACCGTCAAGGGCATGGAAGCCATCAATCGACGAGCACGGCCCAGGTGGCCGCCCGCGTGCGGGAGATGGGCCAGCGCTCCGAAGAGATCGGCAAGATCGTCAGCACGATCCAGGACATCGCCGACCAGACCAACCTTCTGGCGCTGAATGCGGCCATCGAGGCGGCCCGGGCCGGGGAGCAGGGGCGGGGCTTCGCCGTGGTGGCCGACGAGGTGCGCAAGCTGGCCGAGAAGGCCGGGTCTTCCTCGCGGGAGATCGCGGAGCTGGTGCGGGCCGTGCAGAAGGGCACCGAGGAAGCCGTGCGGGCGACCGAGGAAGGCGCTGCCAACGTGGCGCGGGGCGTGGAAGGGGCGCGCGGAGCGGGCCAGGCGCTGGACGAGATCCTGTCGGCCGCGCAACAGAACAGCCAGTCGACGGCCAACATCCAGGCGGCCTCGGCCAAGGTCAACGAATTGGCGGCCCAGGTGGCGGAAGCGTTGCGGCTGGTAGCCAGCGTGGGCGATAAGAATCTGACAGCCACGCAGGAGATGACCGCCTCCATCGGGGAGGTGGCGCAGGCGATGGAAAACGTGGCCGCGGTTTCCGAGGAGAACTCGGCATCCGTCCAGGAGGTATCGGCCACGGCCGAAGAGCTGTCGGCCCAGGTCGAGGAGGTCGCGGCCTCGGCCGAGGAGCTCTCCACGCTGGGCGAAGGACTCCAAGAGGCGGTCGCTAACTTCCGGCTGAACGACCAGGGAGGCACGGGTTCGGGATTGATGCTCTCGGCACAACCCCGGCCACAGGCCAGGGTTGCAAAAATACGCGTGAAGGGCAACCACATCCGGCCGGACCTCAGGCCCAGCCGGTGAAAGCCGGTGTTGCCCATAACGGCAGCCAGCCGGTCCACAGTCGCAATTAGGACCACGACAAGGCCGTCTTGGATGGTGGCACAGCGCCGGCCGCTCGGCCAGAAGCCATCCTGACGGCCTTGATGATGGATGGAGGTATAGGCCATGGCATCGGCTACGCCAACGAGGGAGACCACGATTGGGGTCATCGATGATGATCCATCAATCCGCAGAGCTATCAGGAGGCTGCTCAGCTCGATCGGGCTACAGGTCGAGTGCTTTGCTTCCGCCATGGGCGTGCTCCAGAGCAACCGGCTGGGCAGCCTGGACTGCCTGATTCTCGACGCGCGCATGCCTGAGATGAGCGGCCTAGAATTGCAGCAAGAGATCATCGCTTGCGGCTATGCCATCCCCATCATCTTCATGTCTGCATACGACGATGTCTGGGCACGTGCAACCGCACTGGCAGGCGGCGCGGTCGCCTATCTCGGGAAACCTTTTGCCGACGGTGCCCTGCAGCAAGCGATTCACGAGGCACTCAAGTCTTGTGATAGCTAGACCGTGATCGCCCGGTATGGCGCGCTCCCCGTGGCACTCACGGCCAGCGGCACGCCATGTCCGGCAAGCGCTGAGCACCATCGGGAAGGGGTTGAGGGCTCGCATTGGCGGTGACCGACATCGCCATGCTGGTTGCAGGAGGTGCAGCTTAGCTACGAAAGACAATGGAAGCCGGAATGGGCAGGTAAAATCGGAAACGTACGGGCTGGTCCGGTACCACGGGGCGCCGGCGTTGCGGGCTGGCACGGCCAGGAGGAAAATCTTGTACAAGATCGAGAAGCGCAATTTTGGGTTTAGGCTCACGTTCGCGGGTCAGGTGCTGGTTAACGAGATGGAGAAGTGGCGCCAGGAATCCGAACGTGCCTTGGTGGGGCAACGTGCCCCGTTTGGCGTGTTTGTGGACATGCGCAAGCTCACGCCGCTTTTCCCTGATGCCCAACAGAGAATGATCGCCGGGCAGAAGCTCTTCAAGGACGCGGGCATGGTTCGTTCCGCGGTCATCGTGGAAGACCAGATCACGATGATGCAGTTCGTCAGGTTGGCCAAACAAAGTGGCATCTACGCATGGGAGCGTTACATCAGCGCGGCCAAGACTCCCAATTGGGAAGCTGCGGGTCTGATATGGCTTGCGAACGGTGCAGATCCAGACGAGTAGGTTGCTGCGGTTGGAGCGCCATCGCATGCTGGCATGTGAAGACTGCAGCATGTTCCACGCCGAGCATAAGTGGTTCAGAGCCTGGACGAGAGATGGCACTGTTCTGGTGTAATCAGGCACGGGGTCGCGGGACGAGCAAGACGGGACAAGTGTCGCATTCCCCACGAAAGTGGTGCGCATGCCGATGGCAATTGGCAGACGTATCTGGATGACTCGTGGGTTCTCGCCATCGCGCTCGACCCGACGACGGGCGATCGCTGGTTTGGCACCTGGGGGCGGCGGGGTCATTGCCTATTGTGGTGGCTAAGTCTGGCCCATCACATAGCCTGAACCGTGCCCCCAGGCAAGATCTGAGCTTGCGTGTTTTGGCCGCCTGCGGTAACATCGCCTTGCCCCCCTTACCATCCTTTGCATTGGACCCGAGAGCTTGGATCGGTAACGGCATCCGAATGCCCCCGAGAGGCAACCACCACAGGAGATAACTTGCCCAAAGCAGCCAGCTTTGTTTCCACAATTGTCGCGATTGCAGGCAGCGCCGTGATGCTCTCGGCTTGCGCCGGGAACGCGCCGCAGATCATCGTGCAGACCCGGGTGGTCCCGCAAACGGTCACCCGCGTCCAGACTGAAGTGGTGCAGGAGCCGGTCACGGCGACGCCGGCCCTGCCCACGCCGGTACCCACCAGGCAGCCGGCCAGCCCCGCCGATACGCTCGTGCTGGCGGTGCAGGAGCCCACGACCATGAATCCGCTCATCGACTCCTCGCCGGCCCGGCGCGTCATCTACAGCACCATCGCGCCTGGTTGCCTGGGCCAGGATCAGAATGAGGGATGGGTCGCTCTGGGTTGCGAGACGGTCCCGACACTCGCCAACGGTGGGGCCGTCATGGCGGGCAGCGGGGCAGATCAGCGTCTCGAGATCACCTACAAGATCCGCAAGGGTTGGCGCTGGACCGACGGCACCCCGGTCACCGCCGCCGATGCGGTCTATTGGTGGAAGGATTACATGGACCCCGACCTGCCGGCCGCGGATCGCAGCGAGGTCGAGAAGCTCTATCAGGTGCAGGCGGTTGACCCTGCGACCATCCAGGTTGACTGGTTGAGCGAGAACCAGGCCAAGGCGGCGGCTGCCGGCACCCTCACCGGAACAGTGCCCTTCGATCAGTATCAGCAAGACTACATCGATGGCGGCTACGACCAGCAGTCCGGGCCGGTCGTTGACCCGACTTACTGGGCCAATGTCGGCTGGCTGCCTTCCGCCGCCTGGGGCAAGGTCCCGGCGAAAGACCAGGCCTCGGATCAGGCGACCTCCAGGCTGGTCATGGGCGACGGAGCATACGTCGTCAAGACCTGGCAGCCGGGCCAGGAGCTGGACCTCGTCAAGAGCGATCAGCCCTTCCCGCTCGGCACGCCCCAGATCTCCAACATCGTCTATCGCTTCTTCACCGATTCCCATGCGATCATCTCGGCCCTGGCGCAGGGCAAGATCGACGCGGTGACCAGCGCCAGCCCGCTGAGCGCAGCCGACGCGCCCGCGCTGGACAGGCTCCAGGCCGCGGGCGATTACCAGGTCAACTGGCGGGCCGGCTACGCGCTGGGAGCACATCGACCTGAACACGAGCAAGCCGCCTTTGGACGACGTGAAGGTCCGCCAGGCGTTGGCCTATGCCACCGACGCGTGGACGCTGGCCGAACAGCTTTACTTCGGCGTGCGGCCCGCCGGCGGCCTTCCCGTCCCGGAGGATTCCTGGGCTTATACGGACCAGTACACGCGCTACAGCTTCGATCCCGCCAAGGCCAGACAGATCCTGGCCGATGACGGCTGGGATTGCCACGCTTTGCCCTGCATCAAAGCGCCGACTCAGAACGGGCAGGAGATCACCGCGACGCAAGCGATCACGGGGACGCAGCCCGTCACACAAACGCTCGAGCTGACCCTGCAGACGACCGAGGCCGCCGACCGCGAGGCGCTGGCCGAGAGCCTCCAGAAAGAATGGCAGGCGATCAATGTCGGCGTGAACCTCGAGTTCCGCTACGGGCGCGAATTGTTCGCCCCGTGCAGCGCGGGCGGCCCGCTGCAATGCCGTTCCTTCGACGCCGCCATCTACACCTGGGTGCTCGGCGACGACGCCATCTTCGGCCCGCTTTACGAATGCCAGGCCGTCCCTACAGCGGACAACGGCTGGATCGGCCAGAACTACCCGGGCTTCTGCGACAAGGACGCCGATGCTGCGCTTCGGAAGTCCGAGCTCGACGCGGCGGTGGCCCCATACCAGGACAGGCGCAAGCCTTACATCCAGCAGTTCTTCCAGATCTGGACGGCGCAAGCTCCGGCCATCCCGTTGTTCGCCAACGCGGTGCCCTACGTCTCCCGCGTGGGGTTTGCCGGCTGGAAGCCGAGCCCGACCCCTTATGCCGGGGATGGATGGAATGCCTGGGAGTGGACCCTGAGCAAGTGAGTCATGGATGTTGACGTCTGGCTGATTTGCTCCGCTTTGTTGGCGCTCATACCGATCGTCTCGATCGTGCAGCCGGGCATGCCCAACACGTCGGACGGCCAGGTGCATTTGCTGCGCACGCTCGAGGTCATCCGGCTGCTGCGCGTGGGCGTTTTCTATCCGCGCTGGGCGCCTGATTTCTATCTCGGCTTCGGCTACCCTTTCTTCGAGTTCTACGCCCCGGGGGCCCATCTCCTGGCGGCCTGGCTGGCGCTGACCGGCCTCGGCGCAGTGCGCGGCATCGTGGTGCTCCAGGCAGGCGCGCTTCTCCTGTACCCAACAGGCGCCTATCTGGCAGCGCGGGACCTGCTGCCTGCCCGCTGGCCCAGGTCGGCCACGGGGCCGGCCGCCCTGGTCAGCGCGGCCCTATACCTGTACGCCCCTTTTCGCTGGCGCGAGCTCTTCGTGCAGGGCAACATCTCGCAGCTGCTGGCACTGGCCTGGCTGCCGTGGTGCGCCTGGCTATTGGTCCGCGCCGCCCGCGCTGGTGGCCTGGGCCGGGCCATCGCCGCCGGGGCCGCCATGGCCGCGCTGGTGTATGCCCATCACCCCAGCGCCTTTCTGGCATTTCCTTCGCTAGGCATCTTCAGCCTGATCCTGATCGCTGCCGGCGAGAGGCGCTCGGCGGGTCCCCGGCTGGCCGCCGTCTGCGGCGCATTCGTCCTGGCGCTGGCGCTGAGCGCGCCTTACTGGCTGCCCGCCTTCGTCGAGATGCACGACGTCAATTTCGGCGCCATCGGCGCGGGCTCCTTCAACGTGGGGCTCAACCTGCTGCCGCTGCGCGACCTGCTGGCGCTGCCGGCGATCCAGGATGACGCGGCGCTGAACCCGCCCATGCCCAACAGCCTGGGCATCGCCCAGGCCGTGCTGGCCTTGCCAGGGCTGCTGGCCGGGATCTGGTGGGTTACAAGGAAAAGCAAGGGAAACAAGGAACCGCGAATCGCGAACGGTTCTGTTCCCTATTCCCTGTTCCCTATTCCCTATAGCGGTTGGACCGTCCAGCAGGGGGGCGTGGCGCTGCTCGGCGCCGGCGCCTTGCTCGTGGCCAGCCTTGCGCTCATCCTGCCCGGCGCAGCGCCCATCTGGGTCAACCTGCCGCTGGCGCAGGACATCGCGTTCCCCTGGCGTTTGCTCGGCCCGGCGCTGTTGTGGGCAGCCATCCTCGGCGGCAGCTGGCTCTGCCTGCTGCCGGAGAAGCCACGCGTGGCAGTTGCCGCGCTGCTGCTGGTGCTGATCCCCCTGAGCATCGCGGCCTATCTGTTCCCGCGCCCCTTTGCGCCGGCACCGGAGCCGGGCGTCGCCGACATCGCCCGCTACGAGCTGCAGGGCGGGGCGCGTGGGACGGCCAGCGCCAACGAATACTTGCCACGCTGGGTCCAGGACCCTAACCCGCCGGAAGGGCTCGCCCAGGCCCTGGCCGCCGGCCTGGCGCCGTCGAGGTTGGACATCGCTTCGCTGCCCGCCGGCAGCCAGGCGCAGTCGCTGCCGGGCAGCGGGCTGGGGGATCGGTACCGCGTCAGCCTCACCGCGGGGGCAACCGTCCGCATCCAACGCTTCTATTTCCCCGGCTGGCGGGCATGGGTTGACGGCCACCCGGTGCCGGCCGGGCCGGGCGGCCCCTATGGAGAGATCCAGGTGCCTGTGCCGGCGGGCGAGCACGAGATCGCGCTGGCCTTCGGCGCCACGCCCGACCGGGCTGCCGCGGCAGGCGTGGCGGGAGCCGCCGTGATGGCTGTGGCCGCGAGCTGGGCGTGGCGGCGCAGGAAGCTCTGGACCCCGCGCATTTGGACCACGAAATCGCGAGGCACCGCGAAGCACACGAAGCGCGAAGGCCAAGAAGCCCGAGCTACCGCGCCTGCAGCCACAGCCCGCGAGGCGCCACGCCGCCCAGGGGGGAATCGCCCCCAACGGACCCGGGAGCACCGGCCCGGCCTCGCCGCTTCGGCGCACGCTCCGGGCCGCCGTGGCGTTTCGCGGACCAGGCAGGCGTGAGCCTGGGGTGCGTCATCCTGATCGTGGCGCTGCTCAAGATCGGGGCCGTCGGCCCGCTGACGCTGCCGGTTCCGCGAGCGCTCTCCGGAGGACAGCCCGGCGGCGATGCAGCATCCCGTGCACGCGACCTTTGCCGACGGCGTGGAACTGCTGGGCTACGACCTTTCGGCGAACGAGGTACGCCAGGGCGACGAGCTCGAAATCCGTCTCTACTGGCGGGGGCTGCAACCGCATGTCGCCAACGCGCAGCCGTTCGTGCACCTCGACGCCATTACCGGGGACGTTACCTGGGCCAACGAGACGAAGCTCAACCCCGGCGACAAGCCGATCGTGGGCTGGATCAGCGGCTTTTATGTGGTCGATGATTACCAGCTAGCCGTGCCCGCGGGCTCGCCGCCGGTCGTCGCCGACCTCCGGGCAGGCCTGTCAGCGAGGGCAATAAGCTGGTGCCTCTGGCCGGCGGCGGGCAGTTAGCCAGCCTGGGGCAAGTCAGGATCCTCGAGCGGCAGCCTGTGGCAGCGGCGTCACTGCCGGGGGCAGATCAGCCCTATCGCCTCGGCCCGGCCGTGCGCCTCGCCGGCTATCAGGCGCAGGCCGACGCGGTGGGGCCAGCGGTGGACGTGACCCTCGATTGGCAGGCGACGGCGCCGGTGCCCGTCGATTATTCCATCTTCCTGCACGTCACCGATGCGAACGGCAAGCTGATCGCGCAGGGCGACGGCCCGCCGCTGCGCGGCTGGTACCCAAGCTCATCCTGGGCAGTGGGACAGGTGGTCGTGGACCAGCATCGTATCGCGCTGCCGGCCGGGACGAGCCCCGCCGGCCTCAAGCTGATGCTGGGGCTCTACACGCTGGCGGACGGCCAGCGCGCTCCGGTGATCGGAGCGCGCGGCGACCGGCAGCCGGGAGACCAGGTCGTCCTTGGAGTGCAAGCCCCCGGCAAAGGGAGTCGTTGACCCCGCCAAACACGCGTGCTAAAATTGCGGCGTGAACCATCCTTTTCCTGTCGAATTCGAGCAAAAGCTCGATACATTGCCCGAACGGCCGGGCGTTTATCTCATGCGCGACGCCGGCAAGGCAGTAATCTACGTCGGCAAGGCCGTCGTGCTGCGGAACCGCGTGCGTTCTTATTTTCAGATTTCGGCGCGCCACGAGCCGCGCATCCGGCGCATGGTCGGCGAGGTGGCCGATCTCGACTGGATCGTGACCGACACCGAGCTGGAAGCGCTGATCCTCGAGAACGAGCTGATCAAGCGCCACCGGCCACGCTTCAACGTCAGGCTGCGCGACGACAAGACCTATCCCTACCTCAAGGTCCATTGGCAAGACGACTTCCCCAAGATCAGCATCGTCCGCCGCATGGAATCGGATGGTGCACGCTACTATGGGCCGTTTGCCTCCCCCGGAGCGCTGCGCCAGACGCTGGATGCCCTGCGGCGCGTCTTCCCTTACCTGGATTGCAACCGCACCATCACAGGGCAGGACCCGCGGCCGTGCCTGTACTATCACATAAAGCGCTGCGCCGGGCCGTGCATCGGGGCAGTTGACCGGGAGGGCTACCGCGCGATCGTGGAGGGGCTGTGCGACTTCCTCGAGGGCGACAGCGAGACGGTGTTGGGCAAGATGACGTCCGAGATGCAAGAGGCTGCCGAGGGCTTGCGCTTCGAGCAGCGCGGCCCAGCTGCGCGACCAAGATCCGCGCCGCTGGCCAGATCGTCGAGCGGCAGAAGATCGTCAGCACCAGGGCCGAGGACCAGGATGTAATCGCCTTTGCCCAGGACGCCCGTACGGGAGAAACCTGTGCCCAGGTGTTCTTCATCCGCCGCGGCAGGCTGATCGGGCGGGAAAGCTTCGTGCTGGACGGCACTTCGACGGAGCAACAGGGCGAGCTGGTGGCCGCCTTCGTCAAGCAGTTTTACAGCGAGGCAGCCTACGTGCCCGACCAGATCCTCTTGCCACAGAGCATCGAGGAGCGCCAGATCATCCAGGAGTGGCTCCGCAGCAAGCGGGGCGGGCGCAAGGTGACGGTGCTGGCGCCGAAGCAGGGAGCCAAGCGCCAGCTTGTGGAAATGGCCGCGGAGAATGCGGCAGCCACGCTGACGACCCTGCAAGCGCAATGGCAGGCCGATACGAACCGCCAGACGGAAGGGCTGACGCAGCTACAGGGAGGCGCTGGGCCTGAGCGAGCCGCCCAGCCGGATCGAGTGCTTCGACATCTCCACGCTGCAGGGCACCAACACCGTGGCCAGCATGGTGGTTTTCGCCAAGGGGGCGCCGTGCAAGAGCGACTACCGGCGGTTTAAGGTGCATGGAAAAGGGCGCGCTTGGCGAGCCCGACGACTTCGCTTCGATCCGCGAGGTGCTGCGCCGACGCTTCCGCCGGGCCGTCGAAGCAGCGGTGCCAGACCCGGGCAGCAAGGCCCGCAAGTCGAACGCGGCCTGGAAGATCTTGCCCGACCTGCTCATCGTGGACGGCGGCAAAGGGCAGCTGGGTGTGGCAGTGGACGTCCTGGCCGAATTCGAGCTGACGGAGGTCGTGCCGGTCACGGGGCTGGCAAAACAACGGGAAGAGCTGTTCCTGCCGGGCCGCCCCGACTCGGTCTTGCTGCCGCCCGGCAGCCAGGGCCTCTTCCTGGTGCAGCGCGTGCGCGCGATGAGGCGCATCGTTTCGCGATCACTTTCCACCGCGAGCGAGCGCGGCAAGGCCGCGGTGGCCTCGCAGTTGGATGCCATCCCGGGCATCGGCCCGGTGCGCCGCAAAGCGCTGCTCAGCCGCTTCGGCTCCATCGACGCCATCCGCGGCGCCTCTATGGAAGAGCTGGCCGCCGTGCCGGGAATGACGGCTGCGGCGGCCAGGCAGGTGCGCGAGAACCTGTGATATGCACATTCAATGACGGCGTGCCCCGGCGGATGGTTCCGTTACCAGCCGTAGGCGAGCCGCACGATCAGGCGTTCGGGCAAACCGGCCTGTCGCATGTGGTTTTGCGTGATCTCGATGGGATATGGCACACGGCGTGGCAGCCAGGTATCCTCGGTCGTGTCGAGGATCGCGTAAGCCGCGCGGGGATCGTTATCGCGCGGTTGGCCGACACTTCCGGGATTTATGATGGCACGCAACCTGGCCCCCGCTTCCAGGGAACGGTGAAGGGTGATCCGTTGGTCGGCCGCCGGCACGAGCGCGCGCACGTTGCCGTCGCCGTCCTGCCGGGTGTACAACGCCGGCACGTGCGTGTGGCCAACCAGACAGAAGGGCGTGGCGAAGTAGTCGAAGTTGGCGCGCGCCGTGGCGGGGTAAAGGACGTACTCCCAGACCGGGTCGCGCGGGCTGCCGTGAGTGAGGGTGAACTCGTCGCAGGTCACCGGCTTCGCGGGCAGCGTGCGCAACCAGGCCAGGTTGTCTGCATTCAGCTGGCTACGCGTCCACAGTACAGCGCGTTTCGCCTCGGTATTGAAATCTTCGACGTCCATGCCCCCGAGGACCGCCCAGTCGTGATTGCCGACCACGCAAGTGGCTTTGAGGTCGCGAATGCGGCCCACGCACTCGTTGGGTTCGGGCCCGTAGCCGACCGTATCACCCAGGCACCAGACCGATTGATAGGCGAATCGCCTGGCGTCTTCAAGGACGGCCTCCAGCGCCGCCAGGTTGCCGTGGACATCCGATATTACCAAGGCCCGCATTGCCGCTCCATGAGGTGCATCCGATGAATCGATGGACGAATGCATCATACCACTGCTGGAGGCTGCGCTCAAGGGTCAAATAAGCTTTTGATTCCGGCCCGGCTCGCGCTATAATGGCTCGAGAATGGCAATTTGTGATATGATCGTGGAGACTGCGGACGTTGCCGGCACTCGGCGGCTGGGGGCCCGCTGCGCCGGGCTGCTCCGGCCCGGCGATGTTTTGGCCCTGAGCGGTGACCTTGGCACTGGCAAAACAGCTTTCACCCAGGGATTGGCCTTCGGCCTCGGTATCACGTGTGTGGTGACCAGCCCGACTTTTGTCCTGGTGAACGAGTATCCCTTGCCCGGTGGCCATTCGCTGCACCATGTAGACTGCTATCGCCTGGCCGACGCGCCCCTTGAGATGTGGGACGTAGGGCTGGGGGATCTCGTTGCGGGTGACGATATCGTGGTGATCGAATGGGCCGAGCGCGCGTGGCGGAGTTGCTTCCCGAGGGCTACCTGGAAGTCCACTTTGCCTACCTGGGGGAGGACCGGCGGCGGCTGTGCTTTATGGCCCACGGTGCCAATTTCGTCAGGCTGGTAGAGGAGCTCGGCCAGGTAGCGGCGGCTGGCGGGCAAACTGATCTCGGCAAGCCTGCGCTTCCGTAACCGATCAGGTTTACGCATGGCCGCGCAAGGTTCGTAACTCAATGCTGTTAGCTCTCGATACTTCGACGCAGTGGGCAGGTGTCGCCCTATACGATGGGGAAAGGGGGCTGCTCGCCGAATGCAACTGGCGAAGCGGCCGGCAACATACGGTCGAGCTGATGCCGGAAGTGGCCCGCCTGCTGGAGTTGGCTGGCGCCTCGGTGACCGATCTGCAAGCCGTAGGG
>CAWEHT010000001.1:0-8268 GCA_963808455.1 uncultured Chloroflexia bacterium | reverse complement strand
CGTGGAGCGTCTGAATGAACTCCTTTTGCGTCATGGCCCAGGGATTGGTCGGGTGGAGCTCTCCATTGGCGGCCCGGAGGCCTTCCCAGCGCGGGTTCACCGGCGGCAAAGGGGTGCAGAGTACCACTTCTATGATGTCACGACCTACACCTCACGCGCCCCTACCGCGGGCGACGCGCCAGGCGGAGTATCGGCAGGTTCATGTCATGCCCAGCCTGGTCCGGAGGCCGAGGAGGGCCGTCTGGATCGCGAAAGAAGCTGCTCTCAGCACCGTCTCACCGCGCTGCCGGTAAGGCGTGACCGTCAAGCCCAAGAAGCACCCTGACCAGGACCGATCCAGACAGCCCTTCACCGTGATGCGGTACCACGCCAGATCGTGCGACCGTTCTGTCTCGGATTCTTTCATCGTCCACCACCATGCATGCACAGGTTAGCACAAGGCCGGCGAGGTGTCATCCATCCTGAAGATTGAGGCAGAGGATGATTCGTGGCAAGCGCAGCATGAAACGCCAGTCTAAATCTCCCGATCCGCCGGCCTACTACCAAACTTCGACGAAGAAGTAGTGGCACGCAACATGTGTAGCACTTATCGCTCCCGTGAACAATAGCCTGCAAGGCCCATCGTAGTGTGACCAGGCTCGGCCGGCCAAACCGTGGCCGAGGATGACGGGGCAACGGAGGTAACTACAGCAGTTCGACTCAAGGGCACGGGCCACAGCTCCCTTGCGGCTATCCACGCCAGAGCTCGCCGTGGATATTGTGCATGTGGGTCTTCACCGTGCTCAGGCCGAGGAGAGGAGCACCTGCGATCTCCTGATTCGAGAGACCCTGCGCTGCCAGGCGTAGCACTTCCACCTCGCGGGGGCTCAACGGCTCGGCGGAATCCGTTGTGGGGGCCTGCCTTGCAGCAGGGCCAATCCCAGCATCTGTGCGCTGCGCCAGCATGACGAGCTTGCCTGCGAAGGCGGACAGGCGCGGCTCGGGCCAGGCGTGGTCCGCGAGGCCTTCGCGCAGGAGGTTGACGAGCGGCCGGCCCAGATCGAGCAGCACACGCGAATAGCCTTCGGGCTCGGCGAGGCCGAGCACGTTTCCCAGCACCGCGCAGGCTCGAGCGAACTGGCCCCGGCCACGCCACGCCAGGGCCAGCAGCGCATTTTCATGGATCTGAAGCGGCAGCCGGCCCCTAGCTGACGGCTCGTCCAACAGCCTTTGCAGAATCGGCACTGCCTGCTCTGCCTGCCCTTGTGCCACGAGCAGCCACGGCCAGGTAGCAGCCTTGGCGGGAACGAACGACAGGAGGTCGACCTCCGGGACGTTGGAGAGCTCTGAGAGCTCGGCGGCCCAGCGGGCTGCGGCGTCTACATCCCGCGCGCCAGGGCCAGCGCGGCCTCGTGCGAGTTGACCAGCGCCTCATCTTCGGCCAGGCCAGCCGCCGAGCGCATGGCGTCCTGGGCGCCGGCCAGGTCGCCTTGCCCCTGCCGGATCCAGGCAAGCGAGACATAGTTGCGCAGCAAGGCCCAGTTCGCGCCCCATTGCCGGATCAACGGCAGCGCCTGGAGCACGTACTGCTCGGCGCCCTCCAGGTCATCCTGCAGCCGAAGCGTCAGGGCCATCATCGCATAGACCAGCCCGGCCACCGGCGCCCTGGCTCCCCCGCGCTGGCGCAGCAAGACGATGGCCCGCCGGCACATGGCGCCGGCCCGGCTCAGGCGCCCATACTCGATGTCCAGCCTGGCGGCTGCGGCTACCGTAGCTGCTACGAGCATGAGATTGCCCTGCGACTGGTTGGCGCTGATCATCTCGGCGAGCGTCTGGCTCGCCGACTCCGGCTCACCGCTGAGGAGGTAACTCGGCCCGCGGACCCAGGGCCTGAGCACTCCGGGCCAGGTTGTCTCATTCGGAGCGCTCTCCAAAGCGTAGCGCGCCAGGTCCGACATGCGGCTGCCGTCACCGGACTTCGCGGCCAGCAGCGCCTGGACGACCATGATCACACTCCGCAGGTCATCGGCGTGTTCAGGAGATGCCGCCGCAGGTGGGTCCCGCTGCACCTCGCCAATGAACTGCTGGAGCTCGTCAACATGCCAGGCCACCAGGTTGGCTGCCAAATAATAGATGCAGAGGCCGGCGCACAGCGGATCAGATCCCTCGGCAGGGCCTCGAACCAGGCCAATAGCGTCACGACCTCGGCGCGGCGGGCTTGCTCCGGGGCGGCGGCCTCGATGAGGCCCACGGCGAGCGGATAGTCCGGGAGGGCCGACGCGTGCCCGATGGCCTCCGAATAGAGGTGTTGCTCCTGATACCAGAGCGCAGCGCGCCGGTGGAGCTGGGGAATCAGCGCCGGCTCGGTTTGGCTCAACAGCTTCTGCAGGATCGGCGCAAAGGAATTATGATAGCGATACCACTGCCCTTCGACGTCAAGAGGCACGACAAAGAGCTCCGCACGCTCGAGGGTAGGCCAGCACGGCCTGGCTGTCCGAACGCCCTGTCACAGCGTTGCAAAGCGGCAGCGCAGAGTTGATCCAGGATGGCGGTCTGCCGCAGGAAGCTCTGGACCTCCGGGTCCAGGGCCTGCAGCGCCTCCACGCTCAAGTAGTCCAACACATAACGATGGCTCGCCACAGACCCGCTGATCAGGTCATGGATGCGCGCCGCCTCTTGCTGGCGCAGGGCGAGGGCAGCCAATTGCAGGCCGGCGATCCAGCCCTCAGTATACGTCTCCAGCGCCGCCGAATCCTCTTCCGCCAGGCCCAGCCCCATGACGCCGGTCAGGAACTGCCGGGCCTCATCCGGCGTAAAGCGCAAATCGGCTGCACGAATCTCACCCAACGTGCCGCGTGCCCGCCAGCGACTCAGCGGCAAAGGGGGCTCAGCGGGTGGCCAGCACGATGTGCAGGCAAGCCGGCACGTAATTCAGGACGAAAGCGATAGCGTCATGGATCTGCTGGTTTTTGATAACGTAATAGTCGTCGAAGACCAGGGAGAAATCCCAAGCAAAGCCGGCAACAGCGTTGATGAGAGCCGTGAGCAGTGCATCAGGCGCTTGCAGCTCTCCACCCGGCGCCATTACCCTGGGAAATGCCAGCTCGGTGGTGCTAACGCCCTGCTGTAACGTGTCCAAGGCGGCCAGGGTGTAAGCCCAAAAACGCGCCGGATCGTTGTCCGCAGGGTCGAGCGAAACCCACGCAGTGCGCCGGCTGCCACTGGTGACCCAGTCGCTGACCACTGTGGTTTTGCCAAATCCGGCCGGGGCCGCCAGCAGGGTCAGGGGCAACCTGGAAGCCTCGTCCATGTGGCACAGCAAGCGCGGTCGCGGGACCAGGGGGCTGCGAACCCGCGGGGCCTGGAGTTTGCTGGACAGAAGTGGCGATAGCATCTGAAAGATCAGGATAGCACAACTCAGGCCGGTGAACCAGAATGGTATCCCGCGCATTACCCTGGAAACTGGCCCTTGTGCTATACTGACCCGATATGAGGTGTCTGTTCCGCACCATTGCGGGCGTGGTGGGCCTGCTCCTGCTAGTGGGTGCCCTTGGCTTCGCCTGGCTGGTGGTGCGGATCAACGACCTCGGCCGGCGAGATGATGCTCACCCTGCTGATGTGATCGTGGCGCTAGGGGCGCGCGTGGAACCGGACGGCAGCGCGGGACCGGACCTCATGGGCCGCACGCAGCACGCCGCCCAATTATGGCGCGCCGGGTACGCGCCGCAGCTGATCTGCACCGGCGGCTACAAAGATGACCAACTGTCGGCGGCAGCCGTATGCCGGCGTGTCGCCTTGCAGCTCGGCATCCCCGGCAGCCGGATCTGGCTTGCCGACGGCAGCCAGAGCACCGTCGAGGACGCCCAGTCAACAGCGGCAGTGATGGCCGCTCACGGCTGGCGGTCGGCCATTTTGGTCAGCCATCCTTTGCACCTTTACCGGGCACGGTGGCTCTTCGAGAAGGCCGGCGTAACCGTCTTCACCAGCCCCACTACGATCCAGGTCAACAGCATCGGGCTATCCTGGCGGATCTGGTACGGAGTGCGAGAAGCGGGAGCGATACTTCTGACCAGCCTGCAGGACCAAGGTCTGCTGCCAGCCACCTGGACCCGGCAATTGCAGAGCTGGAGCTACGCAATACAGTAGATCGGAACCTATGAACCGTTGGCAGCACGTCTCAGCGGCGCAGTCCCTCCTTGCCAAGGAGGCCGGCGCTGTGCACAAGGACCCTGGGGGAAAGCTCACTGTTGCGCTCGCCTATCCCAATACTTACCATCTGGGCATGTCCAGCCTGGCCCTTCATCTCCTCTACCACGCGTTCAACGCCCGGCCTGATGTTGTATGCGAACGCGCCTTTTGGGACCCCGCTGCGGCTTCTGCCGGCCGTCCGCTGATTTCGCTGGAGTCGCAGAGCGACCTCGCCGCGTTCGACGTCCTGGCCTTCACGATCTCTTTCGAGATGGACTATTTCAATGTCGCCGCCATGTTGGCCCAGGCGGGCGTGCCGGCCCTTGCGCAAGAGCGCGGCGGGAAGGCAAAGGCCGCGCCCTGTGCCAGCCTGGCACCGCTCGAAACTGCACGGGGCGTGAGCGCGGAGCGCTGGCCGATCGTGATCGCGGGCGGGCCGGCGGTCACGATGAACCCCGAACCGCTGGCACCATTCTTCGATGCGCTCGTGATCGGGGAGATCGAAGAGATCGTCGACCCGCTGCTGGAACTCCTGCGTGACGCGGGCCCTTGCGATGAATGCCATCGCGAGCCAGCGCTCAGGGCGCTCGATCGTCTCCCCGGCGTCTACGTGCCGGCGCTCGCCGCGCCGCGTCCCGGTGGGCGCCGCATCCAGCGCGGCTGGGCACGCTCGGCCTCGGGGCTGGAGCCCGTGTCACGGCTGTATACGCCCGACACGGAGCTCGGCGGCATGCGGCTGATCGAGATCGCCCGCGGCTGCGGGCGAGGCTGCCGCTATTGCCTGGCCGGCTACGCCTACCGCCCCCCTCGCGAGCAGCCGGCCGAGCTGGTCCTCGCCTGGGCCCGCGACCGCGCTGCAGGACGCTCGCGTCACGCGCCGGCAGGCCGGCAGGCATCGGGCTCGTGTCCGCAGCCGTCTCAGACCACAGCCAGATCGACCTGATCGCCGGCGAACTTCAGGCCATGGGCGCGCGGCTGCACGTCAGCTCGATGCGCGCCGATCCTCTGAGCGTGCCGCTGCTGAGGGCGCTGGCAGCCGGCGGCGCGCAAACGCTCACCATCGCGCCCGAGGCGGGATCGGAACGGCTGCGACGTGTCATCAACAAACCACAGAGTGAGGACAGCCTCCTCGCGGCAGCCGAGCTGGCTCAGGCGCTGGGCTTCAGCCTTCTGAAGATGTACTTCATGGTGGGCCACCCGACCGAGACGGACGAAGACATCCAGGGCATCGTAGACTTCACAGCGCGCCTGCAGAAGGTTTTCAAGCGGCGGGTTGCCATCAACGCCACGCCTTTCGTTCCCAAGGCACAGACCCCATTCGAACGCGTGGCGATGACGCCGGCGCGCATCCTGGGGCGCGGCAGAACCGGCTGGCCCGTGCGCTGGCACGACACAAGGTTGCGGTCAAAGCCGATTCCCCAGGTTGGGCAGAGGTACAGGCCGTGCTCTCGCCGCGGCGACCGCCGGCTGGCACCCGTTCTGGCGGCGCTGGCGCCGCTTGTGCTGAAAGGGGGGCTTACCGTGGGCGCTTTTCACGAGGCGTTGGCCGCGGAGCAGCTGCAGGCCAGCCTGTTCCTGGGCGAGCAACCGCCTGATGCATTCCTGCCCTGGCGCATCGTGGAAGGCGGCGTTAGCGAGGATTTCCTGAGCCGCGAATATGGCCTCGCCCTCGCCGAGCGCGCCGGGCACAGCTGCTTGCCCCGCGTGATGGACCCTGCAAGCCTGGCGGAAGGCGCGGCACGGCAGGGCGGCGGCAGCGCGGAACCCGCCACGCCTGCCGCCGCGCCGGCCCGCGAGCGGGCAACCTCCCACCGAGACGCCGGCCCAGCGGGCCCCCGTCCCGGCGGGGCAGGGGTGCCGGGCCTGTGCCGTTTGCGACGGGTGGGTCTGAGCTGGTATGGATCGCCATCAGCATAGTGACCTGGCCTATTACACATTTGCCGGGCTGGACGTCTGCGCCGAGCTTCAACACGGGATCACAACGCGCCACGGTGGTGTCAGCAGCGGGCCGTACGCGACGCTCAACCTGACCAAGAACGGCGACGACGTGGGCGCGGTGGAAGAGAACCTGGCGCGCGCCTGCGCCGCCCTGGCCGTGCGCCGCCAGGACCTGGTGAGCCCCAACCAACGCCACACGGCAAACGTGCGGCGCGTCGATAGGGACGATCGCGGCCGGGTGCTGCCCGGCTATGATGCTCTGATCACGGATCAGGCAGGGGTGCCCCTGTTGTTACGCTACGCGGACTGCGTGCCGGTCTTGATCTATGATCCATGCCGCCATGCAATCGGGCTCGTCCACAGCGGCTGGCGGGGACAGTGCTTGGCATCACGCCGCGCCACGGTCACAGCCATGAGCGAGGCGTTCGGCTGCCGGCCGGCAGACATGATCGCAGCTATCGGCCCGAGCATCGGTCCATGTTGCTACGAAGTGGGCCAGGAGGTCGTCGATGCCGTGCTGGAGGCTTTCCGCACGCCCGATGAGCCGGTGAGCCGCGGAAACGAGCTGTTGGTTAGCGGCCCGGGTAGGCCCCATTTCGACCTGTGGGCCGCCAACGCGCGCTGGCTCAAGGAGGCAGGCGTAGGGAAGGTCGAATTGGCAGGCATCTGCACGGCTTGCCACAGGGACGAGTTCTTCTCATACCGGGCGAGCAAGGGCACGACCGGCCATTTCGGGGCCATAATGCAATTGAAGGGGTAAAATCATGGTTGGTGATGAGCTTCCCGGAACATCACTTCTGCGAAGCGATCCCGCGGAGGGTGCCCCATCAAGAGATACCGAGGAAGGGCAGCTCGCGGAGCGCATCGCCGGTGTACGAGAGCGCATCGAGGCCGCCGCCCGGCGGGCCGGACACCGCGCCGGAGTCGGTCACACTCGTGGCGGTGAGCAAGACCTGGGGGCCGGAGGCGGTGGCCATGGCCTGGCGCGCCGGGCTGCGGGTCTTCGGCGAGAACCGGGTCGAAGAGGCCGGGCCGAAAGCTGCTGCCGTTTCAACGCTCCTTGGCCAGGAAGCAGGCCCCACGGTCTGCGCAGAGGCGCCGATCTGGCACATGGTCGGCCACGTGCAGAGCCGCAAGGCGCGTGACGTGTTGCCTTGGGCCAGCATGGTCCATTCGGTTCGACAGCTTCAAGCTGGCCGAACGCCTGCGCGCGGCCAACTCAAATGCCGGGCGTCCTCTGCCGATCCTCCTGGAAGTCAACGTGTCCGGCGAGGCGAGCAAGTTCGGGCTGTCTCCCGCCGACGTGCCCGAGGTCGTCGCGGCCATCAGCGTGTGGCGCGCTCCAGACGCGACGCAGGCGCCGCCAGCCCTCCGGCTGGAAGGGCTGATGACCATAGCACCTATCGCCGGAGACCCGGAGGAAGTACGCCCAATCTTCCGGGTGTCTGCGCGCACTGCGTGACGACCTGGCCCGCCGCTTCCCGCACCTTGAATGGCCGCACCTTTCGATGGGCATGACCGACGATTTCGAGGTAGCCGTCGAGGAAGGCGCGACCATGGTTCGCATCGGAAGGGCGATCTTTGGGGAAAGGTCTTGCGTGAGGCTCGATCAAGGAAGCCACAAGTGACAGACAGGGCCATCGTTCTGCAAGATGCAACGCTCAGCTTCATCGGGTCAGGGGCCATGGCAGAAGCCATGATCAAAGGGATCCTGGCCCATAATCTCATCGACCCCCGACACATCATCGCCAGCGGCCCGCCGCGGAGCGCGGGCAGGAGCTGCACGGCCGGTACGGTGTGCGAACGACGGTCGACAACGCGACGGCAGGCGCGGCAGGCGGAATCGTCGTGCTGAGCGTCAAACCGCAGATCCTGCCCAGGGTGCTGGCGGAGCTGCGCGGGCAGGTGAGCTGTGGGGCATCGGTCCTCAGCATCATCGCCGGCACGCGCATCGGCGTGATCGCGGGGAGCTCGGCGTGGGGGCCGTTGTCCGGGCCATGCCCAACACCCCCGGGCAACTCGGCCTCGGCATGACCGTGTGGACGGCAACGGCTGAAGTAAGCGAAAAAGCGCACCGGCAGGCACAGGCCATCCTGGGCGCCCTCGGCAAGGAGATCTATGTCGAGGAAGAGAGCTACCTCGACATGGCCACCGCGCTCAGCG